>CAKZKQ010000430.1 GCA_937123825.1 uncultured Pseudomonadota bacterium
CAGTTCGAGAGATGCGAAAGGCTTGGAGTCACGGCAGTGACTCTCAAGAGATGACACTGGAAAGTGGTATCTCTTAGACCTTTTGCATCGCTACTATCGATGAGGGCACAGACGAACCGGGGGTTCGTCGAGCATCGACGACGAAGAAATGGGCTGTGAGAGCCGTCCTGGCTGGCTCGTTTTGAGCGGGACTCGGTTTAGCGGGGCACCTTTGCGCAGCGGTTGTTGATGGCCCGCAGCACTTGCAGGTGTTGCCAGAGCCTGGGCGTCAGGAAGTGTTTGCCGCTTGTGGCCAGGCAGACGCTGATGTCCCGGGCGCGGTCGGCGTAGGCCGTGATGGTGGTGAAGCCAAGGTGGCCGAAGGTCTCGGCCGTGTCCGTCCCGTAGATGCTCACCCAGCGATCCCCCAGCACAAAGCCCATGCTGTAGCGCATCGGGATGCCAAAGGTGACGTCGATCTCGCGGTTGGTCTGCTCGGCGGTCGCACGCTCAATCGTCCGCTCTGAGAACACCCTCACGTCGCCCAGCGCGCCCCCGCGCAAAAGCATCTCAAAAAAGAGGCTCACCTCGTTGGGCGTGCCGATGATGTTGCCCGCCGGCACCACCGAGGTCAGAAAGCGCGGATCGTTGGAGTATTCGATGGCCCGCTCAAAGGGCACGCCCAGCGCCCGTTCCAGGATCTTGGTCATTGGAAAGAGGACCGGCGGCCCTGTCAGCGCGTGCTGGGCCACCCGATCCAGGTTCTCCGGGGTCGTGCCATAGTTCATGTGCTCGATCCCCAAAGGCGACATCACCTCTGTGGCGATAAACTCCCGCAAGTCGCGGCCCGTGGCCCTTTGCAAGACCTCACCCAGGATCCAGCCGCCGGTCAGCGCGTGGTAGGCCAGCGTGCGGCCGATGCGGTGCTGCGGCGCCGAATCACAGAGCAGCTCAATGATGCCTTCCCAGTCGCTGAGCATCTCCAACCGCGCCCGGTCGCGCGGGATCCTGGGGATGCCCGCCCGGTGGCAGAGCACGTGGCGCAGCGTGATCCAGTCCTTGCCGTGGCGCGCAAACTCCGGAATCCACTTGGCCACCGGATCGTCCACGCTGACCACGCCGCGCTCATCAAGCAGGTGGATGAGCATGGCGGTGACCGCCTTGGAGGCCGAGAAGATGTTGAAGAGCGAGTCGGGGCGAGCTTGAATTCTGGGGGCGTTGGGAGCTTCTCCTGGGGCGTTGCCCCGGATGTGTCCAATGGCCCGGTCGATGATGACGTGCCCGTGTTTGCGGATGCACAGCCCAATGGCTGGATGGAGGCCGGTGCGGTAGAGATCTTCGACGCTGCTCCAGATGGCGGCGATGTCGGCGTCGGTCATCTGGACCTGGTGCGGCTCCACTTCGGGCTGGCCACCTTCGGTGCTGGTGGCCTCAAATGGGTCGATGGCGGCGATGCGCCGGTCGTGCCAGGGCGCACGGCTCAAGGTGTCACCCCCTCGATGTCGGTGCCTTCGCCCTCCAAGGCCAGATAAACGCTGTACGCGTCGGGGCGGCGGTCTGAGTCGGTGTCGATGTCCGCCTGGCTGGGCAAGACCAGCATAAAGAGCCCGCAGTTCTGGGCGATGGCGGCGCACAAGTCCTGCCCGCGCTGCTCGCAGGTGCGCGTCTCAAAATCACCCACGCAAGAGCGGGGGCCGTTGCCCGCATCCAAATCGATCATCGGACCCTCAAGCTCCAGGCACGAGCAGAAGTTGGATCGAAGGTAGATGTTGATGGCATCCACAAAGCTCCGCAACGTAATGATTCCACCAACTCGTCCTTCCTCCATGCTGACCCCCAGTTCATCAAGGTCCACCTCGCCGGTGACCGTCGCGCTGTCGATGGTCAGCGCCAGCGGAATGTCCCCCAGCGGAATCAGGATCACAAAGCCGTTGACGGGCCCGGCCTGAAGCTGGTTGTCGGTGATGGAGGCGTCGATGAAGCGCGTGCGGGGAAGGCTGAAGCCCGGGACAAAGCTGTCCCGCGTGGCGCGGTAGGCGTCGCGGGTGCGGGGGTTGTTGTCGACGTCATCGAGTTCAAAGATGTCGATGTCCAGGGCGTCCACGTTGGAGATGTCGTCGAGGTCTTCCAGGTCGGGCCAGGTCGCCCCCAGCGCCAACTGTCCGTTGTTGATCAAGAAGCGCAGTTGGCTGTTGATGTCGGTGCCGATGACCTGGCCAAGGTTGGCCATCATGGGACCAAAGGCGTTGTCGGGCTCGCCGTCCTCGTCCAGATCCAGGCCCTCGTTGGCGTCTGTGATGATCTCAATGGTGTTGAAGAAGGTCGCGGGGACATCAAAGTCGTAGTCTTCGGGGTCGCCCGGTTCACAGGCTTCATCGTCGCAGACACACTCGGCGTCGATGCAGCTCAGCAGCGTCTCACACCGGTTGCCGCACTGGCCGCAGTTGTTGGGGTCGGTGTCGCGGTCTGCGCACACGCCCAGCGGGTCGCCAGGGCAGGGGAAGATCTCGTCGTCGTCGTCATCGCAGTCGCCGCCGCCCGAGAACACCGAGGCAAAGCCGTCCCCATCAAAGTCCACCCCGTCAAGGCCATCGCAGTTCTGGTCGATCCCATCGCCCAGGGTGTCATCAAACTCAGGTGCGCGCCTTGGATCATCGTCGTCGCAGTCATCGCCGCCGCAGCGCTCCGACAGCGCGCCATCACCGTCCAGGTCGCAGTTGGAAAACCGCACGGTGACGGCCGACTCCACGCTGGCGCCACCCTCGATTTCGGCCACGGCTCGGATCAGGACCGGCCCGTCGATGAACTCGGTGGTGTCCAGCAGAGCCTCAAAGGGGGCGGTGTCATCGTCGGCGAAGGTGCGCTGCCCAAGCGCAAACTCAACGCTGACCACGTCGGCCTCAAAGGCTTCGGCGCGCAACTGCACCTGACCGCTGAGGACATCGCCGTTGCTCAGCGCTTCGCACGTGGGCGCGCAGCGCTGCAGCTCCAGGTTGAAGAGCCGCTGAACATCGACGGTGAGTGTGTCAAAAGACGTCTGCTCTACGCTGTCAGTGGCCACAGCGCGCAGCTCCACCGGCCCGTTGCTCACAGGCGGGGTCCAAATCAGCGTGCCGTCCTCACCAAAGACGCCCTGGGGCTCTCCGTCGGCCTCCAGCGCCACCTGACTCAGCGCCACATCGTCGCTCGCCTCAACGCGCAACTCGATGGGACCCGTGACGGTGGTGCCAGCCTCGGGGGAGACAAAGGTGACGGTCGGCGCACGGTCGACCACAAACTGCCGCGTGTCTTCGCCGGTCAGGTCGACGCGATCCACAGCGCGGGCCACCAGAGTGTAGGTCCCCGCTGGCAAGTCGGACACGTCCACAACGCCCTGACCCCCCTCGGCGCCCAACTCGATCTCGGGCAAGAAGGTGTCAGCGATGCGCACCAACGCCCCCACCACGCCGCCGTCGTCCTGGATGTCCACGTCGTAGGTCAACTCATCAGAGACCAACGCATCGACCGCAGGAGCGGCGATGATGACCTCTGGAGGGGTGCGATCGACGGTGACCTCGATTTGCGCCGTGGCGCTCCCAAGGCTGGTGTCGGTGGCGACCGCTTCCAACACGTGGACGCCCTCAGCGGCTTCATCGGTGTTCCAAAAGGCGCTGAAAGGCGGCTCGGTGAAGTTGCCCAGCGCTTCGCCATCGACCAACAAAGACACCTCTTGCAGCCCCTGGTCATCCTGGGCTTCAACCTGAACTTCAATCGGACCTGTGACGGTGGCGCCATCAATCGGCTCTACAAAACGCACCAACGGCCCTTGCGGGTCGTTGTTGTCGTCATTGTTGTCGTCGTTGTTATCGTCGTTGTTGTCGTCGTTATTGTCGTCATTGTTGTCATCGTTGTTGGGGTCGTTGTTGTCCTCCCCTTCAATGACATCAATGGCACCGGGGTTCTCGGTTTCACAGCCGGTGTTCAAGGCCATCAAAGAGACCATCAACACCGCACTCATCCCCATCCACAACGATTTTTTCATCGGTCACCACCATTGGTCCCAGGCCACAGATACATATAGGGCTCAGCGCAGATTTCTCAGTGACAGGGTAGGCAAGAGACCGACACGCTGCAACAGCAGGTCCGATTATCCTCATTTTAATGTGTGGAATGGCGCTTTGGGGGCCGATTTGGCGCCTCCCTGACGCCCTTGTGGGTACGGGCGAGCTTGCGCCTTGGAACACAAACGTTCACAATGTGCTCGGTTGCTGGCGCTACCACTGAGGAGAGCAATGCAAAGCAGGACAATGAAGATCGCGGCTGTGGGTGTGACAGCCTGTGCGGTCTTATGGGGTTGCCATACCCAGGAACGGACCCCTGGTGTATCGGCCCAGGCCAAAGAGCAGGCCGTCAAGGCGGGCAAAGAAGATTCGGTCTTTGAGCGTCAGGCCAAGCTCAATGAGGCCCGTGTCTCTGTGGTCCCAGTGACCTTGGATTGGCAGGCGGCCAACGATGCGCGCGTGAAGCTGGGTTTGGAGCAAGGGCTTCAGTCCCAAATCGACGCCGTCCCCATGCCAGTCTTGTTGCCGCGCACCGCCTCGCTCTCCAGCAGCGCCTTCATCACCAAAGGTCCCGGTTGGTACGCCGCGGCCATGGACGCCGACGGGCTCAATGTCGCCCTTCATGGGTACTCCATCGCCCATCAGCGCCCCGATCTGGTCGAAGAATTTGGGGATGAGGCGCCCAAACCCGGCGAGCCCAGAACCAGCCGCACACACATGATCGTGAGCGTGTCTTTTGAGCGCTTTGGGGCGTCCTACATCATGGAAGTGGAGTGCGCCCGGCCATCGCAGGACGCCCGCTGCGCCGATGATCGCTTTGCGCTCTCGCTCTTTGAAGAGCTTGTGATGGTGGGGGGCAAACAATGAAGAGGATGCTCAACGCCGCCGCGCTGCTGACGATCCTGGCGCTGGCCATCACGGCCCACGCCGACGAATTCTCCTACAACCCCCCCGGACAGCTCGAAGGGGGCAACGTTTCGGGCCGTGCCGATGATCGGGTCTATGTCCCCGGCATGCGTCACCCCATCGAAGAGGCCCCGTCCTACGCCAACTCTCAGATCTACGGCCACGGTGGCTTTCAGGGTCCGGGCGGTGGTCAGTGCGACCCCAACAACTACGCTTTTCCCTGGTCTGACAACTTCTGTGAGTCCCGCTCCTGGAACATGCCGCTTTGTCCTTCGGGCACCGGCCACCAGGGCCAGGACATTCGCCCGGCGACCTGCACCGACAAGGCCCACTGGGCGGTGGCGGCCGAGAGCGGCACCATCACCAGCATCGGGACCTACTCGGTCAACCTGATGAGCGACACCGGGACCAAGCACCGCTACCTCCACATGGATCCCGGCACGCTGGCGGTGACCCGAGGCCAGCGCGTCAACAAAGGCGACCGCCTGGGTCTGGTCTCCAACGCTTTTGGCGGCACGCCCACCACCATCCACCTCCACTACGACCTCAACCAGAACGTCGAGGGGGTTGGCAACGCCTATGTGCCCACCTACATGTCCCTGATCCGCTCGTACGAAGAGTTGATCGGCATGGAGGCCGAGCCCTGTCCCGCGATCGCCCCCGACGGCGCGACGCTGGACAACAACACCCGCTGTTTCAGCCTCCAGGGCAACCCCCGTTTCTGGCGCTACGTCGAAGACGCCGGCATTGAGGGCGATCTCTACTGGACCAACGCCTGGACCAACGATTCGCCCGGCAACTGGGCCCGTTGGCGCCTGAACTTCACCGAAGCGGGCCGCTACCGGGTCTCCATCAACAACGTCCCGGAGTACGCCCAGTCCCAGCAGGCCATCTACACCGTTCGCCACGCCGGTACCGAAGACACCGTGCGTGTCGACCAGAGCCAGCCCGGACCCGATGGCTGGGTGACTGTGGGCGAGTTTGAGTTTGCGGTCGGGGAAGACCAGTCCGTGTCTGTGTTTGACAACACGGGCGAGTCGTCGGACCTGGAGCGCCACATCATGGTCGATGGGCTGCGTTTTGAGCGCCTTGATGGCCAGCCCCCCATGCCCGACGCGGGGATGCCCGACGCCGATGTCTCCGATCCTCCCATGGAAGACGTCATCGAGCCCGATGTCCCCGAGGAAGAAGAGGACGCCACGCCCACTGCCGACGTCCCTGAGCCCGAAGAGGACGCCGCGCCGCCGCCCCCCATCGATGATCCCCCGGTGGACAACAACAACGGCAACGGTGGCGATCAAGAAGAGGACCCCAACGACGCCATCGGCACCAGCAGCCAGGTCAAGCAAGCCTCCTGCGCCCAGGCCAGCTCGCCGCGCGCTCCGATGGGCGGCACCGCGCTCTGGCTCGGCTTGATGGCGCTCGTGTGGGGCCTGCGCCGCCGCCGCGCCTAACCGCCTCTGTCTGACCATTGCCCCTTGGTTTCAATGGTCAGACAGACCCCAACCAAGGTCCCCCAACGTGGTCTCTCCTGCTTTTGATCGGCTTGCCCCGCCCGGGTTCTTTGACGACTCCAAAAGCATCCCCGGACTCGACATTCTTCACGTCGCCACCTGCCGACAGATGATGGTCCGCACCGCGGCACGCGACCTGTGGCCCAACGGCCCTGGCAAAATCCGGGATGCCTGGGTCCATGTGATTTTATGGGGCTTCCTGGGCTACGCCTGCCTCAGCTCCTTTTTTGCCCTGGGACTGCCCTGGCTCATCTACCAGCGTTTTCCTCATGCGCGACAGGCCCGTCGCGTTAGCCTCAACCCAGGTTGGGATGTGGTTCACCACGTCTTGTGTCGCTTGGCGGCGATCAACCCCAACGCCCAGACCACCCTCAGCCATGACCCCACCGCGCTCGACCCCCAGTGGCAGGTGTGTGTGCCGCTGGCGCCCTCCTCAGAGGTCGATCTTCGTGTCCGCGTCCAGGATGATGGGGAGCGTATGACCATGGATTTGCGTTGGAGCAGGACCAAAGCTTCCGACGGTGATCTGGAGCGTTTGCGCCAACTCTGGGATGAGCACCTTGGGGCCATGCCGAAGCTGGAACAAGCCCGCAGCGAGGGGATCAAGATCCAGTCTGAGGGCAACCAGTTGCGCATCCACGCGGCTTGGACGGACGAAGAGAACATCGCCACCGTTGCCGCCAAGCTCGGCCATTTTTTGGACCGTGCTGTCCCCATCTTGCGACCCGCGCAATTGCCCGGACAAGAGCGCGAGGCCGCTCGCCTTTTGGCCCACCGCCCGCTGCCGGTCCAACCCATTGGTGGGCATCGGCGCGCGGCGGTGCTCTCCAGGAACCTTACGCCCAAACGCCCCACGGCCACCGAGCGGTTCGAGGCCTTTGCCCTGCGCTTCTTTTTTCAGCACAGCCTCTTGTTGGGGTTTGCGGTGGCGATTGGCATATCGCTGGTGTTTGTGCTGGCGGCGCCCTTTGTGAAGTCACTCCAGCTTGGCGCTGGCATTTTCATGCTCGTGGTCAACGCGCTTTTGCCTACCATCATGGGGGCATGGTGGCTCTGGCGCACGTCGTACGGGCGCCCCGTGGTCAAGCCGCTGCCCCAAGAGGACGACGCGCTTGTCCTTGAAAACACCACGCTGCGCTTTGAGCAAGGTGCCTCCATCGAGCTGGCCAAGCCTTTTCAGCTCTTTTTGACCCGTCCTGATGAGACCCAAAGCGCCGTCTGCGTGGAGCTGCGTCAGCGGGCCGCACAAGGCGCCGATGTCCAACGGCTCGCCTTTAAGGTGCCTGTAGAGCCCGACACGTCGGTCGCCGATTTGCCCCGGCTCGACAGCGCCGCCCCGTGGCTTGGGGCCGAGCCCGTGGCCGATTGGGTGTGGCCCGCGATCGCCTCACACGCCTCACTGCACGGCAGCACCCCGTCCCACACTTTGGTGTCCACAGACAGCACCCAGACCTCGTCTCAGGCAGTCGAGGCCCAGCAGAGCGTCGGCGTCAGTCTTTGATGAAGTACGAGATGTAGGGGTCAAAGGCAAAGCGCTTCAACTCCACACGCCGCATGTCCAGAGACTCCATCAACGCCACCGTCTCGCCGGGAAAGTCCGGGCAGTTGAGTTCATCAAAGGCCACCACGCCGCCGCGCACGACCCTTGGATAGAGGTGCTCAAGGGCGGCCTTGGTGGGGGCGTAGATGTCAAAATCCAGGTAGAGCAGGCTGATGAGCACGTGGGGGTTGTCCTGGACAAAGTCCGGGATGGTCTGGCAGGCGTCTCCGGCGATGAGCTGGGCTTTGGGGATGTGTCCCAGGGGCCGGTTCTTGTCGTGGAGTTCGATGATGCCGTCCAGCTCCTCTTGCATCGAGTCCGAGGCCTTCAGGCCGCCCACGTGCAGGTGTTTGCTCTCCTGGCCGTCCTCATCAGACAGGCCAGGGAAGCCCTCAAAGGTGTCAAAGCCAAAGATGCGCCGGGAGTGGTTGTAGGGCTCAAAGATGGCCGAGCAGTGGTGCCAGGTCATCAGCCCCGCGCCAGCAAAGACCCCACACTCGACGATGCTGCCGTTGACCCCCAGGATCTGCTTGAAGATCTCGGTGCGGGCCATAAAACGGGCGATGTCCTGGCGGCGGACAAACGACGGGAAGTTTTGCAGCCGCATGGCGGTCGAGAGCCCCGAAGACTCAAACGCGTCCAGCAAGCCGTGCTGAAAGCCGCGCTCTTTGCCCGTGTGCCGATCGGCGTGGCCCAGGACCAGCATGGACTTGTCGTCTTGGGCTTGCTGGGGCGGTGCGGACGGCCGCGAGGGTCGGCGTCGGGCGTTGGCTCTAAAAGGGCGGCCCTGGGATTGGTCATGCAGCGCGGCGATCGCGGATTTGTCCTGAGAGACGGTCATGATGCTTCACCTCGGTGGTCTACAGTGGCGTTCGCCCAAGGTGTTCGGCGCGGCTGCATCAAAGCGTGAATTTTCAAGCCAAGAGGGGTGTCCTTGCGGTGTTATGCCAAGTTGCAGACAAAGTCGGTCGGACGTCTGCAGCTTGGTATTATGGGCTGTTGCCGCAGTCGAGGCCCTGCCGTTCCCAGCGCCGCAGGGTGAGTTTTTCGCTGGAGGTCAGCCGCTCGGCGCCGGCGGGGGGCATGGAGCTGACTTTGAAGACAGTGTCTTCGATGCTTTGCCAGTAAAGGACCACCTTGTCGCAGGTTTCGTAGCCGTAGCCTTCAACTTCGCCGGGTTGGGCGTCGGGGGCGTGGCAGGCGGTGCAGCGGTGCTTCATGATGGGGGCGATGTGTTCGGCGTAGGTGGGGGTTTGGGGGGCGGCGTCGGGATCGACCTCTTCGAGTGTCCCTTCACCGGCACAGCCCGTCCATGCCATCGCGAGCCAGAGTGTGATGATGAGCGTTGTTCGCATGGAATCTCCCTCCTTAGAACCAGTAGTGGAGTTGCGCAAAGAGATCGGCGGGGGGTTCTCCGCCGCCAGCTTCGGGGATGCCGACGCGCAGGTCCACGCGCAGGGTGACGCCTGGGATGATGATCCACTCGGCGGCCACGCCGGGTCGGTGGATGGCGTCGTCGATCACTTCTCGGTCCGGCTCCCAGAAGTCGTAGCGCAGTTGAAGCGCCAGACCCCGTTTGGCGGTCCACGAGAGGGTCTGATAGGTGGCGATCTGGGTGGTTTTGCGTCCGCTAAAGGGTCTTTGGAGGCGTCCGACGGCGACTTCGCCCAGCCATGTCAGCGGGAGATCCTTCCAGTAGTACCAGGGGTTGAAGGACCATTGGACGGAGCCGTCGAGTGTGTCGCCGCCGTTGTCGAGCGGGCGGTTTCGGAGCATGGCGCTGGCGCCCAGCGACCACCCCATGTGTCGGTAGCCGACGTTGAGGGCGCCGCCGTAGCCTTCTGCGGCGTCAAAGGGGTTGCCGCCGTTGTTTCGCTCCACGGGGACAAAGGCCATGGCGCTGGCATAGGGGTAGTTGCCTGTGAAGCCGATTTCGGCGCCCAGGACGCGGTTTCCGGGGTCTTCCTGGCTCAGTCCAAAGGGGCGGCGAGTGTAGGCGGTGTGGTCTTCGACGCGGTGTCCGAAGGCGGGCAGGAAGCGTCCGACGCGGGCGTAGCTTAGCGCGGGCCACTCGTGGGTCATGAGCCAGACATCGCGCATTTCGATGGGTGGGTCGCCTTCGGCGGTGGCGGTAAAGCCCTCGGCGTCGCCTCGGACGCCGACGGTGGTGGCCAGCGTGAGGTGTTCGACGGGGTGGGCGGCGGCGTGGAAGTCGGCCTGCATGGGGAAGATCAGCGGTCCGGCGCTCCAGAAGCCCAGTCGAAAGTCGCCGCCAGCCTGGAAGAGGGGGTCGGCGTTGAGGTCGCCGTAGCGCCCATCGAGCCAGGACATTTCGGAGCTGCCCAGCAAGGGTCGTCCCCAGTTGGGTCCTGCGTTGGGTTCAGGTGAACCGGGGGGGCGAGGATCCATTTGACGATCTGCGGGCTGCGCTGGGCCTGAGGCGGGGGCGGAGGTGGGTTCGTTGTCGGGGCCGAGGAATTCGCGCAGTTCTTCAAAGGTGCGGTCGTCGAGGGGGCGTTCAACGGCCCAGTACATGGGCAGGGTGCTGCGTCCGTAGTAGCGCCCGCCGACGTTGCGCAGGCCGCCGCCGTTGGGGTCGACGTGGCACGATGCGCAGCTCAAGGTGCACTTGCGGCGCCAGACCTCGGGCGGATCAAACCAGGTGTTGGGCAGGCTGTGGCAGTTGTCGCAGGTGCGTCCAGAGCGGGCCATGTAGAGCGGGGTGGCGTCGGCTTCTGGGATGAGGGTGGTCAGGGCGATGACCCACGCCAGGAGGGTCAACCATTGTTTCATGGGTTGTTCCTCCGGGGTGTAGGGCGCTGGAGTCCGGTGTTCATGGTGCTGGCCTCTTGGTGTGTGGCGGCATGAGGGGGGTCATGCCCCGGTCCTGGGGAGCGCCACTGTGGCACCACGGGCTTTTGGGGCGGTCTGTGGTGAGGGCCACAATGGGTTTGATGTCCCTGTCACCAAGCTTAAGGCAACGCGGCGCTTTGGAGTGTTAAGTATTGTTTTGTTGAGGCCATTTTATGGGCCTGTGAGCGCGCTATGGGGGGTTGCACGTGAGGGTGGTGGTTTGCGTTTATTGGTCAAACGCGGCATAGGTCGGATTCTGCAAATATGTGGTCTGATGTGGGTGGAACTGCCCAATTGACCAAGCATCAAGATGGGCGTTGGGGTTCGGGGCGCGTGCGCTGGGGTGGCTGAGTAATACGAAGTAATACCCACGCTGTGCAGTTGATGGGCACACTGAATCTTGATGGCGCACCCAAAGCCTTTGGCTTTGGGGGGCCGCTTTGCTTTTGAGTGCGTTGAAACGTCCTCCTGTTGGCCTGCGGTCCCAGGTTTGCGGGGAGGATGCGTTGTGCTGGAGAGGTGCGATGTTGAAGCAGGCGATGAGGGTTGTGCTGAGTCTGGCGGTGGCCTTTGGGGTGTGGTGCACGGCGAGCGCCGCGCTGGCCCAGGAGGTCGCGGTGTGGCCGACGCCGTTGGCGGTGGAGGTCGACGACCAGGGGCGGCGCAGCTTTTCGTTGGTGGTGGCCAATGTGGGGGTTGAGGCGGCCCAGGAGGTGGTGCTGAGCGACGGTCTGGCGCCGGGAACGACGCTGGTGTCGTCGCAGCCCCCTGCACGGGTTGAAGGCCAGCGTCTGGTGTGGGCGCTGGGCGACATCGCGCCGGGTCAGAGCGCCACTGTGAGGTTGACCCTTGAGGGCGGTGCGGACACGGGGGCCAGTGTGTCTGCGCGCGTTGGAGGAACGTTGAGGGCCGAGCAGGCGCTGGCGGTCTTTGACGCCCCTGAGGATCCTGAGTTGGGGCCTTTTCTGGCGCCGACGGTGGATGCGGACGCCGCCGACCCGGAGGTTTTGGCGTTTGTGGCCTCGCTGGACGGGGATCTGGCGCGGATCAAGGACTTTGTGCGCGATGAGATCGGGTACGAAGTGTACGCGGGCAGCCTGCGCGGGGCGCGCGGGACGCTTTGGAGTGAGCACGGCAACGCCCTGGATCAGGCCAGCCTGTTGATCGCGATGCTGAGGGCGGCCGGCGTGCCGGCGCGTTATGCCCGGACCACGCTGGAGGCCGAGGCGGCGCGCGCGCTTGTGGAGACGGTTTTTGATGAGCCGACGCGGGTGGCGGCGCCGCCGCGCGACCTGGATGCTTTCTTTGAGGAGCGCTGGAACGCGCAGACGCTTGGACCGTATCTGACGCCGGAGCTTTTGGAGGAGGCGCTGGGGGATCCGCAGGCGGCGCGCAGCACGCTCTTTCCCGACCCTCTCCAGGATGAGGCGCTGCTGGGGTTGGCCCGCGACCACGCCTATGTGGAGGTCTTTGAGGGGGATCGGTGGGTGGCGTTTGATCCGACCTTTGAACACGGCCAGCTGGTGGCCGAGTCCACGGCGGCGGCGTTGACCGATGCGGAGCGGCATCTGGTGACGGTGTCGGTGAAGGTCGAGACGCTCAACCCCGCCTTTGGACAGGCGCTGGGGGGCGGCGAAGCGGAAAAACTCAGCGTGGTCTTGCCGTCGGTGTCGTTGGTGGGCAAGCCGGTGACCTTGCAGCAGGGCGTGCACATCGCCTCGCAGGGGGGATTGGTCTTTTCGAGCTTTGTGCACACGTACACGCCGCAACTGCGCGTGGGTGAGCAGTTGGTGGCGGTGGGCGAACCGTTTCAGGAGCTGCTGACGAGCTTTCCGCTGGGGACCGAGATCGTGACGGGGCTTTTTGTCGATGTGACGCTCGATGGACCCGGTCAGGACGGGGAATCCAAGCGTTTTCGCCATGTGGCGGTCGATCTTTTGGGGGCCTCGGCCCGCGTGGGCGGCCTGGACGATGGGGAGGTGGCGCTGGATGTGAGCCCGGACTCACCCACGCTGGGCGCGATGGACGCGGTGGTGGTGCATGTGGCGCCGTCCTGGGTCCCGTCGCGGGCCTTGTTGGGCATGGAGCCGGGGCTGCGGTCGCTGCAAAGCGCGCTCAGTGCGCGTCGGCCACAGATCGAGGCCATTGAGTCCGAGCCCAACCCAGACGCTCAGGAGCGCGCCTTTTTGGCCCAGACCGAGTCCCTGGTGGCCCAGATGCACGCCCAGATCGGGCTCGCCGCGGGGTTGGCCTTCTTTGACGACAGCGACACCCTCTCGCGGGCCCTGGCCGAGCACTTTCAGGTGGCCGCCTGGCCCAGCGCCCCCCGGCTGACCTTTGTCTCCGTGCGCGCCACCCTCCGCGGCCCCGCGCCCATCATGGACATCGCCTCGGACGACGTACAGGTGGTGGCGCCCGAGCATGCCGGGATCATGGCCACGCGCGGCTACCGAGGCGCGCGTGGCGTGCTGGCCTCCAGCCTTGAGGGCGACGCCATCGCCCCGCTGGCCGACGAGCCCGGCGCGTTGATCTCCCTGGAGACGGTCTTTGACGCTGCCCGCGCCGAAGGGCACCAGATCCGCCTGATCACCTCCGCCAATGTCCTCGATCTGGTGCGGCTGGAGCTGCCCGCAGACGCTGAAGCGCTGATCTTGAAGTCCCTGGAGGGCGGCCGCACCGTGTTGGTGCCCGAGTCGACGGTCACGCTCGGCGGCGAAGAGCAGATCATGTGGCTGGAGATCGACCCGCGCAGCGGCGAGCAGATCTCGCGCGACGCCACCGGCCGCCGCGCTGCGCTGATGCAGTACGTCTCGCTGGACAACGTCAAGACCTTTGGCCAGGGCGTCTGGCTTGGCCTCTTCTCCGGCTTCACCGAAGGCACCCTGGTGGCCGTGGGCAAATACCTCGAAGCCCGGATGTTGTGGGGCACCAAGCCACCCGCTGGAGGCGTCCCTGCGGTTTGGGAGTGTGGGCTGGCCTTCATCCCCGTCATCGACGACTTCAACGCCGAGCAGGCGCTCAGCGCCGCCACCACCAACGCCCCGCTGACCGAGGCCATCGCGCTGGCCTTTTCGCTGGCCGCGGCCAACGCAGCCCCCGGCCCTGGCACCCCCTTGTTCCTGGCGGGGGAGCGCACCGGCTCCTGCATCATCGGCAAGGTCCTGGGCGAAGCCATCAACCAACTTCTCTCCCTGCTCCGCGCCGGTGACCCGCCGCTGGCGCTCTCCAGCACCGGCCTGATGTCCTCGCTGCGCCGACCGCTCAACGCCCACCGCGCCGAAATCACCGCCCAGCCGCTGCCCAACCCCGCAGACCCGCCCCAGCAGTTCCCCGGCAATCCTGACTGGACCCTGCGCGGCGCGCTGAGCGCCTCACCGCTGGCCGCCACCTTCCAGGCAGACACTTTTGAGGGCGACGGCCTCCTGATGGGCCCCGAGGGCGCCATGGGAGAAGGCACCTGGCTGGCCTCGGACGTGACCGCGGTCCTGACCGCCCAGGACACCGCCGAACTCAGCGGTCAGGGGCGCCTGTCGCGCCACGCCCAAACCCTCGGCGGCGTGCTCGACCACGGAGAACTGAGCGGCGACCAGGGCGCGATCGTCTTTCTGGGCACCCTTGAAGGGCAAACCCTGCCCGAAATCTACACCCTGATGGCCTCGCGCTACACCGCCCAACTCCAAGGCCCGCTCTCCCTCCCCAGCGACACCGAAGTGGACATCTCCCAAGGCGCCCTGACCCTCGGGCGCGATGCCTGGGACGGCGTCGATGGGCGGATTTTGCCCGAGGGCACAGTGACCACAGCCACCGCCCAGGGCCGTCTGCTGGGCGCTCCCCAGGAAATCCGGCTGGAACGCGCGCAAACCGCGCTCCTGGACGTCTCGGCGCAACTGACCCAGCCCGACGCCCGCGTTGAACTCTCCGCCCAGGCCCCCCGAGGCTGGTCCGCCGTCTTCCGACCCGATGGCCTCGAAGTCACCCCCGCGCCCGGCACCCCCGCAGGCCGCTGGCCCCTCTACGTCTGGGCCCAGGAGTTGGACTCCGAGCGCGTGCTGATGGGCGCCACCGTGGACATCGTCGTGGAAGACAGCGCCCCGGCGCTGGACGTGACCCTGGAATACGTGCCGCTGCTGACCGTGGACGCAGGGCAGGGCGTGCAAGCCCCGCTGGTGCTGCGCGGCGAAGTGGCCTGGAAAGGCCCCGAACACGCCCAAATCGCCCTCAACGCCCTGGTCCCCGAAGGCTTCACCCCCCAGCTCGCCGCGCAAAGCCTGCCCCTGAAGTCCGGCCAAACGGGTGAAATCATGCTTGGACTCCACCCACAAGGGCCGCTCCCCGCGCCCGGCACCCCGCTGGAAGTGACGCTGGAGGCCGAAGGCCAGGGCGTGCAAGGCCAGGGCAGCGTCACCATCGAGATGCCCCCCGTTTTGGGCGGCGTCCTTGGCTTCGACGCCGAAGATCTGCGCATTACGCCCGGTCAAGACATCCCCGTGACGCTCACCATCGAGCCCCTTGGCAACGCCAGCGGAACCCTCTCCCTGGAGATCGAGCAGGTGGGTCTGCTGAGCCTGAACGGCGCCCCCCAGGAGGTCACCCTGACCCCCGGAGAGACCCTGGAGCTGCCGCTGACTGCTCGCCTCCAAGACGGCGCGCTGCCGGGACTGCCCTACGGCGTGCGCGTGCTGCTGCACCGCGATCAAGCCATTGTGGGCGCGCGCCTCTTGCGCGCCATCGCCGTAGACCCCCTGGCCGCCCAGATCTTTGAATTGGCCCAGCGCCTGCCCGGCCTGGTCCCCGCCGACACCCTGGTTCAGGTCCAAGCCCTGGTGACCAACGTCGATCAGGCCGCGCGCCAATGCCGCCCCGACACGATGACGGTCCTGGAGCGCAACCTCAACGGTTTGGCCGCCGATCTCACCGACGAAATCTACGCCGACCTCGCCCTGCGTGCCCGCCAGGAGCGCGACGCCGTGGCCGAAGAGGGTTGCGAGGGCTACGACCCCCAGCGGATCACCGGCCTGATCGAGGATCTGGTCCAGCGCGCCGAGGCAGCCCGAGATCACAACTTCCGCATTGCCCTTGCCCCCAACGGGCTGCTGATCGAACCCGGCCAGGAGGCCGACCTTGCCCTTGATGTGGAGCGATTGGGGGCCTTGGACACCGACATCGAACTGGTCCTTGAGGGCGTCGAAGGGCAGGTCGCCTCTCCCGTCTCCCCACAGCCGCTCATCGAGGGCCACCCCGTCACTGTCAGCCCCGAAGGCCCCGGCCAACGCAACTTCCGCGTGGTGGCCACCGCCGTTCAGGCCCCCGAGCTGCGCCGCACCGTGACCGGCTTTGTGGTGGCCGAGCCCGCCTGGGTCCACGTCACCTCGCTGGCCAACACCGCGCCCTTTGCGCTGCCCGGCGCCCAACTGCGGGTCGTGGCCGAGATCTTCAACGCCGTCAACGTCCCCCAGACGCTGCTGGCCACTGTCGAAGTCATCCGCGCCGCTGATCAGGAGACCATCTACACCAGCGAAGAGCCCACCGAGTTGTCTTTGCTGGCCTCGCCCGGCGTCCAGCGCGTCGATTTGGACAAGGTCCTGACCTTTGACCAGCCCCCCGGGCTCTACCAACTTCGTTTGACGCTGCGCCAGCCTGACGCCGTCGCCCCCATTCCTGGCGGCGAAGCCACCGGCGCCGTTGTCATTGGGCTGCCTTTTGAGGCCCAGGCCACCGTCGATGCGCCGCTGCTGCCGCCGGGCGACTCCGGCGCGCTGGTGACCGTGGATGTGACGCGTCGACCAAGCGAGGTCCTACCCGGCGTCGCCAACCCCACCCTGATCGAGCGCTACGCCACGCGCGACGATGGCCCAAACGGGTTGGCCATGGACGCCGACGGTCAGATCTTCTTTAGCAACTTTGGCACCCGGCGCAGCAGCGATCAGCAGGGCTTTGAAGGCGAGCGGACCGTTGGGCGCGTGATTGACCTGGGGCAGTCTGAGGTCATTGCTGAGGTGGGGGATTTGCCCACCGGCATGGCCATTGGGCCCGATGGCGGCATTTACGTCGCCACTGTCTCGCCGCCCGAGCGCATCTGGCGGATCGATCCCGACACTTTTGAGCCGACCGTCTATGCTCACTTTGACGAGCAGCGGCCTCAGGGCGGTGGCACTGGTGAGAACATCATTGGTTTGGCCTTTGATGACCAGGGTTATCTCTATGCCACCGATCTCTACGAGAGCTTTTTGCTGGGCGGCGTGATCATCGACGGCAAGCGGATTTATCGGGTTCACCCTGACGAGGACAACGACGGCCGCGCCGACTTGATCGACAACCTCGTCAACGGCGGCCTTGCCCGTCCCACCGTCATGACCATCGACCCCAGGACCCAGGATCTGATCGTGTCGGACTCTGTGTCCCGGCGCGTGGTGCGGGTCAACACTGTGGGCCAGCCGGAGGTGGTGAGGCTGGTGACCCTGGAGGACGCGGCGGCGTCGGGGTTGGCGTTTGATGCGGCGTCCAACCTTTATGTGGCGCAGAGCAACGGCGATGTGCAGGTCTTCCAGACCGATGTGGTGGACGGCCGCACGACTTTGGGGCAGGGGCAGACGCTCTTGCAGGGGTTGGCGGGGCCGCTGAGCCTTTTGGTGGACGCCAACGGCGACCTGATCACGACCTCTTTTGAGAGCAACGGCGTGGTGCGCGTTCGGATGCAGCCTGCAGGGCCGCAGCCCGAGGTGGACCTTGAGGTCGAGCACCGCGTCGATCTTCAGAGCGCGCAGGCGCAGGACTCCGTGCCGCTGGGTGTGCTCGACGGCGATGTCCTGGGTTGGCAGGCACCTTTGTCCGCCGAGCAGGAGGCGCTCTCTTTTGCGGTGCCCCATCTGCTTGAAGACCTTCAGCCGGGCCAACGCAGAGTGTTGAGCCCCGGGACGGTGCTGCGGGCCACGATCGATGGCCAAAGTTCCCAGGTGGAGTTGCCTCCGGTGGTGGCCATCGCCGACCACCTTGTGGGGCTGGCGCCCGCCTCCAGGACGCTGCGCACTGGTCACACAGGGACATTTACGGTGTCGCTGCGGAACCTGCGCGATGTGGAAGACACGTTGACGCTCAGCGTGGAGGGCCTGGACGCCTCGGTGGCGTCGGTTTTGCCCCAGACCGTCACGCTGGATCCCGGCGCCGACGACACGGTGGAGCTGCGTTTGACGCCAGGGGAGGCCACGGCGCTGGGCTCTTATGGTTTTGCGGTGAAGGTGGTCAGCGCGCTTGGCGGCGAAGATCAGGCTGTGGGCAGCATTGTGGTGGACCGCCAGGGGGTCTTGCTGGAGGTGTCGCCGCCCAACCAGCAGGTCTTCTTTGGTCAGGAGGCCCAGTTGCAGGTCAGCTTTACGCGTCCGCCCGAGGCGGGTTGCCGCGCGGGGACCATTTCCAGCAACGGCTGGGGGCTGGTGACCGGGGGCAGGGAGCTTTCGGGGTTGGTGGACACCATCTTTGAGCCCAACCCCTTTTCCCGCATCTATCGGGGCCGCGTGACGGCGCCGCCGGGGACCTACACGGTCCGGGTGAGCTTGCGGGATTTGATCGGGTGCGTGAGCGAGGACGAGGCGACGGCGACGGTGACCGTGGTGGACGATGCGCGCATCAGCTTGTCCATCGATAACCTGCCCGAGACGATCTACAACCGACAGAATTATGTGGCGGCGGCCAGGATCACCAACCACAGCGCGTTGGAGCGCACCGTGCGGTTGACGTGGTCGGGTCTGGCGTTCATCGGCGTGGGCTTTGACTCTGGACCGCACACCATCGGCCCGGGGCAGACCTTGAGTGTTCCTGTGACCGTTCGCCCCCAGTCCCAGTCCATCGGCACGCGGACCCACCGCTTTGTGGTCCAGGACACCTCAGAGGGACGCCTGCGCCAGCAGGTCGAGGTGCGGACCGAGATCCGGCAGTCGGCGGTCTTCATTGCGCTGCTCAGAGGGGCGCAAGTGACCGCAACCCCGGAGGGCACCGCCGCGATCGGCGTGCGGATCTTCCGCTTTGAGAGCAACCAGCCCGCGCGCCCGGTGCGGATGCAGGTGTCGGGGCCGCTGGCCTTTGCCGCCGAGCCCTCCGAGCGTCAATTCAACATGAACCAGCGTTTCAACGACTTCACCGTCAACCTCAGCGGCCTTGGCGGATTGGCGCCCGGTCCCTGGCCCGTGCGTTTTTCGGCCACAGCTCTGGACGACCCCGACAACGAGGTCTTTGTCACCGCCTTTGTGACCATCCCCGCCGGCACGGTCCAAGCCGCGTTTGAGCCCGCCAACGTCCAGCTTGAAGAGCCCGGAGAGGCGCTGGTGGCGCTCTCGCTTGCCAACGGCGACTTTGGTGCGCCGCAAGCGGCAACAATCGCCTTTGAGTCCGACCAACCTGGCCTGAACCTGCCCGAAGAGGTGTCGGTCTTGTTGGGCGCAGGTGAGCGCCTGGAGATGCCGCTGGCCATTGGGGCTGGGGTGCCAGGGCGCTACACCGTTACCGCCACTGTGACCGACGGTGAAGGCGAAGTGGTGGGTGCTGCGGTGCTTGAGGTGGTGGTCCTTGACCCCGCCAACGCCCCAGTAATCTCAGGCCTGACCTTTGAGCCTGAAACCCCGCTTGAAGGGGTGCCGTTTGAGTTGGCCGTGGTGGCCGAAGATCCAAACGAAGACCCGCTTGTCTTTGATTTTGATCTGGACAACGACGGCGTCTTTGAGGTGACCGGCGCCGAAGCCCCCACCCAGCCCATGCTCTTTGAAGACGACGGGGTCTTGCGCGTCCGCGTGGCCGCCCAAGATCCAGAGGGCGGGCGCGCCGAGGCCGAGTTTGACGTCCCCGTGCTCAACGTAGCACCGGTCTTCCTTGGCGAACCATCAACCCAGGCCCTTCAAGATGAAGTCTATCTCTACGAGGTCCAAACCCTTGACGTCAGCGCCGACACCGTCACTCTGAACCTCCTGGAGGCGCCCGAAACGGCGCGCCTGACCAACAACCAACTCTCCTGGACCCCCACGCGCGCCGATGCTCGCCGTGGCACCGCCGAATTTGCGCTGACGGCCAGCGATGAAGACGGCGGCGTGCGCGAGCAGCGCTGGACCGTTGAGATCCCTCTCAACAACTCGCCGCCGACCCCACCCGAGCTGCTCAGTCCCGAGGACGAGGCCCGCGTCGGCGTGGCGGTGGAACTGGAGATCGAGCCCTCGACCGATGCCGACGGCGATCCCATCGTCTACACCTTTGAGGTCCTGCAAGGTGAAGAGGTCGCCTGGACCACCCAAACCCCCGAGGTCGAGGCCACCACCGAGCCGCTGGCCCCCGGCGAGTACACATGGCGCGTCGGTGCCAGCGACGGTCTTGAAGACAGCGCCTTTTCACCTGCCCGCACCTTTGTGGTGGACCTCGCCGTGGACAACCTGCCCCCTGGCGCACCGGCCTTCATTGAACCCGAAGACGGCGCCGAGGTCAGCCAGTTCCCCGTGCGCCTGAGCTGGGGACTCGCCCTGGATCCCGAAAGCCAGCCGCTGACCTACAGCGTGGAGGTGGCGGACAACGAGGACTTTGAAGACCCCATCTTTGAGGCCGAGGGCTTGACCCCCGAAGAAGGTCAGGAGGTGGTGGAGCAGGTGGTGGAGGCGCTGGTGGGCGGCGCAAGCTGGTTTGCCCGCGTGCGCGCCCACGACCCCTTTGTGGCTGGACCGGCCGCCACCGTGGCTTTCTCGACCCTCAACCGTCCCCCCGCCGCGCCCGTACTCCTTGCGCCGCTCGACGGCATCGAGGTGGAGCCCGGGGCGGTCGCCCTTCGCTTTGAGCAGGCCGCAGATCCCGATGGCCACGCGGTCACCTACATTGTGGAGGTCTTTGAAGACGCCGAGCGCCAAACGCTGGCCGAGCGTTTTGAGGCCGTGACTGCGCCCGAAGAAGGCCCCGTCGAGGTGTCCTTTGCCGCACCGGAAGACTCTGCGACGTGGTTTTGGACGGCGCGGGCTGTGGACGAGTTGGGCTTGGAGAGCGATGACCCCGGTCTGGAGGCCTTCAATGTTTTGCGCGAACCTGACAACCAACCCCCCGGTTCGGCCGCCATCGTCGCCCCGCAGGACGGCGACGTCCTGAGCCCCGGAGCGTTTGAACTTGTCTTTGAGCGCGCCGTGGACCCCGACGGAGACTCTGTGGCCTACAACGTCGAGCTTGAGGCGGTGCCCGAAGGTGATCTGGTGCTTGAGCGCCGCCGCCTGGAACTTGATGAGGAAGCCCAGGATGGCCGCGTAGAGGTTCAGGACCTGCAAACGGGGGCTTACCGTTGGCGCGTGCAGGCTGTGGACGTGCAGGGGCTTGAAGGTCCCTGGTCTGAGGCGGCTTTTGAGGTGCTTTTGCCCGAAAACCAGCCCCCCAGCGCCCCCGTTCCGATCTCTCCTGTAGATGAGGCGCTGCCTGCGGCGACCGTGGTGACGCTGGAGGCCCAGGCTGGGGTTGATCCCGAAGACGGCGGTGGGTTGGAGCACGTCTTTGTGCTCTTTGGTCCCGACGGCGCTCAGTTGGCGCAGGCCACCCAGCGCGCCGAAGGTGACCAGGTCAGCGCTCAGGTCGAGATCCCCGAAGGGGTGACCGGGGCGCTGGAGTGGACCGTGCAGGCCATCGACAGCCAGGGGCTTGAGGGCGCCGTGGCCACGGCCAGCTTTGAGTTGGAGGTGGCCCAGGATGGGGCGACCACCGATGTTGGCGGTGTTGATGGTGGGTGCGACTGCTCTACGCCAGGGCGCAGCGCGCCCCGTGTTCCCTGGGGCTCGCTCTTGCTGGTTGTGGTGGTCGGTGTTGGGTTGGGGCGCCGCATCAGACGGCGTCGAAGCGCCCGTTGATGCGGCAAGGCGTGGGGTGTGGGCGCGCGCTGCGTGTGGCTGGCGCGCTTGCGACCGGTTGGGTCAGGGGCGCTTGCGCTCCAGGGCGGCGTTGGCGTCGGCTTCGGTCAGATCCATCGCGCCAGCCACGCGGATGATCATGTCGCGCTCGTAATCGTCCAGGTCGCCGTCGACCCAGGCCACCGCCGCCAGATCGTCCAGGAAGGCCAGGCGCTCATCATCCGTGAGCGTCTCCAGCGCCGCCTCGGCCTGCTCTTCGTCCAACAAGACCATGACCTTGGCCTTGTCTTCCTCCGACAAGTCCAGACCCTCCATGGCCCGCTCCAAGAGCTCCAGTTCGGCGTCTTCGACGTTGTCGTCGGCCACAATCAAGCTGGCGATCAGGCGACAGCGCGCGATTTTGTCGTTGATATCCACGTGGACTTCTCCCTTTGTTGCGCCGCTGCAATCGTGGGCGCGGCCTGTTATGATGGGTCACAGTTTCGCCGCAGGCAGTGTACCGCCCCTGCGGAGCGCGAACAACCACCTTTGACCGAGCGCAGCCAGTCCGTGAGCGACCCCATACCGACCGTCCAAGACACCGACGTGGTGTTGATCATCCCGCCGATGGCCAAAGCCTGCGAGCCCTTGCTGGGCGTGGCCACCTTGAAGTCCTTTTTGGAGCACAAGGGGGTGTCGTGCGCCTGCATCGACGCCAACGTCGAGGCTCAGCACTGGCTCCTCCAGGCCGAGCGGATCGATGCCGCCGTGGAGGCGATCCTGGCCAACCCTCAGGCGCCCGCGCCGCTGCGCAAGCGCGCCCGGTCCTGGCCCTCACTGCGCCCCGGTCTGGAGTCCCTCAAAGACGCGCTGCGCGCCAAGCGGACCTACACCGACGAGAGCCGCTACCGCACCACCGTCACCGGGCTCAACCGCGCCATGGCGCTGGGCGCCGCCGGACACGACGCCCAGGACGGCTGCCCGATCACGCTGACGCTCTCCAACTACGAAGACGCCCGTTTTTGCGACATGGCCTCGGCCTCGGTCCTCCTGGCGGCCCAGGATCCCGCCAGGAACGCCTTTTATGGATACTTCAAGGACGTGCTGCTGCCGCGCGTGGTGGCGCTGCGACCCAAGGTGGTCGGTCTGTCCTTCATCTTTCGCAGCCAACTGCTCTGCGGGGCGGTGCTGGCCGGGATGATCAAGCAAGCTCTGCCCGAAACCCATGTCACGCTTGGCGGCGAGCTTGTTTCGGCCTGGGTGGAGGACATGGGGCAGACCCGGTTGCCGCATTTGGCCGACTCGATCATCCCGTATGAGGGCGAACTAGGCCTTTTGGGGTTGGTGGAGGCGCTGAGGCAGGGTGGGGGCGATGAGGCTTTTGAGGCCGTGCCCAACATCATCTGGGAGGACGCCGCAGGGACGCTGCGCAAAAACGCCACCCAAAAACTCCATGACCTGGGTCTGCTGCCGCCGCCCGACTACAGCTGGGCGCCCTGGGACCTCTACTTTGCCCCCGAGCGCACCGCGCCCATGGTCACCGCCCGAGGCTGTTACTGGAACCGCTGCACTTTCTGCCCCGAGGTCATCAACCCCGAAACCCTCCTTCGTCTGGCCCGCGTTGATCGTCTGGTTCAGGACATGGACACCCTGCACGAGCGCTGGGGCATCACCCACTTCCACTTCATCGACTCTGCTCTGCCGCCGCGGACTCTCAAAGGGGTCGCCCGCTACATCGCCGAACACAACAAGCCCTACACCTGGTACGGTTTTTCCCGGCTGGAGCGGGCGCTGGAGAAGCCCGGCGCCGCCGAACTGCTGGCCCGTGGCGGCTGTCGCATGCTCAAGCTGGGGCTGGAGACCGGCAGTCAGCGTTTGCTCGACCTGATGGACAAAAAGCAGGACCTGGGCAGTGTCTCGGCCATCCTCAACGCGTTGCGCGACGCGGGCATCATGGTCCACGCCTTTTTGATGTTCGGCACCCCCTTTGAGACCCACAAAGACGCCGAGTTGACGCGCCAGTTTGTGGCCCAACACCACAGCGCCATCCAGTTCATCAACTGCTCTCTGATGAACCTGGCCCATGGCTCTCCCATGGCCGTGGAACCCGAAAAACACGGCATCAACAAGGTAACGCCGTTTGAGGTAGAGGGCCACAAGCTGGATCTGGCCCTCTACAGCAACTTTGAAGGCGAAGGGTGGGGCAGGGTGGAGGCCCGACGCTTCCTGCACAAGCGCTTCCTGCGTGACCCGTTGGTGCGCCCGCTGCACTTGCGCACGCCCACCGTCTTTGACTCCAACCACTCGGCGTTCTTCCACCCCATGGTCTTTGGGGCGCGTCGCACACCTCGCGCGGCGGCTCAATGAGCATAGAATATGACTTTGGAGGGGGCCTGGTGGCCGATCCGCTGGCCGCGCTTGAAGAAGGCCAGGGCGCCGACGTCCGCATCCGAGGCTACCACCAGGGCGTCATCACCTGGGATACCCAGGCCACTGTGGCCAGCGTCATCGAGGACTTTGCCCGGTGGTGCGCCCTGGACGTGGTCGACCTGTGGTCGCCCCCCGAGTCCATTTTAAGGTGGCTCCACCACGGCGAAGACGCCGTGCGCGAAGAAGCCCTGCGCGCCATGGTGGCGCTTGGACCGCTGCGCGAAAAGCCCGGTGGCGGCCGCGCCTCGGCCTCGTCCTTGTCCGCCTGGAGCGCCGCCCGATGGACCTTCTACGGCCCCAGCAAGTCCCCCAGCGCCGCCCGGCTGGCACGCGGCCTCAAACACTTCCGCTCCGCCGCCCAGGGCGCCGACCAACAAGCCTGGGAGACCACCTGGGGCGCCCAGCGCGCCGAACTTGAGCGCCGGCTCGCCGTTGCCATGCGCCCCCAGTCTGTCAACGAGCGCCTCAGCCTCCACCGACAAGCCCGCTACGAATCCTGGCCCCAGGCCTGGATCGACGCGCTCTCCCTTGATGATGACTGAATTTTAATCGGTGTTGGTTTGTCGCGTTTCTTTTTGTTGAGGCTTGAGGGCGAAAAAATCTGTTTTGGGAATCAAAGTTAGAACCAACCGCGTGGTTTGGCGTTCTCCTCTGGTCGATCCACACTGGAGGAGTGCTCGATGCATGGATTTTGGCGATCATCGACGTGGTTTGGGGGCGGCTGGCTGGTGTGCTGCGCACTGTGGCTGATCAGCTGCGGTGGACCCGGAAAAGACACCAGCTGGCCATTGGGAGACGTGCCCCTGTCCGAGTCTCCGTTTGGCGCCCCCCAGGGACCCTCTCACATGGGCTCTGCAGACGATGGCGCCGGTGATGCGCAGCGTCCACCGCCTGAAAATGGGGCGCCCGCAGGCGGTTTGGGGTTGGTCAACGCCGTCGAACCCCGGGTTTTGTCTCAGACCCCTTCGGGAGACTTCAACGGGGTGCCCACCGAGATCACGGTGGTCTTCAACCAGCCCATGGTGCCGTTGGAGTCGCTCGAAGAGCGCCAGCCGGTGGAGATTTTGGAGAGTTCCCCAGCGGTGTCTGGAAGCCAGCGCTGGGTCACGCCCGAGATCCTGCGTCTGGTGCCCGATAAGCCGCTCAGACGCGCCACCCGCTACACCTTCACCGTGCCTGCCGGGACCACCTCGGCGACCGGTCAGGCCATGCTGCAGCCCCACCAGTGGAGCTTGGACACGCTGCGCCCCCGAGTCGATGGCATCTCGCCAGGCCACGCCGAACAAGGCCTCTTGTGGCCCGACAATGTCTGGACCGTGCGTTTCAATCAGCCCGTGGACCTGCAGTCCGTCAAACGCCACACCAGACTTGAGGTGCAGGGGCAGCCAGCGCCCTTTTCTGTCTTTCAAGCCCCCAGCAGCCCCGATGTCGTGGTCATCAAGCCCAACTCACCGCTGCCGATCGACACCCACACCAGCGTCGAGATCAGCCCCGGCGTCAAAGGCCTTGAAGGTCCCGGCACCATGGCCTTTGCCGCTGTCTACAGAGGGCAGACCTTTGGACCGCTGGAGATCACTGAGGTGCCTTGTGATGGTGGGGAGTGTTATTGGGAGGGTTCGATCAAAGTGGGGTTTTCGTCGCCGCTGGCGGCAGGGGTGGCCAAACACGTGAGGCTCCAAGGGCTTTCGGGGGACATCACCGTCAGCGGCCGCCACATCTACGTCACCGGTAGAAATTGGAAGCCTGGGCGCAAAGGGACGCTCATTGTGGGGCCTGGTTTGGAAGACGTCTTTGGGCAGAAGCTTGGCAAGGCGCAGCGTTACACCCTCCAGTTGGCCAACATCTCCCCTGATTATTATGTCCGCCAGTCCACCGGAGGGGTGATGGCTCCCAGAAGCCCACGGACCATCAAAACCGAGTGGACCAGCATGGGGCGCGCGCACATTGATCTGGCGCGCTTGACCCCCAGGCTGGCGGTGTTGGCGCAAGAGCGGTTTGACGACTTCAACGATGTGTTTGGGGGAGAGCTTCAGCCGCAGGTGTCGCAGAAGAACTGGCCCACAGGCGCAGGCGTCAACAGAACTTCGACCAAAGCCTGGTCGCTGGCCCCCGTGGTGCCGCCGGGAAAGACTGGCGTGGTGCTGGCCAGAGTGTCTCACCCCAAAGACGACTACCACACAAAGCATTTTCTTTATCAGGTCACTCATCTGGGCCTGATCACCCACACCGACGGCGCCTCTACCCTTGTCTGGGTGGTCCTGAGGGACAAAGGCGAGCCCGTGTCGGAGGCCAGGGTGGAGCTTCGGGATGGTTCGGGCGAGCTGTTGTGGTCGGGGTTGAGCGATGCGCAGGGGTTGGCGCGCGCGCCGGGGCGTCAGGCCCTCGGGCTTGGGGAAGACACCAACCTCTACGTCCTGGCATCGCATAAAGGCGATCTGGCCTACGTCCGACAAAACGCCAAGCTCATCAGCACCTCGTACTACAACGGGCGGCCTCAAAGGGGCTCGCCCATTGAACCGACGGTGCAGGGGGAGATCTACACCGACAGAGGGCTCTATAAGCCCAGCCAAACGGTGCACTTGAAGGGGGTTGTGCGCGAGTTGACCCCCACTGGCCCCAAGAATCCAGCCTCCAGGCTTCCCAGCGGCGCCAAAGTCTCCATTCAGGTCCATGACCCTCGTCATCGAACGCTCTTTGATGAGCCGTTGCAGGCCTCCATCAGCGCGTTGGGGACCTTTGAGGCCACCTTTGAACTGGGGGCGCAGGCCCCATTGGGGAACTACACCCTCAACGCCACGCTTGATGGCGGCGGCGCGGCCCAAGAGGCCTTGATCGCCGGATGGTTTGAGGTGGGGGCGTTTCGCGCCCCTCAGTTTGGGGTCAGCGTCACCCCCACCAAGACCCACAACCGCGCAGGTCAGGGCGCAGAGGCGCTGGTCGAGGGGCGATACCTCTTTGGAGACCCCATGAAGGGCGCCATGGTCCAGTGGCAGGTGACCCGACAGCGCCTTGAACTGCACCAGTTTCTGGATCTGTCGCCCGCTCAGCGTCAGGTGCTCGACGGTTTTGTCTTCAGGGACAAAGTCGGGGTCGCGGACCAAAGCCCGTCTCAGAGCGGCACCGGAAACCTGGACGAGCAAGGGCGCTTGAAGGTCGAGATTCCCGCCAGCCTTGGCGCTGGGATGTTTGAGGTGTCGGCCGAAGTGGTGGGCGCTGACCGGCAAGCTGTGACCGCCAGGACAAGGGTGCGGGTTCACCCCGCCGACAGCTATGGGGGGCTGCGCGTGCCGGGGCGGATCGTCCTGGCAGGCTCGGAGGTTGAGGTCGAAGCGCTCCTTGTGGGCACCGACGGTGAACTCAAGGACGGTGTGCCCATGACCGTCGCCCTGGAAAGCACCAGACATTGGGGGCAGCCCGGCAAGGTCGTGGCGCAGTGTGCGCTGATCAGCGCCTCCAACCAACCCTCAAAGTGTGTCTTCAAGCCCAAGGCCGCCGGCCAGTACGTCGTGCGCCTGATGAGCCAGGGCTCAAAAGGTCAGACCATCAACATCACCGACGGTTTGATGGTCTACAGCGCCACCTCCGCGCCTGGCCAACTCGACTTCAAGTTTGAACAAAGCACCTACAAGCCCGGTCAAACCGCGCGTCTCATCGTACGCGCCCCCGTCCCTGACGCCCACGTGCTCATGACCGTAGACCAGGAACACACCGTGGTGCACAAAATCGTTCAACTCAACGGACACCAGGGCGTGCTCTCTTTCCAGGTGCCCGGTGACGTCGGCGCCAGCCTCTATGTCACCCTGACCATGGTGACAGGCCGCCGCAAGCTCCCCTCGGGAGGCTCGTGGAAGCCCGCCGTCCGCACCGTGACGCGCAAGCTGCCCATCTCCACCGAACGCCACGATCTCAGCGTCGAAGTCCTCCCCGACACACTCAATGCCCAAGCTGGCCAGACCCTCAACGTCGAGGTCGTGGTCCGCGACTTCGCCCAGGCCCCGGTGCCCAACGCCGAGGTTTCCCTTGCCGCTGTCAATCAAAGCCTCTTTGCCGCGCGCAACGTCAACCCCAGCGCAGGCCTGTGGGGCCACGCCTTGCCAGACCCGCGCCGAAGATTCTGGGTCGACTTTCCACACCAGCACGGCACCGTGAACAACATCGGCAATCTTGTCTCCCCAGAGGATGAAACACAGATCCAAGATCTGGGCGATGGCCCCAGCATAGCAGGCTCCGCGCGCATCAAAACATTCGGCAAGCGCCCCCACGCCCACCAACACCCCTCCGCTGGATTCGCCCTGGTCCTTGGCAGCCAGGGCGAATCCCACCACCTGCCGTTGATGGCCAATCCGGGCCCTGCAGCCACCAACCCGCGCCCCGGAGCCCCCAGCCCCCTCTTGCCACGGCAAGACTTCAGAGGGCTCGCCCACTGGAGCCCCTCGCTCAAAACCGACGCCAACGGGCGCGCTAAAGTCTCCTTTGTGCTCCCCGATGACCAGACCGCCTGGTCCCTGGTGGCCATCGCACTCGAAGGCGACAAGCGCTTTGGTCGCGGCGCGTCTGCGGTGCAGGTGGCTCGGCCGCTGCTTGCCCGCGCCGCCTTGCCGCGCTTTGCCAACCCCGGTGACCGCTTTGACGCCGCCGTCATCGTGCACAACCGCACCGACCAACCCATAGAAGCCACTGTGGGGCTGAACCTTGGCGACGCCGAGCCCGGGCGCGGCCTTGCGGCGGCCAAAGAGGGGAGCCTGAAGGCTCGCCAGATCAAGCTGCCCGCAGGCGGCGCAGTGGAGGTGGCCTTTGATGTGGTGGCCCAGCGCCCCGGCACCACGTCGTTGACCTTTGATGTGCGCGCGCCCGGCTTTGAAGACGCCGTCAAAGTGCCCCTGGAGGTCATCGTGCCGGTCTCCACCCAGACCGTGGCGGCCTACGGCGACACCACCTCGGCCCGCGCCTACCCCATGATCCCCCCCGGCGCCGTTCTCCCCGATGTCGGAGGTTTGGAAGTGAGCATGGCGTCCAGCGTGATGGTGGGTCTTGAGGGCGGTTTGCGCTATCTGGCCCAGTATCCGCACGGAAACCTGGAACAAATCACTTCCCGCGCGTTGCCGCTGGTGGCGCTCAAAGGCTTTGCTGACAGCGCTGGCATTTACGACACCCCTCCCCAGGAGTTTGTGCGCGCGGCCATCGACACCCTGGAGCGACACCAGCGCAGCGATGGTTCTTTTGAGCAATGGGGTGCAATGGGCGACGCCAACGCCTACGGCAGCGTCTACGCCATGCACCTGCTGATGTTGGCGCGCGACCAGGGGCACGCGGTTGATGGGCAAACCTTTCAAAAGGGATTGAAGTTTCTAGAGACCCAGGTCACGCGCTCCCAACACACCGCCGCGGCGTATATGGCCTGGATCCTGGCCGAGCACGACAAGCTCAAGCCTGCGTCGCTGGACCGCCTGACATGGTCGCTCAACAGGATGCCGAGCGCGGCGGTGGCCTTTATGGCGCTGGCCGCCCACCGCATGGGCGACGCCGACCTGCGCCGCCAAGCCATCTTGCGCCTGACCAGCCAGGTCCTTGAGACCTCCACCGACGCCCACTTTGTCGAGTCCGATCAATACGCCGCTGGTCTGCGCCAGAGTTGGCACTCCAACACGCGCACCGGCGCCATTGTCCTGCTGGCGCTGCTCAAAGCCCACCCAGAACACCCGCTTGTCCCCAAGCTGGCCCGCTGGCTCCTTAAAGTGCGCCGCAACGGCCGCTGGAGCAACACCCAGGAGAACGCCTGGGCGCTCGTGGCGCTGGGGCGCTATTTCGACATCCGAGAGGGCGACGAGCCTGACTTTAAAGCCCGCGCCTGGATGGGCGACGAGGCGGTCTTTGAGGCCGCTTTCAAAGGCCGTCACTTTGGATCCCACACCTTCAAAATGCCCATGGACACGCTGATGTCGCGCCGCAACGGCGATGACGCCATCCTGACCGTGTCCAAAGAGGGCACAGGGCGACTCTACTACGCCATGCACATGTCCTACGCGCTGGCCTCGCGCGAACTCACGCCCCGCAGCGCTGGCTTCACCGTCAAGCGCGACTATCGGCTCTCAGGTCAGGACGCATGGCAATCCGACATGTCCCACCGGCTTGTCTTTCCCGCTGGAGCCTATGTGGAGGTTCGCCTCACCGTGGAGGCCCCCCAGGAGCGTCACCATGTTGTGGTGGACGACGCGCTGCCGTCAGGCCTGGAGGTGGCCGATGACCGATTGAGGGGCACTGGCCAGTTCCCCGGTCGTGTATGGCCAGGGGGCACCGTGCACGCCGAGGCGCGCGACGAGCGAGTGCTCTTTTACAGTCATCGGATGAACCCGGGAACGCACATCTACACCTACACCACCAGGACCACCACGCGCGGTGACTTTGCGCTCCAACCTGCGCGCGCCGAAGACATGTACACTCCCGATCTCTTTGGCCACAGCGCCTCGGCGACCTTTGTGGTCGAATGAGCTGGGTTCTGCCCTGCACATCATCAAAGATTCGAGTGTTTGTCCCCACGACAAAGAGTCTGCGTGATGGTTGGCTTATTGATGCCATCAACTCGGTCTGGTGGGGTGCATCAGGCAAAACCCAGGCGTTCTTTTGCGTGCTTTGGTGCAAAAAGAGATCGTCTGGCGTGTTCGTGCGTTGACCTCTGCCCGATGGATTGTTGAGGAGTCCCTGATGAACGCACCCTGTCGGTCTTTTGGATGGTTTGCTGCGGGTTTGTTGGCCCTGGCGATGTGGTTTTCTGCGATGGCAACGGGCTGCGGAGGCCCGGGGTCTGATGCTGCTTGGCCTGTGGGCGAGGTGCCTGTGTCGGCGTCGCCGTTCTCGGCTCCGTCTCCTTCGGAGTCGGCCAGGGGGGCTGCGGCTGCGCCAGACAATCAGCCTGCGGAGCCGCCAAACGGGGTGTCGGTGCAAAACGGCCCGCCTGTGGTGGAGCACCCCGCGCTGGCGGTGCGCGCCGAGAGCCCGGCCGGAGAGTTCAACGGGGTGCCTCAGCACATCACGGTGACCTTCAATCAGCCCATGGTGCCGCTGGAGTCGCTCGAAACGCGTCAGCCCAAGGACGTGCTGATCACCAAGCCCGCGTTGACCGGCCGCTACCGCTGGATCACCCCTGAGACGCTGCGCTTTGAACTCGACAAGCCTCTAAAGCGCGCCACCCGCTACACCTTCACCGTGCCTGTGGGTGTCACCTCAGCGGTGGGCAAGTCGTTGGAAAAGCCCCACACCTGGAGCTTTGTCACCCAGCGCCCCCAGCGCATGAGCATCACGCCCAGCCGAACCTCCCACGGCTACATCTGGCCTGAGAGCCTTTGGACCGTCACCTTCAACCAGCCCGTGGACCCCAAATCGGTCAAGCAACACACGGTGCTGAGCGCTGGCGGTCAAAACCTGCCTTTTGACGCCTACACAGGCCCCGGAGGCCCCACCACGGTCGTCATCAAGCCCGACAAGCCCTTTGCGATGGACACGCTCGTGTCGCTCGTCATCAAGCCGGGCGTGCTCGGCACCGAGGGCCCCGAGCCCATGATTTACGAGGCCCGTTGGAGCGGGCGGACCTTTGGACCGCTTCGGGTCAATCAGTCGCCCTGCCAGCGCGACTGTCATTGGGGCTCCAACCTGTACATGTCCTTTTCATCGCCGCTGACACCCGAATCCAAGCGCCACATCAAGGTCACCCCGGCGCCGACATCTGCACCTCAGATCAACGCCCACGGCGTCTATCTTGGAGGGCCCTGGAAGCCCGGTCAGAAGGTGACGGTGGTGGTCGGGCCCGGGGTGACAGACATTTTTGGCCAGAAGTTGGGCAAGACGCTGCGCTACGACATCCAAATGATGAACATCCCCGCTCAGGCCTACATCCAGGAGCGCATCGTCGGCGTCATGGAGCGCAGCCATCCTCGTCAGATCGCCGCCCAGTGGACCAGCGTCGCTCAGGCCAAGATCGAGATGGCGACCCTGGAGCTTGACCAGATCGTTGGGGCCCATGAGCGCATGCTTCAGGGCAACGAGCCTTTTGGTCCCCAGGTGGAGGCCAAAGTGGTGCTCGACGGTTGGTCTACTGGCGGCGGGCTTAACAAAACCTCCTCCAAGCCGATTCCGCTGGGCCGCGCCGTCCCCAAAGGCAAAACCGGGATCGTGGCCGGGCGCCTTGTCGGGCCTTGGAACAATTATGGCCAGCAGCGCTTCCTCTACCAGATCACCGACCTGGGGATCTCGGCCTACTTTGATGACCAGGAGATTTTGGTCTGGACGACCTCGATCGATCGGGGCAAACCCGTGGCCAAGACCCAAATCGAGCTTCGCGACACCCAGAACAAGGTGCTGTGGAGTGGGCAAACCGGCGCCGATGGCCTGGTGAAGGCGCCTGGAATCAAGGCGCTTGAACGCAGTCACGGACCGCTCTACGTGCTGGCCAGTCGCGGCGACGACCTCGCCTATGTCAAACTCGACGGCAGCGGCGCGGTGCATGGTTGGGCGACGTCCTATCGGCACCACGCTCAACCCGACAAGTGGCTCCAAGGGGCCGTCTACACCGACCGGCATCTCTACCGGCCCGCCAGCAAAGTCCACATCAAAGGCGTGGTCCGCGTGCAAACCCCCAGCGGTCCCGATGGGCTGCCGCCCGAAGCGCTCGACGACGCCCTGGTTTCCGTCAACATCCTCGATGCGCGCCGCCAACCCATCTTTGAAAAGCCCCGTCAGGTCGCTTTGAGCCGCCTGGGCACCTTTGAGACCACCGTCGAAATCGACCCTGAAGCCTCACTGGGCGTCTACCAGGTGTACGCGTCGTTGACCGAGCCCATCGCGGGCATCCAGCACGGCAACATCGTGGGCTCTTTTGAGGTCCGCGAGTTCCGCACGCCCCAGTTTGAGGTCAAATTGACCCCGACCAAAGAGGAGATCATGGCCGGGGAGGAAGTCGAGGTCGAGATCGAGGGCCGTTACCTCTTTGGTGGCCCCATGCGCAACGCCCAGGTCACCTGGACCGTCCGCAGCCAACCCCTGTGGCAGCGGCGGCCGCCCAACGTTGACCCACAGATTGCTGCTCGCCTTGCCCAGTTCACCTTCGCCTACGGCCACGGCCAACCCCACATGCCCTTCCAACAAGCCCGCGGCAAGCTCGACGACAAGGGTCGCCTGAAGATCAAAATTCCCGCCGCCCCAGGGGGACGACTGCTGCAACTGACCGCTGAGGTGACCGACGTCGACCTGCAAACGGTCTCAAACGGCACCGCGCTGTGGCAGCACCCCGCCGAGTTCTACGGCGGCATTCGTCTGCCCCAGCCCATGCTCAAGGTCGGCGCTGAAAGCGACGTCGAGGCTGTCGCGGTGGGCCTCGACGGCAAGTTCAAGGCCGACGTGCCGCTGACGGTCATTGTGGAGCACCGCAACTACGACCCCCAGACCGGCGCCTCCAAGCCCAAAGAGGTGGCCCGATGCGACCTCAAGAGCACCGCCACCGGCCCCGTGCGCTGCACCTTCAAGGCCACCGAAGCCGGTCTCCACACTGTGCGCCTGGAGGCCAGCGACGCTCAGGATCGCAAGGTCGTTGCGTCGCTGAATTTGAGCGTTTACGGCGGCGAGACCGAGATCCGCAACCTGGACTTCCAGTTTGAGCGGACTTCTTACAAGCCGGGGGAGAAGGCCCGCGCGCTGGTGCGCTCCACGGTGCCGGGGGTTCATGGACTGCTGACCATCTCGCGTGGGGGGCTGCTGAGCCACAAGAGCATCAAATTGACCGGCAACCTGGACGTCATCGAGTTCCAAATCCCTCAGGACGCCGAACCCCAGCTCCAGGTCTCGCTGGCCCTGGTGGCCGGGCGCCGGGACATTCCCCCCAACGCTTACGGGCAAGACGTCGGCGCGCCCTTTATGTGGGCGCTGATGCGGCCACTGTCGATCTCTTTGGAGCGCAAGCGCCTGGACGTCTCCATCAAACCCGACCTCGACGAAGCGCGCCCCGGCCAGGAGCTCAGCGTCGAGGTCACCGTGCGCGATCACACCGGCGCGCTTGTCCCAAACGCCGAAGTCTCGCTGGCCGCCATCGACCAGGGCCTGCTCTCCATGTTGGGCGTCGGCTCAGATGGCGCGCAAAACGCCCACATCTGGCCCGACTTGACCCAATCTTTCTGGACCACCTCGGGACACCGCCACGGCCTGACCGGCAGCATGCTCCACCTCATCGCGCGCCGCTACGCGTCCCAATTCCAGGGCGCCAAAAAGGCGAAGTTGAATCGAAGGAGTGAGCCCACCGCTGTGGTCAAAGATCTCATGGGAGGGTCCGCGGGTGACATGGCCGAGTTCGACGAGGATTTGGACGACGCTCGGGCAGAAAAGGCGATGGAGGAGAGGCCCGCGAAGAAGCCCGTAGACGCTGCGGCCAAGGGGCCGTCAAGGGAGCAGCAGGCTCCAGCGGGCACCAGCCCTCCCAACCCGCGCAGTGATTTCAAGGAGGTCGCCCACTGGAGCCCCGCGCTCAAGACCGACGCCAAAGGCCGCGCCAAGGTCTCCTACACGCTCCCCGACGACCTGACGACCTGGACGCTGGTGGCGATCGCGTTGGACGATGAAGAGCGCTTTGGTCGTGGCTCGGCGTCCATGAAGGTGGCCCAACCGCTGCTGCTGCGCGCCTCTTTGCCGCGCTTTGCCAACCCCGGTGACCGCTTTGATGCCACCGTCGTGGTCCAAAACGAAACCAACAAGGCCATGGAAGCCACCGTGGGGCTGAACCTTGGCGACGCCGAGCCCGGGCGCGGGCTGGCGGCGGCCAAAGAGGGGAGTCTGAAGGCTCGCCAGATCAAGCTGCCCGCAGGTGGCGCGGTGGAGGTGGCCTTTGATGTGGTGGCCCAGCGCCCCGGCACCACGTCGTTGACCTTTGATGTGCGCGCGCCCGGCTTTGAAGACGCCGTCAAAGTGCCCCTGGAGGTCATCGTGCCGGTCTCCACCCAGACCGTGGCGGCCTACGGCGACACCACCTCGGCCCGCGCCTACCCCATGATCCCTCCCGGTGAGGTCCACGCCGATGTGGGCGGCCTCAAGGTCAGTCTGACGTCCACGGCGATGGTGGGCCTTGAGGGGGGCCTGCGCTATCTGGTGGGCTATCCGCACGGGTGCTTGGAGCAGACAGTGTCCCGCGCCATGCCGATGGTGGCGATGGACAAGCTGGTCAGCGGCTTTGATCTGGATGTGGGGCCGTCGCGCGAGTTTGTGCTGGCGGCGGTGCGCAAGTTGGAGCGGATGCAGCATGTCAACGGGGCCTTTGGGTACTGGTCCAACACCAGCGCCATGCACGTCTACGGCAGCGTCTACGCCATGCACCTGCTGGCCCAGGCGCGCGCCGACGGCTACAAGGTCAATGAGCAGGTTTACCAGCGCGGGCTGGCCTTTTTGCGCGGGCAGGTGGCCTCGATCCACAACGAGCCCGGCGCGGTGATCGCCGCCCACGCGGCCTGGATCCTTGCCCGCGAAAAATCGCTCAACGCCGCCGTCTTGCAGCGCCTTGTGGATAAAGTGGACCAGATGCCGTTCTTTGCGGTGGGCTTTGTGGCCATGGCCGCCCACCACAACGGCGATGAGGCAGGCGCGGCGCGCGCGCTGCGGCGGCTGACCAACGGCGCCATCGAGACCGCCGTGGACGCGCACTTCATCGAGCCCCAGCGCCACAACTGGATGCGCACCATGTGGCACTCCAACATGCGCACCGACGCCATCGCGCTGCTGGCCATCTTGACCATCGATCCCGAGCACCCGCTGACCCCCAAGGTGGCCCGCTGGCTGCTGAAGTCACGCAAGCAAGGCCGTTGGGGCAACACCCAGGAGAACGCCTGGGCGCTGCTGGCGCTGGGCCGCTATTTCAGCGTTCGGGAGGGGGCGGTGCCCGACTTTGAGGCCCGCGCCTGGCTTGGAGAGCAAGAGGTGCTCAAGGCCAATTTCAAAGGCCGCCAGTTTGACGCCCGGACCTTTGAGGTGCCCATGGAGGCGCTGGTCTCTGCGGTGGGTGAGGACAAGGAGAGCCTGCTGACGGTGGCCAAAGAGGGTCCCGGGCGGCTTTATTATGCGATGCACATGTCGTACGCGCCCGCCTCAAGGGAGTTGAAGCCGCGCAGCGAAGGCTTCACCGTCAAGCGCGACTATCAGGTGGTGGGGGACGGGGGCTGGCTCTCGGACACGAGCCACCAGTTGAAGTTCCCGTCGGGGGCTTACGTGAAGGTGCGCGTGACCGTGGAGGTCCCCGAGCAGCGCCACTACGTGGTGGTCGATGACGCGCTGCCCGCTGGTTTGGAGGTGGTCGATGCCCGCTTTGCGACCAGCAACCAGGCCGTGGTCCAAAACCGCTATTACCACGCGAGCCACTTTGAGATGCGCGATGAGCGCGTGGTCTTCTACATCGACCACATGCCCCCCGGCACGTACACCTACGAGTACACCGCCAGGACGACCACGCGGGGCAACTTCGCCCTCCAGCCCGCGCGCGCCGAAGACATGTACGCCCCCGAGACCTTCGGCCACAGCGCCGCCGCCACCTTCATCGTCGATTGAGGCGGTTCTCCAGGGAGATTGGGCTGTCAGGGCTACTCAGTAGTCGTAATCGTCGTCTTTGTCTTTGTCGTCGACGATGGTCCAGTCCTTGTTTTCCTCGGCGGTGGTTGGGGGGGATGCCTTGGGCTTGGACTTGAGCTTGATGGTGATCTCTTCGGTGCCCTTTTTGGGGAAGCGCACGGTCTCTTTGTTGGTCTTGAAGCCGTCTTTGGAGACGGTGACGGTGATCTTGCTGCCCGCCTTGCCCTTGATGCGCACGGGGGCGCGGCCTTTGTCGTCGCCGTCGATGGTGACGCGCGCCTTTGAGGGGTTGGTTTTTATCTTCAGGGTGGTGCGTTTGGGGGCTTCTGCGGCGGCGCTGGCGGGTGGTGTGGCGCTGGGGTCCTCGTCGTCTTCCAGGAACCCCACCACGACCGCGCCCAGGCCGCCGACCATCATCATGCCCATCAAGATCACACCCACCAGGCCCAGCACGACCCAAAGGCGAGCGCTGGTTTTGGGGGCGGGGTCGGGGTTGTGGGCAGCGGGTGGGGAGGGGGCGGCGGTGCGCGGGCTTTGGAGGGTTTCGGGGACGTTGCTGGCGGCCAGCGCGGCGTCGAGTTCGTTGATGAACGCCTGGGCGTTTTCGGGCCGGTCGTTGATGTTCTTGGCCATGGACTTGTAGACAAAGTCGCGCATGGGCATGGGAACGGTGTCGGGCAGGGCGGGGATGGGCTCGGTGGTGTGTTTGAGCGCCGTGTCCAGGGGATGGCTGCCTTTGTAGGGGAGCTTTCCGGTGAGCATCTGCCACATCAGCACGCCCAGCGCGTAGATGTCGGTGCGGCCATCGAGTTTGCCGCCGCCGGACTGCTCGGGCGCCATGTACTCGGGGGTGCCAAAGACCATCCCGGCGCGGGTCAGCGGCGTGGAGGTGTTGTCGAGGAGCTTGGCGATGCCAAAGTCGAGCACTTTGACAAAGTCCTGCTGGCCGGCCATGTCGCTGATGAAGATGTTGGGGGGCTTGAGGTCGCGGTGGAGGATGTTTTTGTCGTGGGCCTCGGTCAGCGCGCTGGCGATCTGGCGCAGGATGTGGGCGCTGCGCTCAAGCGGCAGCGGGCCGCCGATCTTGACCAGCTCCTCCAGGCTCTGGCCGTCCAGGAACTCCATGGCGATGAAGAGCGTGCCTGCGGCTTGGCCGTAGTCGAGCACGGTGATGGTGTTGGGGTGGTGCAGCTTGCTGACGGCGACGGCCTCTCGCAGGAATCGCTCCTGCAGCTCGTCGTCGTTGGCCAGGATGGGCTTGAGGATCTTCAGCGCCACCTTGCGCCCGATGGGCTCCTGGGTGGCCACGTAGACGCGTCCCATCGCCCCCTCAGCCAGCGAGTGCTCAATCAGATACTTATCCGCGACCATGGCGCCAGGTTGGAAGGCCTGGGCGGCGCGTTGACTAGGGTCACTCAATGCTCTCTACGCTCGGGTGGTTTGGCGTGCAGATGAACCTGTGGAGTCACGAATCATCCAGCATAAAGCGCATTGCTTCAAGTCGCTCGACCTCTTCTGGACGTTGGAGCGCCTCCCACTGGGCTTGGACCAGCGGCAAAAGCGCCAGCGCGTAGGCGTTGTGTCCAGCAGCGATGCAGCGCTCCACGCTGACGCTGGCCAACCACGCAAGGTCAAGGTCTCGGTGGCCTTCGAGCGCTTCTAGCCCCAGTGGCAGCAGCGTATGCCAGTGATCCCATCTGCCCAACCCTGCCATGGCCGCCAACATTCCCCACTGAACCCAGGGCTCCAAACGTTTGAAGCCGTAGTTCTTCATGAACTTGTGGACGCTGATCAGTGACTTGATGGCGGTCGTGTTGTGGCCAGTGGCGATGTCGATGTAGGCCAGGTTGATGCGCTTGGAGAGCGTCTCCAACTCACCGCGGCCGGTGGCGGCTTTGAGGGCGCGCTCATAGTAGATTCGAGCAGAGGCGTTGTCCCCCAGGCCGTGGCGGTGGACGGTGCCCATCAACTCCAACACTCTGCCCAGCAACTGGCGATCCACGCCGGTGTCTTTGAGATCGATCTTGAGCGCCCCGATGGCGTCCTGGAGCAGCGGTGCGGCGCGGTGCCACATCTGAATGGCGCCCAGGCAAGCGGCGCGTTGGTACTGAATGCGGGGCAGGAGGTCGGTGGCGGGTTCGGCCTCGTGGTGAAGCAGCGCGTTGGCGTCTGTCAGCACGGTGTTGGCGCGGTTCAGATCGCCCTGCAAACGCAGCGGGGCGCTGAGCGCCAGCCGAGCGCGGATGCGCTCTTCGAGGGAGCCGTAGCGGTCGCTGACCGCGATCAGGTCGTTGGCCATGCGCAGGCAGGTGTCCAACTCCCCGCGCTCAAAGGCCAGCAGAGTCCTGACGCGCAGATAAAAGATGTTGACCTGGGCAGAGGGGCGCGTGTGCTTGTGCTGGAGGTTGAAGCTGGTCAGCGCCTGGGTGGCCTCCTTGAGTTGCCCCATGCCGATCAATACCCAGACGCGGCTAAGCTGTGCCATCATCACGCCGGGGGCGTCGTGGGGCTTGTGCGCGCGCTGGTGGCTCTGATCCATGAGGTCGAGCACGCGGCGGTGCGCCTTGTGGTCGGCGCGCGTCATGTAGGCTTGCCCGGCCTCACTCAGGAGTTTGTCGGCGCCGTCGGTGTCGCCAGCGCGCAGGCAGAGTGTGCCCAGCCGTTCGAGGTCGGCGGCCGTCTTGGCGTCGTCGCGCAGCGCCTCCACGCAGTGCAGGCAGTGGCGCATCAAGCGCCCTTCGGTTTCGGCGGTGCGCAGGAGGGTCTCGATCAAGGTGTCGTGGACAAAGGCCCAGCCGCCAGGGGTGGGGCGCGCCAGTTGTTCCTGAACCAGGCGGCCCATGAGGTTGGCCGAGAGCTTGGCGCCGGCGCGCTGACAAACGGCCTTCCATTCATTGTTGTTGACCTGAGGGCCGAGGATGGCGGCCAACTCCAGGGCCTGACGGGCGCCGTTGCCCATGCCTTTGGTCAGGTGCAGGAGGTGGTCTTCCCAGATCCGCCGCAGTTGCTCCGGGGTCTGTGTGTCGGCGTCGCTTTTGAGCACAAAGCCGCGCCCGTCAAACTCCAGATGACCGCCCTGGATCCAGTTGCCGATCAACTCAATGGTGAAGAGCGGGTTGCCCGCGGTGCGCTCCAGGATGCGCTCGATCAGCACGCGGTCAAGGCCCAGGAGCGTCTCAATGAGCGTGCGCTGCTCTTTGCGGCTCATGGGAGACAACTCGATGTGCTCGACGCGCTCGTTGGCCTCCAACAATTCCAGGACCTGGTGGATGTGGGCTTCGATGCCGGGGGCCTCTCGGCGCACGGTGGCGATGAGCAGGATGGGGCGCGCGCGGCTGGAGCGAGAATCGATGAGGAAGTGGGCGAAGTTGATGGCGTCGATGCCCCATTGGAGGTCTTCGAGCCAGAGGATGATGGGGCGTTGGTGGACGGCCTGATCAAGGAGCCAGCGCAGCGTATAGAAGCGCTGGTGCATGTCGGGGAAGGCCATCGCGCGGTCTTTGGGATCGGGGGATGGCTGGAGCCACTGTGCCAGCGCGCGGTGTTCGTTCTCGGGGCGCTGCTGACCAAACCAGGCCCCCAGGTGTTCGACCAGCTCGGCGTGCCCGAGCCCCTCGGCCTGGAGGAGCTGGGCAAAGGGCTGGCGCAGGCCGTCGCCGTACTCAGGCCGCGCGTGGTGGTTGACCTTCAAGGTGATGGCGGCGCCCAACTCGTGGGCGCGGCGCGTGAGCCACTCGGTCAGGTGCGTCTTGCCCATACCCGAGGGGCCGCTGAGCAAGAGCATGTGGGGTTTGCGGGTGAGGGTGACGTTGTGGAGCGCCTTCCAGAGCACATCGCGCTCTTTGTGGCGCCCGATGATGGGCAGGGCGCGCAGGTGGAAGAGGCGCAGCCCCACCCCAACCAGCGGCAGCGCCATGCTGGGGGGCTCACTGGTGCGCCAGGTGGTCGGCAGCGGCGGCACCTCATGGTTTTGGTCAGGGCCGTGAAGTTGGGGCGAAATGTTGGCCATGACCTGCGCCAGGGTGGGCATGGCTTGCTCAGAGGTCGAGCGCGTGCGTCCAGGGCCGCTGAACTCCAATTGGGCCAGCGCCCAGGCGGCGTCTGCGGCGCACTGAAAGCGCTCCGAGGGCTCCTTGGCGGTCATCACCTCCAGCCAGGCTTCCAGGCCGGGGGGCACCTCCATGATGGGGTCGAGGTCGGGGAAGGGGCGCTGGAGTTGGTCCAGCACGACACCGATGACCATGTCCGACTGGAAGGGGGCCTTGCCGCACAAGATGCGGTAAGCCAGGCAACCCATGGCGTAGAGGTCGGTCCAGGGCCCATAGAGCCGCCGATCGCCCTTGATCTGCTCGGGCGCCATGTATTGGGGGGTGCCTTTGATGAGCGGATCGATGTTGGAGTCATCTTTGGGATCAAAGATGTGGGCGATGCCAAAGTCGGTCAGCTTTACGCCAGGGCGAGCATCGTGATCCTGGCATTGGAGGATGTTGCCGGGCTTGATGTCGCGGTGGATGACGCCTGCGGCGTGGGCGTGGGCCAGCGCGTCGAGGAGCTTCAGGAGCAGGGCGCGGGCGTCGGCCCAGTTGTCGGGCATCCAGCGCTGCAGCGCGCCGCCGCTGGCCAACTCCATGACCAGATACGGGCTGCCCGGCCCCAGCCGTCCTCGGCTGCGCGCGGCGCTTTCTTGGGGGATCTGGCCAAAATCCAACAATGTAATGATGTGCGGGTGGTTGAGCCCCGCCATGGTGCGGGCCTCGGTAAAAAACGCCTCCAGGAGCGCTTGCTGGCGCCAGGCGTTGTGCCGGTCCACCACCTTGATGGCCACCGGCACCCTCTGCTCGCGATGCACCCCTCGCCATACCGTGCACATCCCCCCAGTGGCCAACTGCTCGTGCAGTTCAAACGCCCCCAAGGTGATGATTTGTGGATGCCCCTGGTCGGTTGACCCCGCCATCTGGCTCCTTATGCCCTGCGCTGCTCACAACCTACGAGAGGTGAAAGCGCTGACGCTCCTGGGCCAAGATCCCCAATGGGTAGACCGGCCCGCCACCTGCCACGTACGAAAAAATCTCCAGGACTTCGGGGCTGCGCAGCTCCATCTGCGCCATCTGCTCCAGCGTCACCCACCTGGCCTCGATCGACTCCTGGTCGGCCACGCTCTTGGGCGCCGTGTCGTCGGCTGGCGTGGCCACAAAGAAGACCCGGCAGCGGGCGCTGCCGTCGATCTGGGGCGTGTGCTCAACCCGCAACACCCCCTCCAGGTTGATCGCAACCCCCGCCTCTTCCATGGTCTCGCGCCGCGCCGCGTTGTGCAGCGTCTCGCCCGGCTCCACCCGGCCCGCAGGCAGATACCAGGCCTGCTGGCCCTTGTTCTCCCTGACCACCAGAAAGCGGCGCCCGAGCCTGACCACCACGAGCGCGTAGGTCCATGTTTGGATCGGTGTCCTGGCCATTGCCCTCAACTCTCCTTGTGCTTGTTTGCCCCACCCTGGAGAAACTGTGCCCCAAAAGCGCCCATACTTCAAAAGGAAGTCAGAAAGTTGACGATTTCCCACCAGGGCGGTCGATGCCGCCGTATGTGCTACTGTAGAGACCGATGTGCGGACTGGCAGTCGCACGCAAACCATGTGGGGTAATCATGAAATATCTCGGCGGCCTGCTTATGCTGGGCCTGCTCCTGAGCGCGTGTGGCGACACGCAGGAGCCTAGCGATGTAAACAATCCAAGTCTGACAGATGCCGACGGAGACGGCCTGACTGCGGACGAAGATTGCGACGACAACGACGAAGATGTGACCACAGAGCGCACCTTCTATCGCGACATCGACGCCGACGGGTTAGGCGACGGGCGAACGCCCGTGCGCGGCTGCCAGCCACCGCCCGGATTTGTGGACAACGCCGATGACCTTGAGCCCGAGTGCGCCACCAACGACACCGACGATTGCGGCGTCTGCGCTGGCCCCGGGGGACAGATCTTCTATGCCGACGTCGATCGCGACGGCCTGGGCGACGCGCGCATCCCCGTTGAGGCTTGCAGCCCTCCTGGCGGGTTTGTGACCAACGCCGACGATCAAGAGCCCGAGTGCACCACCAACGACACCGACGAGTGCGGCATCTGCGGCGGCGGCAACGCCGACAAAGACTGCAACGGCATCTGCTTTGGCCCCTCTGAACTGGATGAGTGCGGCGTTTGTGACGGTCCCGGCACCGACACCTACTACGCCGACGCCGACGAAGACGGCCTTGGCGACCCTGAAGCCGCCCAGGAGGCCTGCGAGCAGCCCGAAGGCTTTGTGGCCAACGCCGACGACCTTGAGCCCGAGTGCACCACCAACGACACCGACGACTGCGGTGTCTGCGCTGGCCCCGGCGCCACCATCTACTACCCGGACACCGATGAAGACGGCCTTGGTGATCCTCGCTCTCCGATGGAGGCCTGCGAGCAACCCGAAGGCTTTGTGCTCGACAACACCGACGAAGAGCCCGAGTGCACCACCAACGACACCGACGACTGCGGTGTCTGCGCCGGTGAAAACGCCGACAAAGACTGCAACGACCAGTGCTTTGGTGAGGCCTTTGTGGACGGCTGTGAGCGCTGCGCGGGCGGCGACACCGGCCTTGAGCCCGCCATTGACGACTTTGACGACGACGGCGTGCCGGACTTGTGTGACGGCGATTGCTTGACGCAGCGCCGCCTCATCGTCCAGTGGACCGACGTGCCCACCTTCAACAACGCCGGCGGCGGACCCTACACCTTCCAGGTCGTCTTGTCCGAAAACGGCGACATCCTCTTCCAGTACGGCATCCTGGAGCCCTTTGGCGCCAGCGCCACCGTGGGCATCCAGTCCGACGGCGGGGAGCACAACATCGAGTTCTCCTTTGAGAACGACTTCATCCTGGAGACCCCCGCCATCATCATGATGCGCGAGCGCGATGACCGCTTCATTGCTGACTACAACCAGGCCATGTACTGGCTCGATATCCGCAACCTGGGCACCGCCATCGCGCTGGGGGATGACGCCGATGAGACCATCGACATCGGCTTCTCCTTCCCCTTCTACGACCAGGTCTTTGAGCAGATCACCATCTCTTCCAACGGCTTTTTGGCCTTCAACGGTCCCTTTGGCGGCTTCCGCAACTCCGAGCTTCCCAACGAGGGCCTGGGCGCCATGATCGCCCCCCTGTGGGACGACCTCAACCCTGGTGGCGGCGGCTCGGTGCACGTCTACATGGCCGAGCCGACCTGCAACACCGACTGCAATGGCGTGGTGGGCGGCTTTGCCGAGCCTGAGGAAGAGTGTGGCTCCTGCCTGACCGGCCTTGAGCAAGGTCCGCTGATCGACTGCAACGGCATTTGCGGCGGCGACGCCGAAGTGGACGGCTGTGGCATCTGCGCAGGCGGCGACACGGGCATCGAACCCCGCACCATCGACTGCAACGGCATCTGCGGCGGCGACGCCTTCTACGACCAGTGCCGCGTCTGCGTCGGTGGCGACACCGGCCGCGAGCCCACCGACCCCGAGCTTTGCCCCGAAGGCGTCGATATGGTCATCGACAACGACTACATGCGCGAGACCGTCCGCCTGGATTACGTCCAGGTGCCCGAGGACGATTGCCTCATCCAGGAGCGCTGTGTGCGCGGCCCCGGCAACCGCAAGGTCATCCGTTTTGGCACCCGCATCGCCAACATCGGCACCGAAGACCTGGTTTTGGGCGCTCCCAGCGAGGACGGCGAGTTCTGGCACTTTGACGAGTGCCACAGCCACTACCACTTTGAGGCCTACGCCGCGTACGAGATCTACGACGTCGCCAATGAGCGCATGCTCGACGAGATCGGCTCCAAAAACGGTTTCTGCGTCCTCGACAGCGGCGTCTATGACCCCAACATCGCCACCGACGGCTGCTTTGGCTACGGCTGCGGCAACCAGGGCATCACCGCGGGCTGCCAGGACACCTACGGCGCGGGTCTGCAATGCCAGTGGATCGACGTCACCGACCTGCCTGACGGCGAGTACGATCTTTTGGTGACCACCAACCCCGAGCAGGAGATCCCCGAGATCAACCACGACAACAACTCCGCCCGCGTCCGTGTGCGCATGACCGGCGATCTGGTGGAGGTCATCGACTGATGGGCGGTTGACGCCTTTGGTCAGACTGGGTTTGTCGGATTGAACGGCGAGCCTTGTTCAAGGCGCTTGCGGCACCCCTTGTGGGTTGCCGCTGGCGCCTTTTTTGCGTTTTGGGCTTGCTGTGAGAGCGCGATTGATTTGGGACAGGTGGCTTTGTTGGGTGACCCAGGCAGTTCGAGTCAGGCGATCGTAGCGCTCACTGGCGAGGTCACGTCGCTGGGATTTGGGCTTTGCTGTGAGAACGCGCTTGATTTGAGACAGGTGGCTTTGACGAATCACCCAAGCGGTTAGGGTCGTGTCAAGCGATTATAGCGCTCACAAGGGGTGACGGAGCAGGCCTGCGGCCGTGCTCTCTAGAGACTCC
>CAKZKQ010000431.1 GCA_937123825.1 uncultured Pseudomonadota bacterium
AGCGGGGAAGGCGGCGATGGCGAACTCGGTCTTCTGTGAGAAGAGTGAGCCGGTGTCGACGGTGCCCTCGATGAGGTTGTCTTCGGTGGTGTCCTGGGCGACGAAGGTCATTTGTGCGCTGGCCAGGTCGATTTGGACGGTGGCGAAGCGGTCAAAGCGCTGATCGCCGCCCTTGAGGGAGATTTGGCGCCAGGCCTCGGCGTCGGCGTTGCGGAAGAAGAGCCCAAACTGGAGCTCGTCTTTGAAGGAGCGGGCCAGGGTGAGGGGTTTGACCTCGATGTCGATGGGGTGGTGGTGGTTGGCGCTGATCCCGGTGGGGTTGGTGGGCCTGGTCTTCCTCTTTGTGATGCTCGACCGGTGGCTGTGGAAGTCGGCGCCCAAGGAGCTTGAGGACGCCATGACGTTGGTGCACGACGAGCGTCGTCATCCCGGCGGCGAGTTTGATTTGAAGATGTGGGGGCACCTGGACTCGGCGGTGTACAGCCCGCTTTGGAACCACGCCCCTGAGGTTTGCACCCACAACCGGCGCGTGTCCCAGCTTTTGTTGGGAGACCTGCGTGATGAGTTGACGTCGGTGGAGCTGTGGGCGGTGCAGCGGGCCGATGATGCGCTGGCAGAAGGCGAGCGCGCAAAGAAGTCGACCGACATCGACGAGGCGATCTTTGGTCCGCTGAAGGCCATCATCGAGGCGCGCAAAGAGGGTGAGCGCTGGGACGGTCCTGATGCTGACGAATGAGGGGCTTTGGGGCCGCAGTGGGCGCGGTCAGCGGGTGTGGCCAGCGAGTGTGGTCAGCGGGTGCGGTCTTCGATGCAGCGGCCGCTGACGCATGAGGTCTGGTCGGGGCACTCATCGTCGGTGTTGCAGGTGCCGCGCTCGCACTGGCCGCTGCCGCTGCACGAGAAGAGCGGCACCGGGCAGGCGTCGTCCTGGCAGCGCTGGGCGGCGCAGAGGTTTCGGCTGTTGCAGGTCAGCCCCGGTGGGCAGTCATCGGTGGTATCGCACTCGGTGATGCAGGTGCCAAACTGACAGATGGTGCCCGAGGGGCAGTGGTCGTCCATGCCGCAGCCCATGCAGGCGCCGCCGGGCAAAGCCCGCGAGCACTGACCTGGGCCAAGGGCGTTGTCGGGACAGTCCGAGTTTTGGGTGCACTGCCCGGTGGGGCGACCTTCAAAAGGATCGCCCTCATCGGGGACATCGGGCTCATCGACATCGGGTTCATCAACATCGGGCATGTCCATGACGTCGGGCATGCCATCGTCGCCGTCGGGAACCTCGTCAGCATCCTCCATGATGTCCTGGTGCGGCTCATCAACGTCGACTTGCGCGTCGGGGGTGTCGTCGACGTCGGTCATGTCCTGGGCGTCGGGCGGCGGGTCGTTGTTCTGGTCGTTGTTGGGTGTGTTGTTCTGATCGTTGTTCTGGTCGTTGTTGTCGTCGTCAGACGCGTCTGGCTGCGGCGGGTCGTTGTTGGCGATGTTGTTGGCGGCGTTGTTGGCAGCGCCAGCGCCGCCCTGCGGGTCGTCGTCCTGGCAGCCCACCAGCCCCGCGCCAAGCGCGGCGGCCAGCAGCCATGTCAGCGTCAAGGTCAATCGGGTGGTCCTAAGCATGTCTCTTCTCGCGGTGTGTCGGGATTGTCGCGCAGTCCATGGCCCCAAGGCCCACCGGATGCGTGGATGCATTGTACGGCACCAGCGCCACGCGCGGTCACGAAAACCGCGCCGTCGGGCCCGACAACGTAGCGCGATGCTCGCCTTGACGCCAATCAGGCCCCCAAAATGCTTCGATGGGTGCCCGTTGGGGCCCAAAAACGACAAAACCCTCCGCAGCGGGAGGGTTCATCGGTCAGCGAGCGCTCAGCGTGCGCTCAACGGGCGCTTCACTTGAAATCGACCTCGATGTCGATCACACCACCCTCATCATCCGGGTAGCTGTTGAAGGACCAGGACTTCATGCCCTTGAGGGTCTGCGCCTCGGGGCTCTTGTCGGCGGCGTCGCCAAGCATCTTGAGGATCTTGGTCACATCGACGGCCACGCCGCTGCCGTCTTTGCCCGACAGGAGCTTCTTGGCCACGCCCTTGGTGTAAACACCCTTCAGGCCGCTGCCCTTGCCCTGGGCCATCTTCTTGAGCTTGTCCTCACCAGCGGCCTTGGTGCTCAGCACGGCCGCGCTCTGGCCAATGACCAGCATGAAGGGGTTCTTGCCAGGGCCAACCTGGAAGACCGTCACGTTGCCGTCTTCTTTGGGCTTGGCACCCATCTTCTTGAGCGCATCGCCAGCGACCTTGACCAGCTTCTTCTGGTCCTTGACGCCCAGTGCGATGGTGGCCTTGCCCTCTTCAAGCAAGCCCGGAATATCCGCGCTCATGATGGCGCGCGCGTCGCCGTCGTAGGTCACCAAGGCGATGTTGCCGTCCAGGGTCGGCAGCAGGTCCTTGCGGACATCGACGCCGAGGTTGCGGTTGGCGTCCTTGAAGAAGCCCTCAATGGCGCCCTTCATGTTGGGGTCGGCCTTGCCGATCTCCTGGAGCAGCTTCTCCACGTCGAGGGCCAGCTTGACCACAAAGGCGGGCTTGCCGTCGATGCTGGCCGCCACGCCCTCGAAGTCGCTCTTGGCGGTCATGGCCTTGGCCATGGCGGTGAAGATCTCTTCGTCGCCGGTCGAGTAGAGGCGCACGTCGAGGCCCTTGTCGTTGATCTTCATGCCCATGCCCGCCCAGCTGAGGCGGTCGGCGGCCATGTTGAAGCTGGCCGCGTCGCTGGGCTCGGCCTCGGCGGCCATGCGCAGCAGGTTCTTGGTGTTGAAGTAGGCGTAGATCAGGTTGTCGTCGCCGAGCTTCTTCTTGATGTCCTTGTAGTGGTCGCTCTTGGCCAGGGATTTGCTGGACTTGAGCTTGGCCAGGTCCTTGAGCACGGCGCGGCCGTCGCCTTTGTTGACCTCTTCGTCGCCGAAGAAAATCATGACCATGTCGTTTTTGACCAACCAGGCCGCCTGGATGTTGCTCTTTTTGGGCTTCTTGGCGCCCTCATCCACCAGGATGTACATGGTCGAGTCACCGACCTTCTCCTCATGGACCTTGTCGTCGATGGTGTCGCTCTTCTCCGCATCCTTCTTAAGGAAGTCGTTGAGCGTGTCGGCGTCCTTGACCGGCAACATCAAGACAACATTCTCATCGATGTAGAGGCCGCCCAGGCTGCCGGTGGGGTCCAGGCCGTGCTCCTTGAGCGAATCCGGATCGCCCAAGTCCATGCCGGACTCTTTCTCAAAGTCCTTAAAGGCCTCGTTGACCGGAAAATTCTCGCCAAACTTCTCTTCACCGATCTCCAGACCCTTTTGGAGGTCCTTCCAGCGCGTCACGATGATGCTCACATCGGCCTTGGCCGGGAACATCTGGGCCAGCTCGGCCTGCGCCGCCGCCTCGCCGCACCCGCCGCAAGCGCACGAGGCCGCCAGGAAGCTGATGGAGAGCAACAACGCCATCAGGAAGATGTTTCTGTATGTCTTGGTCCGCATAACTCTACTCCTGAACCAGGGGTACTCTATGATGATGACTCACGCATCATTCGTCGCAGGGATGGCGCACAACTGACCAGTCCCCGCAATGATTGTCAAGTCCACGTTATCCGCGGCAAGCCACCTGCGCCGTCGGCGGGTTTGGAGACAGAACCCCCGCGCAGACTTTCTTTGGAGACCAATGGATGCTCGGAGAAGCGTTCAGCCGGCAAGCTGGACCCGCTGAAGTGGGTTGGTTGCGACGCAGCAGGGATGGGGGGAGGGTGTGTTTTGAATTTTAGGCTTGGGATTTGATTGGTTTTGTTGTTTGGTGTCCTTTGGTTGATGTTGTTTGTTGTTTTTTGATGGTTTTGGGTGGTTTTTTGCTGGTGTTGGGGGGGGGTTGTGATGGTTTATTGTGTCATTTGAGCAAGGTTGTTTTTGTTTTTGCATGCGTGCAAAAGAGCTTTGCATAAACGTGTGTTGACGGTCAAAACTTTACTCTTTTAGGGTGACGTTGTTGATGGTTTTTGCGAAACCGGGTTGGCCCGAACGCAAGGCCTTTCCTGCTTCGACGCTCTCGAGGGGTGAAAGCATGTCTCCGCCCACGCTACGCAGTGTAAGACGCGCCATCCCGCGCCACCTCTTTGTCCCCAATGATCGGCTCGCGGCGAGTTTTCTGGCGCGTGTCGTGCTCCTGCTCACGCTCTGTTCGGCGGCGTCGTACGCGACCTGGGAGGCGCAACTGTGGTGGCTCTATCCCCTCAACTGGATTGCCACCGGGACCGTGCTCTTTGGCCTCTTTGAGGTCGCCCACAACTGCGGCCACCACGCCAAGGTCGAGTTGCACATCCTGGAGGTCGATGAAGGGATCGACATGGACGAGGACAAGATCGACATCGCGATTCAGGTCTTGCCGCCGTCCAAGTGGGAGTTGCAGGGTGTGCGCTCGTCGAGGGCGTTGACCCGCAAGTCGCTGGGGCAGTTGCCGTTGCTGCTCTGTGTCAGTCCGCAGTATCTGGAGCGCCACGGCCCGATCCAGCACCCCAGCCAGTTGCAGAACCACCGGTGCATTGTGCAAGGGGCCAACCCTTCGGCGCGCTTTGTGAGGTTTCGTCACGGTGATGGGACGGAGCTGGAGGTGGAGGTCTCCATGGGGATTTTTACGACCAGCGTGGCGTTCTGCAAGCGGGCGGCGCTGGAGGGGATTGGCCCGGCGGGGTTGACCCGGGCCGATTGCCAGCGGCTGCTGGACCGCGGTGAGCTGGTGCACATCCTCCAGGATTGGGAGACGGAGCGCGTGCGCTGCGTGGCGGCGTTTGTGGAGGGGCCTCGGCCTCCGCGCCGGATTCGGGCCTTTTTGGACCTCTTTGATGAGCTTTTTACGCTCTCTTGATGCCCTGTGTGTTTGGGGGCAATCACCGGCATTCACTTCAATGCCGACCATCTGATTTTATACCGACGCCCACTGGCTCAGACCTCTTGTGTAGACACAGTCATCGTCTGGAAGTTATGTGTGATGGGTGAGTCACCGAGCGCAATCTGCGGGAATGCCGCTTGCCAGATCTTCCTTGGTTGGGATGCGTGGACTGTATTCTTGGAAGACAGTGAGGTCAGAAGACGATGAAGAAGGGCTTGGGAAATTTTGCCAAAGGGTTTTTTGCGCCTTTCTGGGGGCTTGGCTACATGCTGCGCCACCCTGGGACGTTGAAATTTGCCCTGCCGCCGGTGCCGATCGTGCTGGGCCTGATGATTGTCATGGTCATGATGGTCTTTGACCACTCGGGGTCGGTGATGGCCTGGATGTGGGACGCGCCGGCAGGGGACGCGTGGTACGTCACCTATTTGTTGGTGCCGCTGTGGCACTTTCTGAAGTTTGTCTTGATGTTGGTGCTCTTTGTGTTGGGGTCGGTGTTGATCACGCTGCTCTCGCTGCCACTGGCGGGGCCCTTTATGGAGATGCTCTCCGAGAAGGTCGAGGCCATCGAGACAGGCTTTGAGGCGCCCTTCAAGCTCTCATTGGCGATGCGCAACATGGTCATCAGCTTGATGCACGTGTTGCTCTTTGCGTCGATGGGGTTGACGGTGACGCTGACCGGCTTTGCGATGGGTTTCATCCCGATCCTGGGTCAGGTGGCGGCGTTGACGGTGAGCTTTACGGCGGTGCCGATGATGTTGGCGTTTACGCCGATGGACTACCCCATGACGCTGCGGCTGTGGCCTTTTGCGGACAAGATGCGTTTTGTGTGGCGCAACAAGGCGCTCTTTTATGGGTTTGCGCTGGCGACCTACCTCTTTCTCTACATCCCGATCTTGAACCTGATCCTCTTGCCGGCGTGTGTTGTCGCCGCCACGCGCTTCATCATTGAGCAGGAGAGCGACGGGCGCTTGACCCAGCGCGACCGGCGCAAAGAGCTGTTGGTGCGCCTGGATGAGAAGAAGGCCCAGAAGGTGGCGCGAAAAGCGGCCCGCAAAGAAGCCCGCAAGGCTGCCAAAGAGGCCCGAAAGGCCGCCAAAGACCCTGCCGCCGACTTGCTCTCCGACCTCGACACCGAGCAGGTCGCCGGAGCCGCTGAAGCCATCGAAGCGGTCGAAACCCCCGAAGCCGTCGAAGAAACCGCCACAGTCTGATGTCTCGCCTTGCCATCCCTTTCCGCGACACTCGCCCCGGATAACGTCTCTCCAGCGCGTCCAACGCCGCGTCGATCTCACGCCGTGCATAGGGACGGTTTGGATAGGTCCAGCGGTCTTCTGGCGGCGGCGCGGAGACCGTCCCCCTGGGGCATAAGACCCATCCATAGCCCCCAATCACCTTTTGCCACAGGCCACACTCCCATTCGGGGCGATCGTAGTTGCCGTGCAAGACCACCACCACGGGTTTGGGCCATTTGGCCAAGGCGGGCGGACCGACGTGGCTGGCTGGATTGAAGCCTTCAATGGCCAGCGGGGCAGGGCGTTGGGGGATGGGCGGCGCTGGGGGTTGGGTTGGGGCTCTTTGCAGCGCTTTGTGGACGCTGGCGTTGGCTTGCTCAAGGGCAGGGCGCGTGTTGAGGGGTTCTGACCGGTCGGCGGCCTTGTTTTTGGTAGGGGCGGGCTGCTCCAGGTGGGGGCTGGCCTCTGGTGCGATGCCTCCGCACGCGCTCAACCACAACCCCAGGCCCAACCACGTCATCAATGATTTTTGCATCCTGTCCTCCAGACGATGGGAGGCTGCCCTGCACAGCCTGTCACATGGAGCACTACCGGTGCTGGAGGGCGATTGTGACAATCCAGCGAAGGATCGGTTGGGATTGTGAAGTCTTTTGATGCGCCTCTGGCCGTGTCCGTGTGTGCATCTGTGGTATACCGGTGGGGTCGAGCTGGTGCGATGGTTTTTTTGGTGAAGAAGACATCACCACGAGCAAAATAAAGGGTTGGGTATGCAATACAACGGCGAGCGCTATTTGGATTTTGATGAAGTCACGGCCTGGTGTCAGGAGGTGGCCAAGGCCATGCCTCAATGGGTCAGTTTGCAGGAGGCCGGCAAGAGCCTCAACGGCAAACCCATCTGGCTTTTGACCATCGGCGCTGCGGGCGAAGATCGGGACATGCGCCCGGCGTTCTGGCTCGATGGGGGGACCCACGCCAGTGAGTTCACAGGTGTGATGCTGGTCCTCTACACCGTGTCGCGTTGGCTGGAGAAGCTCAAAGAGGGCGATCCAAAGATGGTGGACTGGTTCAGTCGCCACAGCGCCTTTGTGATCCCTTGCATCAGCCCCGACGGCTTTGATGCGATGTGCAAGGGCGAGCCCTTCATGCGCTCGACGCTGCGTCCGGGGCGCGACGGGGCCACGCGGATTGGTCTGGCGCCCAAGGATCTGGACGGAGACGGCGCCATCCGGTGGATGCGTTGGCGCCACCGGGCTGGGGCCTTCGTGCAGGACGAGCAACAACCCCTCTACATGCGCCCCCGGACCTTGGACGATGACCCTGAAGATGCCTTCTTTGTGGCCTCCGAGGGGGTCTTCTTGCAATGGGACGGGGTGAAGTGGATCAACGCGCCGTTTCAGTTTGGGTTGGACCTCAACCGCAACTTTCCGGGCGGTTGGATGCCGTTTTCGATGTTTGGCATGGACGGCGGCACGCACCCGACCAGCGCCCCCGAGAGCCGCGCCGTGGTCGAGGCCTTTGCGGCCCGCAAGGGGATCTGCGCGGCGGTCACCAACCACACCTACACGGGCTGCTTGTTGACCCAGCCGTACCGCGCCGACACGCCCCTTGGCAAAGGGGACATCGACATGATGCACGCGTTGGCGACCGACGCGGTGGTGGGGACCGATTACGATGTCTTCAAGGTCCACCCCGAGTTCATGTACGACCCCAAAAAGCCCATCACCGGGGTGTGGGCCGATGCGATGACGACCACCTTTGGGATCCCGGGTTACACCTTGGAGATGTGGAATCCGATGAAGTTTGCGGGGATTGAGTTGAAAAACTCGCTCGATTTCCTGATGAAGCCCAAAACAGAGGATATGCGCAAGCTCATCAGTCGGATGGCGCAGGACCCGACGCTGCATTCGGGTTGGAAAGCGTTTGAACATCCGCAGCTTGGCACCGTCGAAATCGGTGGTTTGGATTATCTGCGCACGGTGCGCAACCCTCCGGTGCCGGTCTTGGCTGAAGAGTGCGGCAAGGGCTACGCGATCATCGACCGGGTGCGCCGCGCCGTGCCCAGGGTTGAGGCCACTGCCAGCGTGACTGCGTTGGGCGAGGAATGTTGGCGAGTGGAGTTGGTGTTGGAGAACCTGGGCTTTTTGCCCACTTCGGGGCTCTCTCATGGAGAGCACCTGCAGGCCACCCCGGAGGTCTCGGCCCGTTTGGTGTCGGCCGACGGCATGGAGGTCCTTGAGGGCGCGCCCCATCAGCCGCTGCATCACCTTGATGGTTGGGGGCAGACCCGTGTTGGGGGAGGGCGCAACGCCATCTATCCCAGCCTTTCGGCCCGCGGCCACCGCGCCCGCGCCACCTGGCTGGTGAAGGGCAGCGCCGACGAGTTGACGATCGATTGGATTGCAGGGCGCGCTGGGCGCGGGCAGACGACGGTGTCGCTGGCGCCTTGAGGCCCGGCGGTGAATGCGGCGCGCTGGGTGCCGCCTGAGCTGGTGGCGGGCGGCGTGTGAGTGCATTGAGGAAGCATGGCGCAGTTGCCACAAAACATTGGTCCCTATCGGCCGTTGAGCGTGCTGGGCGAGGGCGGCATGGGGGTGGTGTACCTGGCGGAGCATCTGGAGGATGGCCGTCGGGTGGCGCTCAAGACGCTGCACAAGCCTGTGGCGAGCATGCTTCACAGCCTGCGCCAGGAGATTCGGGCGCTGCGTCAGTTGGAGCACCCCGGTGTGGTGCGCGTCGTGGACGACGGCGTGGACGACGGCATGCCCTGGTTGGCGCTGGAGTGGCTTCAGGGGCGCACGTTGGCGCAGGCGCTCAAAGATCATAAGACCATGGTCGCCTCGGGGATCATGATCCCCGGACACACCGGGATCCTTGTTTCGATGGTGCACGACCCCACGTTGCCCGTGGCCAACCCCCGCACGGTGCTCTTTGAAGAGCCCATGGGTGCCCCCGAGATCTCCACGACCTGGGTCATTGAGGATCAGGACGATGAGGCGTTGCCCGAACCGGAGATGACCGAGCTTGAGGCCGGCACGATGGAGATGCTCGGGTGGATGGGGCAGGTCTGTCAGGCGCTGGCGTATTTGCACGGCGAGGGCATCGTTCACTGCGATTTGAAGCCCGAAAACATCTTTATTACCCCGGAAGGGCGGGTGGTCCTGGTCGATTTTGGCATCGCCGTCAGCCGGGGCCGTCGCATTGGCGTGGCGCAGGTCGCTGGTGCGGGCATCCTCAGCGGCACCGCCCTCTACACCAGCCCCGAGCGTGTCCAGGGGCAGGACTTTGATGCCCGGGCGGATCTTTACGCCGTCGGCGCGCTCCTCTTTGAGATTCTTGTGGGGCGGCCCCCGTTTGTCTCAGAGCACCCGACCCAGACTTTCATGATGCACCTGACGCAGCCGGTGCCGACCTTCGCCGAGATGGGCGTCGAGGCCCCGCCGATGCTGCAGCAGTTGGTGCAAAAGCTCCTCATCAAGCGCCCCGAAGAGCGCCTGGGCCACGCTCAGGTCGTGGTGACGGCGCTGCGCCGGATGGGCGCCCCCATGCCCCCCGACGCCGAGTTGCCCCCGTGCCGCCCCTACCTCTACCGCCCTGGTTTTCACGGACGCGGTCAGTTGCTGGACCGCCTGGAGACCCGGCTGCGCGACGCCGCCAACGCCCAGGGCGCTGGCGTGATGTTGGTGGGGCAAAGTGGGGTGGGCAAGACTCGCCTGGCCATGGAGTTGGTCCGCAGTGCCCGCAGCCGCCGCGTCGAGGTGGTCCTGGGGCAGTGTCTGGCAGGCCGAGGTCACAGCGCGCTGCACGCTTTTCATGGTCCGCTGCGCCGCGTCGCCGACCGCTGCCGAGAGCGTGGCCGTCAGTACACCGAAGAGCTCATTGGCCCCTGGGCGGGGGTGTTGGCCCCCTACATGCCCTCGTTGACCGAGCTGCCCGGCTTTGAGCACCCCGAACCCCCTGACGAGCTGCCGCCGCCCGCCGCCCGGATGCGCCTCTTTAAGGCCGTGCGCCGGGTGCTCGAAGGCCACCGAGGCAACCAGCCATTGCTGCTGATGCTCGACGATGTCCAGTGGGCCGACGAAATGTCGCTGGCATGCCTGAGCTTCCTGTGCAGTCGGGGGTTGCTCAACCGCTCCTGGTGTGTCCTGGGCATGATGCGCAACGAGCAGGTTCCCTCCATGCTCGAAGAGATCATCGCCCGGCCCCACATCCACGACGAATACGTCAGCGCGCTGGATGAAACCGCCATCGGCGCCATGATCGGGCGGATGCTGGGCCTGCGCCGCGTGCCCGAGCCCCTCATCGCCCGTATCGTGCGCCAAGCCCAGGGCAACCCCTTTTTTGTGGCCGAGATCCTCCAGTTTGCCATCGAAAGCGGCCTGCTCACCCTCGATCGCACCGGCCACTGGCGCCTGGCAGGGGCCCGGCAAGCCGCCGCCGTCATGCACCTGCCGCTGCCCGACTCCCTCCAGAACGTCATCATGGAGCGCCTCGATGCGCTCGACGAAGACACCCGCAAGGTCTGCGAGGCCGCCTGCGTTCTTGGCCGGGAAGTCGATGTGGCGACGCTGGAGCAGGTGGCGATGTTGGAGCGCGGCGCTTTTGACGACGGCCTGGGCCGGCTGCTGCGCCACCGCATCTGTGAGCCGACCTCGGGCAACCGCGTGCGCCTCATGCACGACAAGCTGCGCGAAGCGGCGCTGACCGGGCTCAGCGAAGAAGAGCGCCAAACGCTCCACCTGCGCGCCGCACAGAGCCTTGAGCGCCGCCGCCAGAACAAACTCCCCGTTGAACTTGGCCGTCTGGGCCACCACTGGGAACACGCCGGGCAGCTCGCCAAGGCCCGCGTCGTCTACCTCCAAGCCGCCAAAGACGCCGTCTCCCGCTACGCCCACGACGAGGCCGAGCACCACTACCTCAAAACTCTGGCGCTGCTGGACGCCGAAGGGGTCCGCTCTCACAACCTGCTCTTTCACCTGCAGCTGTCCATCAGGCTGGATCTTGTGCGGTCCGTCTGGATCAAGGCCGGTCACTTCAACAAAGCCAAAGACGCCCTTGAGGCCTTTCTCGAAGATGTCACCCCGCAGGTCTCGCTGGAGTCCAGGCGCCGGGCCCTGGCGCTGCTTGGCCAGACGCGCACATCCATGGGCATGCTCACCGAAGCGCTCGAACCGCTGCACGAGGCCGAAACACTCGGCGGCGCCGGTCCCGGAGAGCGCGGCGTCATCCTGAAGCTCATCGCCAACGTCGAACACCAACAGGGGCTTTTCGCCCAGGCGCTGACCCACTACGCCCAGGCGCTGACGCTTCAAGAGTCCGTCGGTGATCTTGTGGCCCAGGCCGACGTCATCCACAACATGGGCATGAGCACCGCCGCACAGGGGCACCGCCAGGAGGCCATGGACCTCTACCTGCGCGCCCTGGAGATCTACCGTGACGCCGGCGACCTGCGCGGCCAGAGCTTCGCCCTCAACAACATGGCCAGCCTCCACCGCCGCCACCGCGAGTTCGAGCAGGCCATGGCCTGTCACCAACAGAGCATCACCCTCCATCGGCGCGTCGGCAACATCCTCTATGAGGCCATGAGCCTCTACAACATGGGTCTGGTCCATGTCTATAGAGGCCACTACAGCGCCGCGCTGGGGCTCTACCGCGAAGCCCTGCGCCTGCGGCGCGAGCTGGGAGACGTCCGGCGCGAGGCCATGAGCTTAAAGCAAATCGCCTGCGTCCGCCTGCTCAAAGGCGAATTCAGCCAAGCCCTGGAGACCTTCCAGGAGGTCCTTGATTTGGAGGTCGAAAACGGCGAGCGGCGCGGCGAAGGCAACACCTGGATGTTTGTCGGGGAGGCCCAGGTGGCCTCGGGCCACATCGACATGGCCCGAGAGTGCTTTGAAAAGGCGCTCGCCATCGCACAAGAGATCAAACACCACTCACAAGAGGCCCATGTTCGCCTTGAACTTGCGCGACTCGACATCCGCAAAGGCGCCTTTAAAACCGCCGATGGCCACATCTTTCGCGCCTGGCAAACCGCCCACAAACAGCAAAACCGCCGCCTGGAAACCCGCTGTCACATTGCCCGTGCCCGTCTCAAACGCCATCAACACCGTTTTGAAGACGCCCAGGACAGCCTTGGCCGAGCCGCCGCGCTGGTCGAAAACAGTCAATACATCATCCTCAAAGCCATGCTCGCCTTTGAACAAGGCCACCTGACGCTGGCCAAAGGCCAGGACTGCACCCAAGACCTCCAAAACGGCGCTCGCCACACCCTCAATGTCCACAACACCGACCGCCTGATGCTCGACCAGGCCCATAAAGTCCTGCTCAAGAGCCAACAAGCCATCCAGTCCGGCCACAGCCTGCCCAACGGCGAGCTTTCCCCCTCAAGCGTCGTCTGAATCGGACCGGCAAGAACATCGCTTGGCCAGTTGTGGTACAACACCCCCACGCATTGTTGTCCTCAAAGCAGGCCCCGTCACACCATGAAATCCCAAGCACACCTCGTCCAAGGCCGTTTGATCCACACCTGGCGCCACGGCCAAGGCCCCCCGCTGGTCTTCTTCCAAGGCTTTGGCCTCTGGCCAACCCTCTACAAAGACCTCTTTGTGCGCCTGGGCCAACGCTTCGAGATCATCGCCCCCGATATGCTCCGCGTCGGCGCCTACGACCGCCAACCCGACTCCGTCCACGACCACGCCGAGATCGCCCAGACCCTCCTGCACCAAATGGGCCTGTCCAGCGCCGCCGTGGCCGGACACTCCATGGGCGGCGCGCTCTCCTTCTACCTCGGCGCCCACAGCGACATCCCACACACCCTTGTGGCCCTCAACCCCGCGCTCCCCGTCCAATTTGGACGCCTCGGTTTTGTCGCCCGCTCCCTCTACAAAGGCGCTCGCCAAACCATCGGCCGCACCGGCGGCCTGCGCGGCGTCGTCTTCGCCAACCGCCTCCACACCCCCCTGGTCCTGGGCATGGCCCGCGCCCCACGCACCAGCGCCCGCTTCCTCAAAGCCGCCCAAACACTCTCCTACAACGATCTCAACGTCTCCCAACCCACCACGCTCCTCTTTGCCCAACGCGACGAATACTTCCACCTCAAACCCACCCTCCAAAACCACCTCCACCAACACTTCCATAACCTCCGCATCAAACCCCTCCCCGACCTCACCCACGACTGGCCCGTCCTCAACCCCAACTGCGCCGCCCGAGCACTCACAGCGGAGCTACCGAGCGGGGCTCGGTAGCGGTTCGGTTGCCGCGCTTCGCTTGGCTGCCCTTTTGGTTCGCGGCGCTGCGCTTGCTTGTGGTTCGGTCGCGGCGCTGCGCTTGCTCCCTTGTGGTTCGTTCGCTGCGCTCACTTATGGCATTTGTGATGGGTTGGGTTCTTGGCTTCGCCGGTACGAGTGGGGCATTGAGGCGAAAGTGCTTTCACTTTTGGAGGTCGGGTGTGGGGTGGTGGAGGGTTGTGGGGCTTTCCTGGGGGGTTGTGAGTGGGTGGTGGGGGCTTGGGGGGGTTCCAAGGGGGCGTGCGGCTTGTTGGGGGGGGGGGGGGGGG
>CAKZKQ010000432.1 GCA_937123825.1 uncultured Pseudomonadota bacterium
CGACCTCTCACTGGAGCTGCCCGAACCCAATCCCACGCCCCTGGCCAAAGAGCCCATCGTGGTTCCCCCCTCGATGCAGGTCCCCCCTACCAAAAAGCGCTCCAAGGCTCCCATGATCATCGTCGGGTTCCTGCTCTTTTTGACCATCACCCTGGCCACGGCGGCGGCGCTCCTCTACTTCTTTAAATAGCCTTCGCTCTTCTTCGCTCTCTCAACGCCCCAAAAACGCAAAAAGCGCCGCCGTGAACCCCAACCCCTCAAAGGGCCAGACCCACACAGCGACGCTCACGTCACACGCAGTCGGAAACCCCGACCGCCATCAAATGCTCTGACAATCCTGTTTGGCGCCCCAAAAATCAGGACACGCCAATCTCTGCCAAACGCTGCTTGAGAAAGTCGCCCGTCAAAACCGGCTCCGCAAAACCTTCCTTGAGCGGCTCCAAAAGGTAATCCATCCGGGGGTGCATGAAGAACGGCATCGACAGGCGCCCACCATCAGACTCCTCGGGGTTCACCACGCGGTGGGTCGTGGCCGGCAGGCGACCGGCGGTCAAGAGCTGCATCATGTCCCCCGTGTCACAAATCATGACGTTGGGCGGGGTGCTGATCGGCATCCACTCTCCCTCGCGGGTCATCAACTCCAAACCCGGCCGCGTCGAGGACGGCAGGATCGTAATAAGGTTGATGTCCTCGTGGGCCGCCGCACGCACAGCCCCCGCAGGCACGCTCCGACCCATATCGGGGTAGTTGATGATGCGCAGGACGCTGTTGCCCCCGCGCGTCATCTCGCCAAAGTAGTCTGCGGGCACTTCCAGATACTCACCGACGGCGTTGAGCACCTCCAGACCAAAAGACTCCAGGTCCGCAAAGAGGTCCATAAAGGAACCCTGGAAGTGGGGCACATCCTGTGAAGGGAAGATGTTGGCAGGCATGATCCCGTTGACACGCAGCGGATCGTCGGCCGCCAACTCCGGGCCGACATGCCAGAACTCTTTCAAGTCCGGCACGTCCGTGTCCTTGGCATGCTCCACTCCAAACGCCGTGTAGCCACGCTGGCGGCCGCCCTGGGCGTCTTCGTAGCGCTTCTTGGTCGCCTCGGGCAACGAAAAGGTCTCCACCGCCACGTCGTAAGCGCGGTCCAGCTTGGCCTTGTCAATCCCATGGTCAATGAGCGCCACAAAACCAAAGTGCTCCAGGGCCTTGCCCAACGCCTCCACAAACTCGGCTCTGCGGGCCGGGTCACGGGCATCGTTCATGCTCAAAAGCGGGATGTTCTTCGCAGTCTGTTCGGTGGTCGTCATGGCTCAAATCCTCCAGACAAAGTCATACACAAGCCCGTCGTAAACCAGAAAAGCTCTGTGAGTCAAACAAGACCCGATGATACCAAGCTGCAGACGAAAGGCTTGCTTTGAGGCGAGCAATAACGGATGTCAGCAGCCGAAGCTCTCAGCAATAAGCCACAAGTTTGGGGCGAGCAATGATGGATGCTAGAGGCCTCAGGACGAGTGAAGCCATAGCAGCGCTATTGCGAGCGAGTTCTGTGGTCTATAGCGCCATCAGGGCCGCCCCAAAAGTCACAAAGTCAGTCGGGCGTCTGTAGCTTGGTATGATCCCTTGGACCCAGCGCCCAAAGGTGCGACCATGGCCGCGCCACAACACCAAAGCGGGCCACCCCACAAGATGCTCGCCGATACACCCAACAAGCGGAGAACCCCCATGCAGGTCTACCAGGTCGAAGGCGCCTTTGGGCTCACCAACCTCAAAGCCGCCACGCGCCCCGATCCCCCGCAGCCCGGTCCCGGACAAGTCCTCCTGAAGATGACCGCCGCCTCGCTCAACTTCCGCGACTGGCTCATGATCGAAGGCCAATACAATCCTCGCCAGCCTCTCCCGCTGGTCCCCTGCTCCGACGGCGTCGGTACCGTCACGGCCGTTGGACCTGGTGTGCGGCGAGTCAAAGAAGGACAGCGCGTCGCCACGGCGTTCTTTGAGCGCTGGGTCGATGGCCCTCCCACCAAAGAGCGCCTCAAGACCTCCCTGGGCGGCCCCATCGACGGCGTCCTCCAGCAGTACATGCTCTTGCATGAAGACGGCGTCGTCGCCGTCCCCGAACACCTCACCGACGCCGAGGCCGCGTGCCTGCCCTGCGCCGCCGTCACCGCCTGGTCTGCCCTGGTCACCCACGGACAGGTCAAGGCTGGCGACACCGTCCTGCTCCAAGGCACCGGCGGCGTCTCCACCTTCGCCCTCCAATTTGCCAAAGCCCTGGGCGCCACCGTCATCATCACCTCCAGCAGCGACCAGAAACTCCAACGCGCCGCCGACATGGGCGCAGACCACACCATCAACTACAAAGAAGACCCCAAATGGGGCAAAACCGCCGCACAAATCACCGGCGGTCGCGGCGTCGATGTCGTCGTCGAGGTCGGCGGCGCGGGCACGCTGGCCAGCTCCCTGCGCGCCGTGCGTCCCGGCGGCACCATCAGCCTCATCGGCGTCCTCTCAGGCGGCGCCCAAAAGCTGGCCATCACCTCCATTCTCATGCGCCAGATCCGCGTTCAGGGCGTCATCGTCGGCACCCGCGCCACCTTTGAAGAGATGAACCGCGCCATCGCGGCCCACCAAATCCGCCCCGTCATTGACACCACCTTCGAGCTGGCCAACATCCATCGGGCCTTCGAACACATGGCCGCTGGCCGCCACATGGGCAAAATCTGCCTGGCATTCCCCCAATAGCCTCCCGATGGAAGACCTTCCAGGCGCTGGCGTGTTACACCCATGGCCAAGGGCCAAGCAGAGCCCCGCACCAACGCGGACAGCGCCACCGCCCAGGGCCCATCAGGCTCTGGCTGACAATTGGAACCGAGTTCCGACGAACTCGATGGGCGACGGGACAATGGTCAGACAGAACCTGGAGCCCACCCCCTCCCCCACAAGGAGGCCGCGCCATTGAAGCCCAAACGACCACAGCTCCAGGACGCCTTCGCGCTCGCGCTCGCCGTTGTCCTCATCCCCGCAGCCATGCTCATCTTTCATGACTGCTGGCAGGACGTTCTCCAAGGCCAACACACCGCCCACCAGCGCCTGGTCGTCCTCGAAACCGAACGCGACCGCCAACTGGCCACACTCGAAGAGACCTACAAAGACGACCTCAAAGCACTCCAAATCAAGCGTCAGGCCTTCGAAGAAAGCCTCCAGGACCTCAACCAGACCATCAAAGAAGACGAGCGAACCCTGCGAGAGGCCGAGCGCAAAGCCCACGACAAAGAACGCCAGCTCGAAGCCCTGCGCCAGCAAGCCGCCCAGGAAGGCCTCACCGTCGACGCCGACGGCCAAATCATCGTCCCAGACCAAAGGGACGCGGGCTTGATTGACCAACTGGTCGAAACCTTCACAAAGACCACCGCCAAAGCCAGACAATTGGCCGCGCAGGCCTGGAAGCTCCAGCGCGACCTCGAAGCCACCAACGCACGCATCGAGTCCATCGACGCCGCGCTGGGCAAAGCGCGCCTGAGGGTCTACGACCTCAACCGAGACATCGGACAGGCGCTGGGCACCGAAGAGCGCCGCACGGAGACCTTTCGCCGAGCCTCCCAAAGCCTCAACGGCCGTCTGGAGGTCTCCATCAAAAAGGCCAGGGAGATCGAAGCACGCTGGGGCGGTGTCCTCTTCAACGACTCCTGGGGCATCGGTTGGTTTGTGGTCCACCTCAGCGGCGGCCTCTCTTCACTGCTGATGGGCCTGTCCTGCTTTGTCCGCTTTCTGCACCTGCGGGGGGTTTGGGGCCCGGTCAAGCTGGGGAAAACTCGCTCAAGACCAAAGGGGCAGACATCATGACGGTGCTTGAGCACACATCGCCCAACACCCTCCAACTCACGCTGGAGGAAGGCCAATCCCTGCACCACCCCATGCGGTTTTTGCGCTCACGGCGCTTTGGGGCCAGATTCATCCCCCCATGGCCCCTCCGCGCGCCCCTTGGCCGCCTCTGGCACCGCGCCTACTTCCTCAGCACTGTCACCCACAACCCAGACGCCTCAGACCACAACACCGTCACACTCACCGGGCTCCACCCCATGAGCAACTTCCAAACCCTCCACGTCGCCCCCGGCCAGGAGGTCATGGTCTCGCTGGGCCACCTGGCGGGCTTCATCACACACCGCGACCGCCCCCAAGACGCCGCCCCGGTCCTGCGCTCCGATTTAAGCGGCCTGATCAAACCGGCGTGCTGGCTCCTTGGCAAACCCATCCCGTGCCTCTTCACCGGACCGGTCACGCTGATATTCTCAGGCCAGGGTTTGCGCTGGAGACAGGCCAAAGAGGGCACCGAGTTTGGGCGACATCAACTGGTGTGTGTCGACACAGACGCCCAGTTGGCCGTTCGGCCGCTGATCCCGCAAACGACCTTTGGCCACCTGGTCAACGCCGTCACCTTCCGCAGCCGCGTCGTGGTCGGCCCCCAGGACAAAGTCCTCATCCAGGACTACCAGCCCGAAGAGCACATGCGCCTGGGCCTCTTGCGAGAGTTTGCCTTGCACCTGCTGATGATGATGCTGCTGGGGCTGATGGCACTCAAAAACTGCTGATACCAACATGCATTTGGGCATCAGACACGTCCTTGCCTGACCAAAGTCTCCAACGCTCCAAAAACAACAAAACCCCACAAAACAAAGGCTTGTGGGGTTGTTTGGTGAAGGTTTGCTCAAGCCGCTGGTCTGCAAGCGGCCCTTGAAACTCAGAAGAACTCTTCTTTCTTCTTTTTCTTGGGCTTGGGCCTGGGCTTGGGCCGACGACGACGGCGCTTCTTCTTCTTCCTGACTTTGGTCCGCTTGCTGGCGTCGGGGTAGAAGGTAAAGTTTAACCTCCCGGTCCAGAGCGCGTCCTCCGAAATCCCACCACCGGTCACACCAGAGGCCGGGG
>CAKZKQ010000433.1 GCA_937123825.1 uncultured Pseudomonadota bacterium
CACACCACGGCCGCCCACTGGGTCCACGGTGTGAAACCGGGCGATCGACAAAGGCCAGTGGTGGAAGGGGTAAGGAGAAAAAGAGAAGGCACGGCAGACCTTTCCCAGCAAAGTTTTGGCTCATGAGGGTGAAACCAAGGTCACCAGGGCCGTCATGAGGGGTGGAAACCTTGCCTGGACCGAGGACCGTTGAAAACGAGCCTGCGAGGACGAGAGCCGTCCTGGCTGGCTCGTTTTGAGCGAGAGTCGGTCTGGGGCACACCAAACTCAGTCGTCGGTGGGCGCAAAGCCGCGACGCATGGTGTTTTCGGTGATGGTCCGTGGCTCGACAAAGTTGAGCAGGTAGTCGGGCCCCCCGGCTTTGGAGCCGACGCCGGACATGGCAAAGCCGCCAAAGGGCTGACGAGCGACCAGGGCGCCGGTGATGCCTCGGTTGATGTAGAGGTTGCCGACGCGGAAGGCGTCTCGGGCCCGCTGGATGTTGATCGGAGAGCGGCTAAAGAGGCCACCGGTCAGGGCGTAGCGGGTGCCCAGGGCGACATCGAGGGCCTCATCAAAGGTGTCGACCTTGATGACGGACAGGACGGGCCCAAAAATCTCTTCCTGGGCGATGGTGTGGTTGGGTTGGACGTCGGTAAAGATGGTGGGGCCGACAAAGAAGCCGCCGTTGGGGGCGGGGCATTGCAGGGCGAGCGTGGCTTGTTGGCGTCCCTGGGCGATGAAGCGCTCGATGTTGGCTTTGGCCTGGGCGTCGATGACAGGGCCGACGTGATGGCGAGGATCGCGGGGGTCGCCGATGGTCAAAGAGCGTGTGGCCTCGACGAGGCGTTGCACAAAGGCGTCGTAGTTGTGGGACAGGACAATGGCGCGGCTGCACGCCGAGCATTTCTGGCCCTGGAAGCCAAAGGCGCTGTGGAGGGTGCCCTGGACGGCGGCGTCCAGGTCGGCGTCGGAGTCGATGATGATGGCGTTCTTGCCGCCCATCTCGGCGATGACCTTTTTGATGCCGCGCTGGCCAGGACGAACGGTGGCGGCGGCGCGCATGATGGCCAAGCCCACGTCGAGCGAGCCGGTGAAGGCGATCAAATCCACCTTCGGGTGCTCCACCAGATAAGCGCCAACCTCTTCGCCCACACCAGGGACCAGCGAGCAGGCGCCGGGAGGTAGGCCTGCCTCCAAGAGGATCTTCATCCACTGGTGGGCCACGGCGGGGGTTTGCTCGGCGGGCTTCATGACCACGGTGTTGCCCGCGACCAGCGCCGCCGCGCTCATGCCAACCAGGATGGCCAACGGGAAGTTCCACGGCGAAATGACCGCCGCCACGCCCCTGGGCTGATAAACGATGTGGTTAAGCTCGCCGGGCACATGGCCCATGCGCTGTGGCCGGTCCAGGCGGAGCATTTCGCGGCCGTAGTATTCGCAAAAGTCGATGGCCTCGGCCACGTCAGCGTCGGCGCTGACCCAGGTCTTGCCCGACTCAAGCGTGATCAACGCAGAGAGCTGATGGCGCCGGGCCCGCATGAGCGCGGCGGCGTTGTAAAGCACCTTGGCGCGCTCAGACACGGGGGTGTCGCGCCAACTGGCAAAGGCCGCCAGCGCGCTCTGAACGGCGTCTTCGGCGTCTTGAACGGTCCCCAACGCCCCCTGCCCCACCACCTGCTGCGGGTTGGCGGGGTTGCGGCTGGCCAACGTGCGCCCGGGTTGACGCGCCTTGCCGTCGATGATGACCGGACACGTCTGGCCCAGGCCAGATTCCACGGCGGTCAGCGCCTTGGCCATGGCGGCGCGGTGGGTGCCGACAGCAAAGTCGAGCAGCGCCTCGTTGACAAAAGGCCCCTGCCCTTGCCCCTGACAGTTGGCGATCCCGTCGGCGGGGTAGCCGGTGGTGGTCTCCTGGACCTGGGCGGCCTGGGGCGCGGCCAGCAGACGCTGGGCCTCGGCACCTTCCACAAAGCGCATGCGCAGCCAACTCTCGTTGGACGTGTTTTCCAGCAGGCGGCGCACCAGATACGCCATCCCAGGGATCATCTCACCCACGGGGACGTAGTCCCGCAGGCGGAAGCCCAGCTTTTTGACGGCGGCTTTGAGGGGTTCGGCCATGCCATAGAGCATCTGAAACTCGTAGGCGTCGTCGGCCAACCCCAGCTTGCGGGCGTAGGCGATGGCGTAGGCCAGCGAGCGGACGTTATGGCTGCCAAAAGCCGGGCGCACCACGTCGGCGTTCTCAAGCAGCATCCGCGTCAGGCGCTCAAAGTTGGCGTCGGTGGCGCCTTTGTCGGTGTAGACGGGCACAGGCCAGCCGTGCTGCTCGGCCATGATCGTCTCGTAGTCCCAGTACGCCCCCTTGACCAAACGCACCGTCACCACGCGGTGCTGACGCCTGGCCCACTGGATGAGCCGCTCCAAATCGGCGGCCGAGTCGCGCAGGTAGGCCTGGATGACGATCCCGGCGTTGGTCCCGGCAAATTCGGGCTGCGCCATGAGGGTCATGAAGGTGTCGAGCGTCAGCGCCTTGAGCGCATAGTGCTCCATATCGAGGTTCAAAAAGACCCCAAGCTCCTTGGCGCGCCGGAAGAGCGGCAGCAGCCGCCCCACCATCACCCGCACGCCATCATCGTGCGCCACGGGATCGAGCTGCGAATAGAGCGAAGAGAGTTTGATGGAGACGTTGACTCTGGGCAGCGCCCCAAAGGCGTCCTTTTCCAGCTCAGCGCGCGGCTTCCAGCGCTCGGCCTGCCCAGCCAGATGCTCGATCAAATCCATATAACGGCGCTGATAGTCCGCCGCCTCCACCTCGCTGACGGTCGCCTCGCCCAGCAAATCGACCGTAAACGCCGTGCCGCGCTTCCACATCTTGCGCAGCGAGGGCAGCGCATCGGCGGCGTCGGTCCCTGCAATAAAGGTCCGGGCCATGCCCACCACGTTCTTCTCAATCCGGCCAGCGGCCAGCCGAGCGATGGGTGAACCGGGCGAGAGCGTCTTAAGGCCCCATTGGAGGGCCGATGGGAAGTCCTGATCGGGTCGACAGAAGTACTCTTGGATGTGGCGAGCCACCTCAGTGGAGTTTTTGAGCACCGGCAGGACGTCCACAAAGCGAAACATCTCCACTTTGAAGGCGGGCATCTTCATGGACCACTCCATGATCTGCCCCTGCCAGAAATCACGTTTGAAGATCGACGGCGATTGCCCCTCCATCAAGGATAGGAGCTGTTGTCCAATGGCGCGGATTTCATCTTCGCGCGGTTGCACTTGAGCCATGAATAAATCCCCCTTGTTGACGCATAAGCGCGCAGGCAAAGTCTTTGCCCGGCGCTGCCAGAGTGTCAATCGAAAGTCGCACCTTGAGGCGCTGCCAGGACAGGCTCGTCACAGGCAGACAAGACCCACGGGTGACTCATGGTGTGAACCAACAAGGAGGCCTGTGCATTCAGGCCAAAGGCAAGGGAGATGGGGGGCGAATCAGTCGAGGTCGATGGCGCCGAAATAGACGGGGTCAAAGCCGTTGGGCCAGCGGGTGGTCTCATCAAAGCGGGCGCCCTGGAGGCTGGCGCCGTCGAGGTGGGCGTCGCTCAGGTCTGCGCCCACCAGCAACGACCAGTTCAGGTCGGCGCCTCGGAGGTCGGCGCGGCGCAAGTCGGCGCAGGTCAGATTGGCCCCCACCAGGCGCGCGTTGCTCAAGCGGGCTTCGAGCAAACAGGTCTTTCTCAGATCGGCGCGGTAGAGATCGGCCCCTTCCATCTGGGCCCAACGCATGTCAGCGCCCGCCATCGGAACCTTGGCGCGAGGCACCACAGGCATCCCAGGCATGGGGGTGTGGGGACCGACGGGTTCGTCGTTTTGTTCCGTGGAATATCTTTCAGGCCGGTAGTTGAGGCGAGCTGTCAAAACGAACAATCTCCGACGGTGTTGGGTGCGTTGCGCTGGGAGCGCGGTGTGGGTTCAGCCCAGAACCACACCAACACTGTAATTATACACCAAAAGATTGTCAACAGTATAAAGCCCAGGACTCAAGAACATTCGATCATCATTGCGAGGGGTCTCATACCAAGACGCAGACGAAAATAAGTCGGGCGTCTGCATCTTGGTATCAGGGGCGAGCCGAACCCGAGAACTCAGACGAATCCTGCGCAAAAGGGAACCGCTGCACGGCGCGCTGCACGCTCGTGTCCCAAAAGACCAGGTCACCGGGAACTTCCGAGATGATGAAGTGGCCCGGGCCTGTGCCTGCGATGATGTTCATGCCCTCTTCAGCGAGCTGACGCGTGGCCAACACTGTGCCATCAAGCGCCAGATGGTACGCAAACCCATCCATTTCAACCACGGCCAACGTCTGGCTGTCGGCACCAAAGGCCACGGCGACAAACTCGGAGTATTCGCTCTGCTGTATGCGCACCACCGTCGAGGTCTCGCGCTCCAAGTTCCACAGCACCAGATCGCGACCACAGTGCACCGCAGCGTGGCGTCCATCGGGGCTCAGCGCCGTAGGCCACGGGCTGGGACAGCCCACATTGAGCTTGGACAGGATCTTTCCAGCGGCAGGGTTGATCGTCACCAAACCGCCCTCGGAGGTCATCACGCGCAGGCGCTCTTGCCCACCGGGCTCAAACGCCATCGCTTGGGGCCAGCCCCCCCCAACCACGGTCTTTTGCAGCAGCTTGCCGTTGCGGGCGTCGAGCAGATACACATCCGAGTCGATCGACGCCACCGCCAACACGGTCCCATCGGGGCTGAACGCCACCATCGCCTCGGCATCAGAGCCTTCGAGCAAGAACCGCTGGGCACCGTCGCGCCCCAGCACCATCGCCGTGGACTCCATCACCACAGCCACCAAACCGCCATCGGGCGAAATGGCCACGCTGCGCACCCCCTCACCAATGTCAGAAGGCACCTCGACCAGAGGCTTGCTGGACTCCAACGACCAGAACTTCACCGAGCCATCCAGACCACCGCTGACCACCAACCCATGCGATGCGTTGAGCGCCATCGCAAAAACGTCCCCGCCATGAGAGCGAACTCCGGCCTGGAGCAGAACCGCGTCGATGCTCCACATCTCCAACATGGGCTTCTGGTCCGACAAGAAGAGCACATAACGGCCATCGGGGCTGAAGTTGCTCATCATGACATCGGGACAAGGCAACGACAGCGCCACAACATTGTCGGGCTCGTCCAGCGAGACAATGGTCAACAACCCATCGCCATCGATGATCATCAATCGCTGACCATCACCCGACACGACCATGCGAAATGGATCGTAGAATGACTCGCCCAACACCACCGGCGAGGCCTGGCCGCGGGGCCACTTGAGCAACACCCCATCGCCGTCCACGCCCACAAGATCCCCAGCGCTGCCCTCCACCAGACGGCTCATCGCCGTGCCGTGGGTTTGAAGCCGCCGCAAGACATGGCCATCGGAGGTGCTGCGGACCTCAACATGGGTCTCATCGGCGATGCTGTAGAACCGGCTGCCATCTCGGCTCAGCCCCAGCACGCCCAACATGTCGTCGTCCATCGGAAAGCTCTGCTGGGACACAAACAACGCCATGTCCCAGAGCATAAACTGCTCGCCCTCCACCAGAAACAACCCCAGACGGCCGCTCTCGTCCCTCCCCACCAGGGAGACCTCATAGTCCATCAACTCATCAAATGAGCGGCTCTGAAACTCGCCGCGACGCACATCCCAGCGGTTGAAGACCACACCATCAGACACAAAGGCAACCTGCTGACCATCGGGGCTGATCTGCAGTGACTCAAACCAGTCACCGTCCGCATCGTGCTGCCCCAGCACGCGCCCCGTGCGCGTGTCCCAGGCAATCAACTCACCAAACTCGCTCAGCGCCACCGCGACGCGCCCGTTGGCGCTGACACCCACATCCACAACGGCCTCGGCGTCCATCACCGCCGACTTGGCAGTGCCCGGGACCTTCGCTGCGTGATCCTCCAGACGGGTCAGGCCGCTGGGGGCGCTGGCACAACTGGCGCACAGCCCCGCCACCCACAAACACAATGCCACCGCGCGCAGCGCACAACGCCGATTCATCACAGCACACACCTCAAGCTCCAAGACCATTTGCGTCCCGCTGACCGGGATCAAGTAACAGGCTTGCGTTGGCATGACCTGTGGTCTACACATTCTCGCTTGCCGAAGACCGTACACGTCCTCGGCGGCCGCCTCAACCCAATGGACCCGGTCGCCACAGCGCCAACCCCAGCGGCCCCACACAGCCATTCAAAAGACGTCTCGCCGGGGCGTCCTATGACATACTCATCGAGGTTCACGTGAACGACAGCCCTTCGCCCCAAACCCCCACGCCCAAACCTCTGACGCTCTTGCTCAAAGGCGCCTGCATGGGTCTGGCCGACGTCATCCCTGGCGTCAGCGGCGGCACCATCGCGCTGATCCTGGGCATCTACCAGCAGTTCATCGAGGCCATCCGCTCGGTCAACCCCAAGCCCCTCTTTGCGCTGGGCCGCTGGATCGCCTCGGGCTTCAAGGCCGACAAACGCCAGGAGCTGCTGGACGCCCTTGAAACCATCCACCTGCGCTTCCTGATCCCGCTGGGCATGGGCATCGTGGGCGCGGTTGCCGTGGGCGCCATGATCATCCCCACGCTCATGGAGAACTTCCCGCAAATCATGCGCGGGCTCTTCTTTGGCCTCATCCTGGCCAGCATCGTCGTGCCCTGGAAGATGATCCCCCGGGAGTCCACCGGCAAATTCGCCACCGCGCTGGTCCTGGCCGCGCTGGCCGCCGTGGCCGGCTACACGCTGACCGACCCCAACACCGTCATCGACACCAGCTCCGAGTGGGTCGAGGTCCAATCCCAGGCCGAAGAGCCCGAAAAGCTCAAGGACGTCATCCGGCGCGGACCCAGCTCGCTGACCTCTGAGCAGGTCTACTGGTCCGACAAAAACGAGGCCCTGCGCAAGGCCATCGAGGCCAGCGCCCCCGAAACCGCCCAAAAGCTGGCCGAGAGCCACGCCATGGCCACAGGCGTCGTCCCCACCGACAAAAAGGCCCTCAAAGCCCTGGCCAAACCCTACGATGACCTGATGGTCCCCCCCAAAACCACGCTGAGCGTCCCCAGACCCGGCTTTGTCTTCATCTTCTTTGCCGGCGCCATCGCCATCTGCGCCATGGTCCTGCCGGGCGTCTCGGGTTCCTTCCTCCTGCTGGTCATGGGCGCCTACTACTTTGTCCTCAACGCCCTCAAAGGCACGCTGACGCAGTTGGCCCACCTGGAGTTGCCCATCAACTCCATCCTCTACCTGGCGCTCTTCATTGGCGGCATCGCCGTGGGCATCCTGAGCTTCGCCCGCGTGCTGTCCTGGCTGCTGCGCCATCAACCCGGCCCCACCATGGGCGTCTTGATGGGGCTGATGATCGGCTGCCTGCGCGCCATCTGGCCCTACCAGCAAACCGTCGATGGCACCATCACCAACGTCATCCCCCAGAGCTGGGGCGGTCAGGAAATCGGCGCCGTGGTGGCCATCGTCGCAGGCATCATCCTGGTGACCATCCTCTCGCGCTTTGGCCAACAAGCCGAAGACGACGCCGCCCCCGCAGAGGCCGCCTGATGAAGACCCACCTGACCACGACCGTGGCCGCCGCCGCCCTGACCACCACCGCCCTGGTGGCCTGCGAAGGCCCCCCTGGCCGCTCGGCGCCGCCCGATGAAATCGCCGACTTCCTGGCCCAGAACGAGGAATTCCAGGCCCTGGTCAAAGGACAGGACGCCGATCCTGCCCAAACCGCCCAGAACCTCCTGGACGACGCCGAGAGCCGCACCGCGCTCATCGCCGCCATCGCCCAGGACCAGGACTTTGTCTCGCAGGTCGCCCAGACGCTGGCCGTCGACCACCAAAACACCCTCCAGGGCCCTCCTGGCCCCGGCTTCGAGGCCATCCAGCGCCAGGTCTTCCCCGACGACGGCCCCAGGCTGCTCTCTTTTGAAAAAGCCAGCGGCGACACCGCCGTACGCGTGCTCTACTTTGACCACTTTGGCGCCCAGGGCAGCGGCACTTGCCGCTGGGAGATCCGCTTCAACGGCCAACCCTGCGCCCTGCCCTCTCCCATCGAGATCCTCGTCGACGCCTCCGCAGACAACACCCAGCGCCGCGGCACGCTGGCTGGCGGCTACTGCGCCCAAATCCCCAGCGGACCCTTGAGCGCGGGCCGCGTGGAAATCTCCGTAGAATTCGACGCCGCCGAAGGCGACCCCACCTGCGCCACCGCTGGCCCCACCGCCTTCCTTGAAGCCTACGAGGTCTCCCCCTGACTTGGAGCGCTGCCAGCAAAGCGCTCACAACCCCTCCCCAAACCGCCGCCAAAACCGTCTTCATCACCCCATCGCCCAGCACACCTTTTTACAATGGCCTCCCAGAGTTACACTGGTGTGGGTTTGTGTGGTTTTGATGGGAAAGCGCAGAAAAAAGGCTTGGTTTGGGGCCATTACGGACACCCCAAAACGGGCAGGGGATCTGTGCTTTGCCATGCATGACCCCTATCATGAGCCTCACGTTCAAATGTCATGGGAGCACGGCGCCAACCACCGCCCCCAGGCAGTGTCCAAAGACACCTTCTGCAGGATACACTCCTGACCATCAGTGCAACCACGCAGCGCTGCTGCAACCACGAGTCATTCAAGCATGTCAGAGTGGACCTTTGAGGAGTTGCTGAATCTGCTCGGCAACGGTGTCAGCCAGGGCCGCATCAACCCCTCGCGTTACGCGCGGGCGTTGCTCGAAGCCGGTGCTGTTCACCCCAGAGACCGCATCGCGGTGCTGCGCCGTCACCTGGATCTCAACGCCGAGACCCTCAACACCCTGCGCAACTCGGCGCTGCCACGGATGCCTTCTGGCCCAGCCGCCGAGCTGCAATACCGTCTGGCGCGCTTTCCGCAGGCCATCCACTTCCCCGAAAACCCAGAGAAAGCCGCGCTGATGCCCACCCCCCCCACCGGGAACAAGGGGCTCAGATACACCTTCTTGCGCAAAATCGGCCGAGGCTCCTCGGCCCGCGTCATTCTGGTCATGGACCACAACCTCGGGCGCGAGGTGGCCATGAAGATCCAGCTGTCCAGGCCCGACGACAAGGACGACCTGCGCGCGCGCTTCCTTGAAGAAGCCCAGGCCACCGGACAACTCGAACATCCAAACATCATCCCCATCTACGACCTGGGGATGCTCGAATCGGGCGAACTCTTCTACACCATGAAGTTTGTCCGCAAGAGCAACTTCCGGCGCGTCATCCACCGCCTGCGCCGCGGACACCCCGACACCACGCACAACTACGGGCTCATCAAGCTCCTGACGATCTTCAACCAGATCTGCATGGCCGTCGACTACGCCCACTCCAAGGGCGTCATCCACCGCGACCTCAAGCCCGAAAACATCCTCCTGGGCGACTACGGCGAGGTGATCGTGATGGACTGGGGGATCGCCAAGCTCATTGGCAACGAGATCCAGACCAGCGGTTCCTTTGGACAGCCCAGCGGGCGCAAAAACACCCCCGAAAACACCGTCTACGGCACCCCCGAGTACATGGCCCCCGAACAAGCCATGGGCTTCTCAGACCAACCCGCCGTCGACATCTACTCCCTGGGCGCCATCCTCTACGAGTTGCTCTGCCTCTCGCCGCCCTTTGAGGGCAAATCCGCCGTCAAGACCATGATCAAGGCCGCGCGGGAGAAGGC
>CAKZKQ010000434.1 GCA_937123825.1 uncultured Pseudomonadota bacterium
ACCAAAAGCGCAGCGCCAGCAAGCGAACCGTGAGCGCGCCGAGCGCGCTCACAAACATGGTCCGTCGATGTCTTTTTGGATGCCGGCTTGGATGCGGGCGCAGTCGTTGGGGTAGGTGATGCCGTCGCAGCCGCAGACGGGGGCGTTGGGTTGGGCGCAGTCGTCGTTGATGGAGGTGCACAGGCCTTGGACGTTGTCTGCGTTGGCGCATTGGCCGGGGGGGTTGTCGCAGAATTGGCCGGGGAGGCATTCGAGTTCGAGCATGCCGCCGCAGACACCGGCGACGTCACAGGGTCCGTCGGAGTCTTTTTGAACGCCGGCGCGTTGGCGTTCGCAGTCGTTGTCGTAGGTGATGCCGTCGCAGCCGCAGACGGGCATGAGGATGCGTGGACAGGCGTTGGGGACTTCGATGCAGGCGCCGGGGAGGTTTTCTCCTTCGCAGGCGTCAAGGACGAGGGGATCGCACAGTTGGCCTTGTGGGCAGGGCTGCATCATGGGCCCGCCGCAGGCAGGGCCGGGGCCTTCGCAGGGACCTTGGGCCTGAAGGCAGACCCCGGCGCGGCGGCGTTGGCAGTCGTTGGCGTAGGTTTGGCCGTCGCAGCCGCAAACGGGCGCGACGTCGTCGCTGCAGGCGCCGGGGCGAGCCTGGCAGACGCCGTCGCCGCAGGCCTGGTCGCATTCGCAATAGTCGCCCTGGGGGCAATCTCCCTGGTTTTGGCAGGCGGTGGGTCCGTCGGGGCAGGCGCCGACGCTCTCCAGGGCGATGCCGGCTTGTTGGCGCAGGCAGTCGTTGTCGTAGGTTTGGCCGTTGCAGCCGCAGACGGGATCAACGGTGGGTTCGCATTGGGCGACAAAGTCTGTGCAGACGCCGGGGGCGTCGTCGGCGCAGCTTTGTCGGTCGCAGATTTGGCCGCCTGCACAGTCTCCGGGGTCCTGACAGGGCGATGGGGGGCAGGCGCCGACGCTTTCCAGGGCGATGCCAGCTTGTTGGCGCAGGCAGTCGTTGTCGTAGGTTTGGCCGTCGCAGCCGCAGACCGGCTCCAGGTTCAGGTCGCAGTCCTGGGGGAACGGCGCGCAGAGGCCTTCGCCCTGGCACTGTCCGCTGGGGGGCTGGCACCATTGAAGCGCGGGGCAGTCGTCGTTGCCCTGGCAGGTGCCGGGCTCATTGTTGGGGTCATCGTCGATGCACACGCCTTCGATACACTCCTGGCCATCGGCACAGGGAGGCTCACAGCCTTGGGGATCATCGACGCAGACCCCATCAACGCACTGCTGGTCGTCGGCGCAGGCGGGCTGGCACCCGGGGTCGTTGTTAACGTCGTTGTTGACGTCATTGTTGACGCCGTTGTTGGTGTCATTGTTGGCGTTGTTGGGGTCGTTGTTGTCTGCGTTGTTGGGCGCATTGTTGGGGTCTGTGAGCACGGGCGCGTTGACTTCGCTGTCCCCGCACCCTGCGGCCAGCAGCCATCCAGACAAAAGGGCCAACACACTCAAACGACGACACACAACATACAAAGAGACCATGAAAGCACCATACTCGCCAGGAGAGCCAGAGTTGCATCGATGTTTGCGGGCCAGACCTGGTGAAGGGTGCAAACATCGGCGCGCTCAAGAGAGAATCTGCGCGGTGACCGCGTCAAAGCGGTAAAATGCGCAGCACCACCCACCATCGTGGCACAAGCGCTGGCATTTGACACGCGCGCCGTTGTGGTGGGTCTGCAAAGGTCACCCGGCACGATGGACCAAGGTGTCTGGCAGTGTCAGCCTTTGAAGGGGGCGCGCGCGGTGGTCAAGACGGCCACAAAGAGGGCCAACGCCCCCACGGGGACCAGAAAGACGCCCAGGCCGGGATCACCGCCGTAGATGAAGACCCCACCGAGCAAAAATCCCAATGGCATCAGGATGCCGGCGGCCATCAAGCAGCGGCTGGCCAGCTTGGGGCCACCCCCGGACCAGGACGGCGCCAGGCGAATGGACACACCAAACGCCACATGGACCAGCGACAGGAGGGTGCCGTGTGCGTGGGCGAGCTGCCACATCAGGCGCCGGGTCTCATTGCCCACGTCGAGGTACCAGCCGACCTTGAAGCCGTGGAGCATCTCCAAAACGGTGCCCAGGATGATGAAGGCCAGCAACGACCACCAGCCCCAACGCAGGTGGGTCCCAGAGAGTTGACCCAATTCAGCGCCAGGGGCCTCGGGGGCCTCGGGGCCGGAAGGGGTGGCAGCGGCGGGGGCAGCAGTGGCCTCTGAGGCGGCTTCATTGGCAGGTGCAGAAGGCGTCGTTTTGGAGCGTGGTTTCTGCGACTTTTTTTTGGCCATGGGTGGTCCAATCGAGCGTGTGGTCGGTCATTAACATTCAGTTCACACCAAGCCCTTTGGTCTCAACATACCTCTGAAACGCAGCCAGAGTCGGTTGGGTGGAGGGGGTCGGGGTGGATTCTGCGTAGGAATCGTCTGGAGGCATCTTAAACCGCTCAGGTGCCCAAATCCAGGGCTTTGTGGCGCCTGAGCGCCCCACTACCAGGTCCGCACCACACGAAAGCCGATGTCATAGACGCGGTGATCGGGCACATCGTAGCCGCGAAAGGCGGCGCGGCACTGCGAAGCGTCGGTGTACCAGGAGCAACCACGGTAGACGCGCTGGTGGTCTTTGTCTGAGCCGAGCGGATCGACCTGCGAGTCTTTGGGGTAGACGTCATAAGCGTCCCAGACCCATTCGGCGACGTTGCCCTGGATGTCGTAGAGCCCCCAGGGGTTGGAGGAGCGTCCGCCGACGGGGCGCGGACGCTCTTCAGAGTTGTCCTTGAACCAGGCGACCTGATCGAGTTGGCCGTGGATGGGGCGGTCGCTGCCTGCGCGGGCGGCGTATTCCCATTCGGCTTCGAGGGGCAAGCGATAGCCCTTGCAGGACAGACCCTTGAACTTGACCCCTTTGCAGACAAAATCGCTGCCGGGTTGGCCCGAACACGCCGAGAGGTCGTAGCACTTCTCCAGCGACTCGCGTTCGGACAGGAGGTTGGTGTAGAGCGCCGCATCCCACCAACTGACACGCTGCACCGGACACTGGGTGCAATCGCTAAAGGCCGCCGTCTTGGTGTTCATCAGGTCGAGCCACTGGGCCTGGGTGACCTCAGTGCGCGCCATGATGAAGGCCCGCGTCAGAGTCACCGCGTGGGCTTCTTCGTGGAGCATGTGGCGTTCGGGCTCGTTGTCGGCCGATCCCATGGTAAACGAGCCGGCTTGGATGAGCACAAACCCTTCAGGGACGTTGATGTCGCTGGAGGTCCGTCCCCCGTCGGGCATCATAAAGATGCCAACCACGATGGCCGCCGCCAGGAGCACCACCACAATCGGGGCGGCGATCATCCACGAGGGCGTGCCGCTGGCTTGGGGTTCTGGGGCCGTCAGCGTGGTGCTTTGGGAGAGCCTCGGGGGCGGCGTCGGCGCTTCGGGCTTGGTCTGCCGGGCCGCGCGCCCTGAATCTGAAGGGGTCTTGAGCTCCACGCGCTGGGCGGCGCCCAAAGAGAGCTTGCCCAGCGGCTCAATGTCCCCCATCAAGGTCGGCTCATTGGGGATGGGAGTGGTGACCTGGGGGCGAGCAGCGGCGAGCGTCTTGGTGCGGCGTTTCTTGAGGACGGGCAGTCGTGCGGCGCTGACGGCTGCGGGGCGTCCGCTGGGGGCCTCTTGTGACTCTGCGCCAAACTCTTCGGGCGAGTCGAGCGTGGCATTGCCTTCATTGTCGTCGCGCCCAAAGAGCGTCGATTGTCCTGGGCGACCGGGGTCTGTGCCGCCCTCCTCGCGCTCGTACGCTTCATCCTGCTCGCCAAACCACACGTCCATGTTGCCGGTTTCGGCGTCGGCGATTTCGCGTGCGGCGCCCTTTTGGCCTGCGTAGAGGACGGGGGCGTGGACTTCGCCTGGGTCGATCTCTGAGAGCGCTTCAAGGAAACTCTCAGCGCTGACAAAGCGGTCGAGCGGATCAAAGGCCAGCGCCCGCTCCAGCACAGGCCCCAGCGGACCCTCCAGCAGCTCCTCGGGCAGATCAAGCTCGCCTTTGGTGTGGATGTGAATGCAGTGCAATGGGTTGGGGTGCTCGACCACGGGGCGCCCAGTGAGCATTTCGACCAGGATGAGCCCCATCTGGTAGATGTCGAGCTTGGAGGTCGCCGTCTGGGTCAGGATGTACTCGGGGGCCAGATACTGGGGCGTGCCGGGGATCTGCCCTGCCCGCGTCAGGCGCTTGTCCTGAACCACGTGCGCGATGCCAAAATCCACCACCCGCAGCGACTCGCGCGCGGTTTGAGGGTGGGTGATGAAGAGGTTTGAGGGCTTGAGATCTTGGTGGACAATGCCCTGCTCGTGAGCCTCGGCCAACGCGCCCAGCGCCAACATCGTCAACTTCAGCGCGCGGGCCGGGTCCATGGCCCCGTAATCGTCCAGCTCATCGGCCATGT
>CAKZKQ010000435.1 GCA_937123825.1 uncultured Pseudomonadota bacterium
TTGTCGGCCTGATCGTCGTTGGCGTCGAAGGGGCAGTTGTCATCGACGTCGTCAAAGGCGTCGTTGTCGTCGTTGTCATCGCAGACGTCGCCTTGAGCGTCATTGTCGTTGTTGGCTTGGTCTTCGTTGGGGATCAGGGGGCAGTTGTCGTCGGTGTCAAAGACGTTGTCGTTGTCTGTGTCCAACTCGCAGGCATCGCCGATGTCGTTGTTGTTGCCGTCTTCCTGGCCTGGGTTGGCGGTCAGGGGGCAGTTGTCGTCGTCGTCGAGGACGGTGTCGTTGTCGTCGTCGTCATCGCAGACATCGCCGTCGTTGTCGTTGTCGTTGTCGGCCTGATCGTCGTTGGCGTCGAAGGGGCAGTTGTCATCGACGTCGTCAAAGGCGTCGTTGTCGTCGTTGTCGTCACAAACGTCGCCTTGAGCGTCATTGTCGTTGTTGGCCTGGTCTTCGTTGGCGTCGTCGGGGCAGTTGTCGTTGACGTTGGGGACGTTGTCGTTGTCGGTGTCGCGCAAGTTGACCGTGATGGTCCACTGCTCGGTGGTGGTCACGTCATCGTCGCTGACGGCCACGGTGACGTCATGATCGCCGGCCTGGGACGGTGTGGGTGTCCAGGTGATCTCTCCAGTGTCCGAGATGTCCATGCCCGCAGGCGCTTGATTCAGCGCAAAGGTCAGCACATCGTCACCGGGGTCGGTGGCATCGACGGCGTAGGTGTAGAGGGTGCTGTCGAGGGCGACCGTGGGGGCGGCGCTGTTGATGGTCGGGGCGACGTTGTTGATGGTGACGACGGCGGTGTCGATGCCGGTGGCGTCGCCGTCATTGACCTCGACGCGGACGGTGAAGGTGCCGTCCTGACCAAAGCGGCGCTCAAAGGTTGAGCCGGCCTGAGGGGCGGTGTCAAAGGGGTCGGCGTTGTCAAAGTCAAAGCGGTACGAGAAGGTCTCTGTGCCCGGGTCCGTCTGGGTGGCGCTGAGCGTCACCGTGTCGCCCTCGTTGGCCGTGTACGGACCGCCAAGCTCCGCCACCGGCGCCACGTTCGCCACGTTCACCGTGATCGACGTCTGTGCGTTCTCATCCCGGTTGTTGAGCACACCAACACCGACCGTAAACTGACCGCTGACGTTGAACGTGTGCTCTTCGCAGAAGACCACCCCACGTGCCGTGTTGCCCAGTGTAATCTCGTTGGGCGAGCCCGGCTCATTCCACGCAAAGGCGTACCTCAACGCGCCCGGCTGGGTGTCGTTGGCCACCGCGCACAACTCGGCGCTCTCACCCTCCCGGATGTTGACCACCTGAGGCTGGGTAAAGAAACTCTGAGACACACAAAAAAGCTCATCCAAAACCAACGGCAGATCCTCACCGCCGCTGCGCCAGAACATGTCCCAGTCGCCCGGACGCTGCACAAAGTTTGGCGTCGTGCAAATCTCCCAGGCCTCGTCCGTTGGCAGATCCGTCAAGACCCCGCCGTCTGTGTTGCTGCCAAAGCTCCAGCGACCTCGTGCCGTGGTCCCCGTCTTGGAAAACTCATTGTTGTTGTCGTCTGCCACCGACACCCTGGCCACCTCCGGCACGCCAGTGAGATCAAACTCCACTCGCCCTGATGGCTGGGGAAGCCCGGCAACGTCGGTGTCGACGCCAAATGTCATCAGCAGACTCAGGCGCTCGACGCCGCCCTCAGTGTGGCGGTGCAAGAGCACAAAACCCAGGTCCGTGTCCTCAAAACCCATGTGCGAAGACGCCGAGCGGAAGTCGTAAAAAGCTTCCGCGTTTTCACCCGGCGCTTCCGGCACGATGTTGGCGTTCAAACCCCCGCTCTGGGTCACCGTGTAAATCGGGCTTGAGAGGTTCAACACCGGCTGGGCTTGAACCTCAGCGGCGCTCAACCCACACGCGCCTGCCACAATGGCCAGACCCGCACCCAGCAGCGCACGTGAACGCGCCCTCTTAAAAATAGTCTCTGACATGGACGCACTCCCATCACAGTGGTCTTTTATTCTCGATATGGTTGGGGAAGAAACCTTCACACCAAAGACCTTACCAGATTTTGTTTTTGGTTCAAAATTATGTTCTTTTTGTACTTTTGCGGCTTTATACCATTTCTATACAACACATCAATCGGAGCATGAATGTGAACAAGATTCTTTGGGACAAAGCGGCCAGCGGCGCCCTTGGCGACCCTGAGGGCGACGCCCTCACCCCCGACTCTCCCGACGCCTTCTGGGTCTGCGTCCAGTGCGCAGGGCGCGTGGCGCCCGCCAACGCCGCCCGCACCGTGGCGAGCCAACACGAACACTGCTTCGTCAACCCCAGCGGCATCCCCTTTCGCATTGGCTGCTTTGAACGCGCCCCAGGCTGTCGCCCCACTGGCCAGGAAGTCGCGCAGTGGAGCTGGTTTGAAGGCTTTGCATGGACCATCGGCTTGTGTGCATCCTGTGGCCTGCACCTGGGCTGGCGCTACCGCGCAGCCGACCAGCACACCTTCTATGGACTCATCCTCGATCGCCTCCGGTTGGAACCCCCCCCATGACCACCTTCGACAACGCCCACCGCCAACGTCGACTCGCCGCCCGACACCACCTCGCCGTTTCAACCCAACGCGTCGACACGGTGGCCGATGACCTCGTGGGCATCCACTCCAGTGATCCTGCCACCGTCTTCCTGGCCTGCCAGGCCCGCGTGCAGGGTTTTGAGCCTCAAATGCTCCAGGAGGCCCTCTACGAGCGGCGCGACCTGCTGCGCATCCTGGCCATGCGCCGCACCATGTTTGTCGCCCCCGTGGAACTGGCCAACATCATGGACGCCGCCTGCAGTCAGGCCCTGGCCCCCGGACAACACAAGCGCCTTCTGAAACTCATCCAGGCCCAAGCCCAGGCACTCGGCGCCGATGACCCCGAAGGCTGGCTGGCCGACGTCGAAGCGCAAACCCTCAAGGCGCTGGCCGACATGGGCCCCTCCACCGCCGCCGAGCTGACCGAGCGCGTCCCAAACCTCGGCCTGAAGCTCACCGCAGGCCACGGCAAGTGGACCGCTCAGGTTGGGCTCTCCACCCGCGTCCTCTTTCTGCTGGCCGTCAAAGGGCACATCGTCCGTGGCCGCCCCAAAGGTACATGGCGCTCAAGCCTCTACCACTGGGCCGCCATCTCCGACTGGATCCCCAACCGCTGGGCGCCGCCAGAGCCCGCCTCTGCCCGAGCCCAACTCCTGCGCCGCTGGCTGCGCACCTACGGACCGGCCACCATGACCGACGTGCGCTGGTGGAGCGGCTGGGGGGTGCGCGTCGCCAAGGCAGCCCTCAAAGACATCCAAGCCGTCCAGGTCGCCCTTGAAGACCAGCAAGTGGGTTATGTGCTGCCCGGCGACGAGACCCCCGACGCAAACGACCCCGCACCCTGGACTGCGCTGCTGCCCGGGCTCGACCCCACCATCATGGGCTGGAAAGAGCGTGGATGGTTCCTTGGACCCCACCAGGACGCCCTCTTTGACCGCAACGGCAACGTCGGCCCCACCGTCTGGGCCAACGGGCGCATCGTCGGCGGCTGGGCCAGCACCCCCAAAGGCGTCCGCTTCAAGCTGCTCGAACCCGTCTCAAACGCACAGCGCCTCAAGATCGAAGCTCAGGCCGCCGCCCTCGAAGGGTGGCTTGGCGAACACGTGGTCACCCCGCGCTTTCGCACGCCCCTTGAAAAGACACTCAGCCGCGAGGCTGGAGGAAAATAACCCCATGATCGTTCAAGCCAACACACCTGGCCTGACCACACTCTTTTGCGCCTTGCTCCTGCTGGCCGGATGCCTCACCGAGTCCGCCGCCCCGAGCGCCCCCACACCACCCCCCCAAGACCCACAGCCCCCCAAGGAGGCGCTCGCCCCGGCACCCCACCCCGAGCCTCAACAAGAGCCCTCGGTGCCTCCAGGTGCCCCCGCCTACGGAGACGCGCTGATCAAAGAGCTCAAGGCGGCGTTGGACGCCAAAGACGACGCCTACCAGCCCCGTACCCACCACTTCAACGACGACAAAACACCCAAGTTCACCAACCGCCTCATCAAAGAAAACAGCCCCTACCTCCTCCAGCACGCCCACAACCCCGTCGACTGGCGGCCCTGGGGCGACGAGGCCTTCGAAGAGGCCAAAAAACTGGGCCGCCCCGTGCTGCTCAGCGTCGGCTACGCCACCTGCCACTGGTGCCACGTCATGGAGCGAGAGTCCTTTGAGGACCTGGAGATCGCCCAGTACATCAACACCCACTACATCGCCATCAAGGTCGACCGCGAGCGCCGCCCCGACGTCGACAGCATCTACATGAACGCCGTGCGCCTGCTGAGCCGGGGCAACGGCGGCTGGCCCATGACCGTCATCATGAACCCCGCCCGTCAGCCCTTCTTTGCGGGCACCTACTTCCCCGCCCGAGACGGCGACCGGGGCACCCGCAAGGGTTTCTTCACCATCCTCAAAGAGCTTCACGAGGGTCACACCAAGGACCCCGAGGAGATGACCCGCACCGCCATCGCCACCACTGCCCGCATCCAACAGATGGTGGCGCCCGCACGCCCGGACTCCATCCCCGGCGCCCAGGCCATCGACGCGGGCGCGGCCCGCCTGGCGTCCTCGTTTGATGGCGTCAACGGCGGCTTTGGGCGCCGCCCCAAGTTCCCGCGCCCCGTGACCCTCCTCTTCCTGATGCGCCACCACCGCCGCACCGGCAACGCCCAGGCGCTCGAACACGTCGCCTTCACCCTCCAGAAGATGGCTGCAGGCGGTATCCGGGACCACGTCGGGGGAGGGTTCCACCGCTACTCGGTCGATTCAAAGTGGCTGGTGCCCCACTTTGAAAAAATGCTCTACGACAACGCCCAACTCTCCATGGCCTACCTTGAGGCCCACCAGCTCACCAACCGCGCCGACTTCCTGGAGGTTGCTCGCCAGACGCTCGACTACGTCATCCGAGAGATGACCGCCCCCGAAGGCGTTTTCTACTCCGCCACCGACGCCGACAGCCTTGCCCCAAACGGCCACCAGGAGGAGGGCTACTTCTTCACCTGGACCCCCGCCGAACTGGACGCCGTCCTGACCCCCCAGCAGTCCAAGGCCATCAAGGCTTATTACGGGGTCACCGCGCGAGGAAACTTTGAGGGGCGCAACATCTTCCACACGGTGCGCTCCATCGCCGACGCCGCCAAGGCCAACGGCGTCGATGAAGCCGCCTTCGCCAAGGATCTGGCCGACGCGCGCAAGGTCCTTTACACGATCCGAGGCAAGCGCCCGGCCCCATTGACCGACGACAAGGCGCTGGTGGCCTGGAACGGGCTGATGATCTCGGCCTTTGCCAGGGCAGGGCTCCAACTTCAGGACGAGCGCTACACCAAAGTGGCCATCAAGGCCGCCGACTTCATCCACACCCGGATGTTCAAGCCCGGTCAGGGGCTCAGCCGCGTCTATAAGAGCGGCCAAATCAGCCACAGAGGCGTTTTGGACGACTACGCCTTCTACATCGCGGCCCTTTTGGACCTCCACGAGGCCACAGGCCAGCGCCAGTGGCTCGATCGCGCGCTGGCGGTGCAAAAAACGCTCGACGCGGCCTTCTGGGACAGCAAAGATGGGGGCTACTTCATGGCCCACAAGGACACGCCGGACCTGATGGTGCGCGAAAAGCCTGATTATGACGGCGCCGTGCCCTCGGGCAACTCCATGGCGGCCCTCAATCTGTTGCGATTGCACCAATGGACCGACCAGGAGCGCTTTGGACAGATGGCGCAGAAGCTCCTGGGGGCCTTTGGACGGGCGCTGTCGTCTCGAATCACCGCGCTGCCACTGATGGGCTCGGCGCTGGACTACTATTTGGACAAGCCGCTGCAGATTGTGGTGGTCAAACCCAACGCTGAGACCAGCGCGGCGCCCATCTTGAAGGCCCTGGGGCAGCGATTTGTCCCCAACCGTGTCCTGACGGTGGTCTCACAGGGGCAGGAACTCGACGATCTGGCCAAGGTGGTACCGCTGGTGGAGGGAAAAGTGGCCCAAAACGGCAAAGTCACCGCTTATGTATGCCAGGAGCGCGTCTGCCAACGCCCCACCAGCAACGTCAAGGTCTTTGAAAAGCAACTCGGGCGCTGCTGACCTCTCTCGCCGCGTGCTTTGAGCGTCACATCAAGGGTTTGGACGCCGTTTGAGGCGTCCAAGGACCTCATCTCAATCAAAAGCCAGCAGCGTCCCCACCGAAACGCCGGTCAACTGCGGAAAGTTGGCGCCCATCACGGTGCGCGAAGCCTGCACAATGACCTCTCGGCCCGCAAAACGCAGGATCGCACCCCCCTCCACAAAGAGATAATCCCGGTCTCGGGTCAAATCGACCGTGGTGCTGTTGGCCAAAGTGAAGTCGGCGGCGTCCACCGACGGGTCAATCGCCACATAACTGTCCCCCAACACCTGCCCATCAAAGAGCGTCATGGCCCCGCGCGCCGACACAAAGATAAAAATGGTCTCATTGATGGCCTGACCCAGCTTGAGTTGGGCCATCGCCTGGTGCCCCGGACCATTGAAGCGGGCGTTGTAGCCCACGTTGACCTCAATGAGTGACCGGGTGGCGTTGATGAAGAACCCGGCTTGGAGGCTGTAAAGCAGATCGAGCTGCCCATCGCCCAGCGTCACATCGTCGGCGATGTTCTCAGGAGTCGGCACATCGCCTCTGAACGTCGCCCCCGGACCCTGATAACCCGTGGGAAGCTTCAACTCGGCCACCGAGGCCAACCTCACCGCCCCATCCAGGTGCTGATGGCCCAGCGAAAAGTAGATGTCGCCCAGCCCAATCTCGCCGCGATTGACCGAAAAGACGCTCACGCCATCGCGCAAGTCCTGCTC
>CAKZKQ010000436.1 GCA_937123825.1 uncultured Pseudomonadota bacterium
TCGTCGTCGTCGATGCTCGACGAACCCCCGGTTCGTCTGTGCTCTCCTCCTCGACCTCGACACCATCGGCCTCGCCGAAGCTTGGTTCCAATTGTCAGACAAGAGCCTGGCGTTGAAGCCCTGGGGGCCTTCTGGTAGGTTTCCCGAACAGACGGCGGTGTCAATGGTCACGCCGCGCGTTGAGGGGGTGCATTGCGCACTTTGCGGGCCTCTTTGCCGACCATATCGGGGAACCCATGAAATCAACTTTTGTTCTGTGCGCGCTTGTGGTTTTGGGTGCGTTGACGGCCTGTTCGGCGCCAGGTGGTGACAAGCTTGGTCAGGACGGGGAGCGTTGCTTTACAGACAATGACTGCGCGCTGCCTTTGGTGTGCAGCAGCGGCATCTGCACTGGGAGCGGCGGCGAAGACAACAACGACGACAACAACGACAACAACGATGGCAACAACATGCTCATCGTGTGCGGTGACGATGTCTGTGAGGGCGACGAGACCCCCGACAACTGCCCCTCCGACTGTGAGTCGTTGCCCGGTTTTACCTGCGAAGAGGCGTGCGATCGTTTGGTGGAGTGCGTGGACGACTCTCCCAACGAGTGTGTGCTGGGTTGTGAGGACAACTTTGACGGTGTGTCGGAGGATGTCCGCCAGCGCTCTCTGGCCTGCATTGTCAACGCCAGCTGCGATGATTTCTTCAACGGCGACGTCGAGCGTTGTTTTGAAGGTGCGATGGGTGGTGGCGGGGACAACAACGAGCCTGTGCCGCCGCCCAACCCAGGTCCCGAGCCTGATCCTGGCCCTGAGCCTGCTGAAGCGTACCGTTTTGTGTTGATCCAGGACATTGATCCGGACAACAGCCCGTCTTCGGGGGCTGACATTGACGCGCTCGGCGGTCTTGGGCCTCAAGGGCAGGCCATCGTTGGGGCCGAGGTGCCGTTCTTTGATGTGGGCCAGTCGCGCTCTGACAATCCTGATGAGGCGTTGGGCGAGCCCCAGGGTGGGTGCGACAATTATGTGTCGTTGGCGGGTGGTTTTGTGGTCTTTGGGCTCAACTTCCCGCTGGAGACCGGCGGCTTCCTGACGGTCTTTGAGACCGAGTCGGACGATTGCCGCCGCGCAGGTCCCGACAGCGATGGTTACACGGTCGCCGTAAGCAATGATCTGGATTCTTTTTTGATCATTGGCGAAGCGCAGTCCAGCGCGGACTTCTTCATAGAGGGCTTTTGATGGCCACAGCGCCGCTGATTCAAACCGACCAGGCGCTGCGCGAGCTTTGCCAGCGTCTTGAAGGTGCCGAGCGGATCGGTTTCGACACCGAGTTTGTCCCTGAATACAACTACGCCCCCAAGCTCTGCTTGATTCAGCTTGTGACCGACGACGAGTTGGCGATCGTGGATCCGCTGGCGGTGTCGGACTTGAGCCGGTTCTGGCAGATCCTGCTTGATCCGCAGCGCGAGCTTGTGGCCCACGCCGCAGGGGCCGAGTTGGCCTTTTGCATGCGCCTTGGCGGCGCGCTGCCCGAGCGTCTCTTTGACGTCCAGTTGGCGGCAGGTTTGACGGGTCTGGGTTATCCGCTCTCCTACGCCAAGCTGGTGCACAAGATGCTTGACGTGACGCTCCAGAAGGGCGCGGCGCGCACCGATTGGCGCAAGCGCCCCCTGAGCAATGAGCAGCTGCGCTACGCGCTCGACGATGTTCTCTACCTCTTCCCCGTGCGCGACAAGCTCGGCGAGCGCTGCCACAGGCTCAACCGAGGCCAGTGGGTGCAGGAGGAGAACGGGCGGATCCAGCGCATTTTGTGGAAGCGGGCTCAGGAGCCGTTGTGGACGCGGGTGTCGGGGGCGCGTTCGCTCAACCGGCGAGAATTGGCGGTGTTGCAAGAGCTGGCCCGCTGGCGAGATCTGCGTGCGCGCATGGCGGATCGCCCCACCAAGTGGGTCTTGCGCGATGATTTGTTGGTGGAGTTGGCGCGCCGCCAGCCGCGAAGCGCCGAGGCGCTGCGCCGCACCCGTGGCCTGGGCGGCTTTAAAGAAGGCGCCCAAACGCGCGCGGTCCTTGAAGCCATCCAGGTGGGCCAACGCCTGCCCGAATCCCAGTGCCCCGACGTCAAGCGCCACCGCCGCAAAGAGCATCCCAACGAAAAAATGATCGTCAAGCTCCTGGGCGCGGTGATGATCCACCTGGCCGAGCTGCACCAATGCGCGCCGTCTTTGTTGGGCAACACAGCGGACCTGGAAGCCCTGGTGGCCTGGTACTTCGACGGCCGCAAGGGCGCGCTGCCCAACATCCTGACCGGTTGGCGCGGCGTCATCTGCGGCCGCCCGCTGCTGGACTTTCTGGCAGGCCGCACCTCACTCTCCCTGGGCCAACAGACCGACGTCCCCGAACTGCGCTTCTGGTAGCCTCCCGTTCGATTGCAGGGCTCGCCTTGATGCGGGGCTGGCGGTTGAATCGGGACAGGCGGCTTTGGTGGATGAGTGTGCTTGAATCGAGCAGGCAGCTTCGATGAGGCACCCGAGTGGTTAGGGTCGTGTCAAGCGATTATAGCGCTCGCTAAGGGGTCAACGGCCTGGGGCGCAAGGCTTTGCAGTAGGAACGCGGTTGATTTGGGGCAGGTGGCTTTGTTGGGTGACCCAAGTGGTTAGGGTCAGGCGATTATAGCGCTCACTGGCGGGGTCACGTCGCTGGGGCCCCTGCCCCAGCCACGGAGAGACTCCTGCGGA
>CAKZKQ010000437.1 GCA_937123825.1 uncultured Pseudomonadota bacterium
AGATTCGTTCGCCGACGTCGTGATCAAAGATGTCACCGCCAAGCAAGATGATCTCGTGGTCGCGCTCAATGAAGTCCAAGAGGGCCAGAAAATCCTGGGTGCTGTGGGTGAAGGCGCACGAAGGCCCCGGGGTGGAGAGGTGTAGATCCGAGATGACGGCCAGCTTCATGTCCAGACTCACTCAACAATGCTTGGCGACACCATGGGTGCGGTGTGGGTGGTGCTTGTTTTGACGCTCACGGCGGCGCCCTTGAATCCTTTATAGCAAGCTGTGTGGATGGGTCATACTGCAATGGTTTGCGCTGGGCCAAATCGTTGGCCCAGCGCAAATGGTGTTTGTTGGCGTGAGGTGTTGGGCCGCAGGCGTTTGGGGGCGCTGTGGGCAAAGTCGTGTGTTGGGTTTGCGGTCTGAGGCGTTGGGTGTGGGTCTGTCAGGTGAGGGAGTTGACACACCGGGCGCAGGTCGGCACAACACCAGACAAGCACCCTGGGCGCGTTGATGTGATGGAGCGCTGGGGAGCAAAACGCCAGCAGAGCATGGAGCGACCATGAGTTTCGACAGCGATCGGACCGACCCTAAGGAGCTTGGGATCACCAAGGTGCCCCGTCACGTGGCCGTCATCATGGACGGAAACGGGCGTTGGGCGCGCCAGCGAGGCTGGATTCGTCTGCGCGGTCACCGCGAAGGGGCCAAGGCCGTCAAGCGGACCTTGGAAGAGTCTTACCGGCTGGGCGTGGAGTATTTGACGCTCTTTGCCTTCTCGACCCAGAACTGGGACCGTCCCTCCACCGAGGTCGAGGGGCTGATGGGGCTTTTGTTGGAGTACCTGCACTCCGAGCGGCGCGAACTGCTGCGTCGGGGCATCCGTTTTCGGGCCATCGGTGACCTCAGCCGCCTGCCGCAAAACCTCCAAAATGAGATTGCGGCGCTCAGCGAGATGTCCAAAGACAACGACGAGATGCACCTGGTGGTGGCGTTGTCCTACGGCGCGCGCGACGAGATCGTCCGCGCCACCCGTGCGCTGGCGGCCGCCGCTGTGGCTGGTGAGATCAAACCCGAAGACATTGGCGAAGCCGATGTTTCGGCGCGGCTCTACACCGCCGACATGCCCGACCCTGATCTCTTGATCCGCACCAGCGGAGAGCTTCGTGTGAGCAACTTCATGCTCTGGCAGTTGGCCTACGCCGAGCTTTTTGTCACCGATGTCTTCTGGCCCGATTTTGCCAAGGACAACCTGATCGAAGCGCTCCAGGCTTACAGCAAGCGCGAGCGCCGCTTTGGATTGACTGGCGCGCAGGTCAAGAAGTGATCAAGCGCGCCAGGGGAGCCTTGAGGATTGAACCCATGGCGGAGTCGTCGGTGGGTTCGATTCACCGCCTCCTGAGCGACCCACGCCTTCGCGAGGGGTTGGTGGGTCCAGCGCCGAGCCTTGGCACGCTGCGCGATCTGCTGCAAACCCCTCCCCCTGATACTCGCCATTTTTCCCTTGTGTCTGATTCTGAAGGTGTCTGCGTGGGCGCGTTGATTCTGGCGGTGCGCCAGGATCGTCTGCGTTGGGGGAGCTTTGAGATCGTGATCGATCCTGTGCACCAGCGTTGTGGATACGCCAGGCAGGCGTTGGAGCGCGTCCCCGGGCTCCTGGAGGGGCTCTTTGGGGTGTCGTTGATCAAGATTGGTGTGTTTGAAGACAACACCGCCGCGATGGCGCTCTACGAGGCGTTGGGTTACGGCCCGGTGGAGCGTGCCTGGGTGTTTGAGCCCCGGCGTCGGCGCGTGGTGTGGATGTCCAACGATCCCCAGGCCTTTGAGCGCCGCCGCATTGGGTTTTGACGCCGTATTGGGTGTGCTCAGTCGTTGTTGAGGATGACCCCGATGAGTTTGTCCCGGTCGATGGTGTCCGCAGCCCGTTTGACCGAAGGGCCCTTGGTGTGCCCGGCGTTGACCATCAAGACAATGACATCGATGAGGGCATTGATCTGGTTGATGTCTCCCTGAGGCAGCACGGGGGGGAGGTCCATCAGGATCAGGTCAAATTGCTCATAGAGGCGCGCAAAGAGTGCGGTGAGGTTGGGGTGTTTGTAGAGCCTCGATGAGAGCGTCTCTGTTTCGACCCCGGGCAGGAGGAAGCACTGTGTGCCGCCAAGTTGGAGCATGATTTGCTCAAGCGGGGCTTCATCAAGGATGAACTGGGGCAGGCCGACGCTGGGTGTGAGGCCAAAGGCGCGTGCCAGGCGCGGTTGTCGGAAGTTGAGATCCACCAGCGCGATGCGCGCGTTGGGGGACTCGGCGCGGATGAGGGCCAGGTTGACGGCGGTGATGGTGGTGCCGCTGCGTTCTTCAACGCCGGCCAGGGCCACGGTCCGCGCGGGGCGCTCAGAGGCGAGCTGGCGCAGCTTGAAGTCCAAGAGACGGTATTTGCTGGCGACTTCTCCCTCTGGGTCGTGCAGGACCAGGAGTTTGGGGTCAAGATCCTTGGGCATCAACGAGAAGGTGGTGATGCTCTCGGTCTTCTTGGGGGTGGGTCGCTGCAAGGCCAGCTGAGTGGGCTCTTCGGCGAACGCGTCGGCGTCATCTTCGGGCTCGGCCGTGGGCATATGTGTGCCCAGGGGGGTCAAGCTGGTGTTTTCGGCCGGGGGCGGGTCATGGATGGACCGGATGAAGGGCATGGTCTTCGCGGCGGCGAAGGGAGCATCATCTTCTTTAACGGCCGATTTTTGCTGGGCGATCCTGGGGTCGTGGAGCGTGGTGGACTCGTCCTCCTCGTCTCCGTAGAGGGTTTTGGGCAGGGGGGAGACGCGTTTATGACGGTATTCTCCGCCAAACTTCCCAGGGCTGGTGGAGCCTTTGGAGGGGGTTCGGTGCGAAGAGAAGGTCAGAATCTCTGGTTCGTGGACGTCGTCCTCTTCAAGTGAGGTGATCTGCACCAGCTCGCCGTCGTCCGGTTGGCTTTCCTCAGGAGGCGGGGTGGCGACATTGACCTCAACGCGCCAGGGAGTGATCTCCGGGGCGTTGTGGATGGTCTCCTGGGTCCGCCAGACGTCGTCAGAGGGGACATCGAGTGAGCCCAGCAGCGGGTCGCCTGGCATCAGCGTGGCGTCATCGTCTGGCGGCTCGGGCGGCGGCGGTGGTTTTGGCAGACCGGGCCGTCTTGTCAGCGCGTTGGTGGGGGGATCATCGCTGAAGATGTTCCGTACCTTGTTTTTTTGCAGCTTTCGGCGCAGCGCCTGCAATTCCTGCGATGAGGGGACCTGTGTGACCGGCGAGGCCGGTTTTTTGGGCGCGAGGCCCGGATGGCCGATGCTGGTGGTGCTGGCCGATTTGAGCCCACCCGAGGGGCGTTTGGCAGCACTGCGCCCTTGCGTGGGTGACGGCATGCCCATGCTGGTGCTGGTGGCGTCCTTCATGGATTGGCGCGTGGGCTCTGGCAGCGAGTCGATGTCTACCGAAGGCCAGCCGTCCATGGAGGGCAGGTCAAGCACGTTCTCATCGGAGAGGACCTCAGAGTGGACCATTTCATCGAGCGATTGGATTTTGCTCAGCATGTCCGCGTCGGATGATCCCGACGGGCTGGTCGGCTCAAGCAAGGGCGAAGGAGGGGTATTGAAACCACGCGGGGGCCATTGGACCAGATCGGTGGGATCGTCCGGCGGCTCCTGTGAAGGGCGTGCCTGGAGGGGGTCTTTGCCAAGTCGCACGCCGCGGGCGGCCTCAAGTAAGGCATCAGGATCCCCAAGAAACCAATCCCCATCCTGGGGCTCTTCAAAGTCAAAGAGCTCCTGTTTGGAGTGCGGTTTTTGATTTGTGGCGTTATTGGCGCCTGAGGGGTTGGATTTTTTGGTTTTACCCATGCGCGATCCGCAAGAGAAGATGTGGTGTTGGACGCCCTGGAGAGCACCATCCCGACATGGTGTAATCCCTCACACGCAGGGTATGTGTGTGGGGATGTGCGTGTCAAGCCGAAGAGGGGGTCTCTTGCGTTGCTTGAATCGTGCTGCTGGGTCATGTTACCGCTATAACAGGTCCACTTTGAACGCCGTTTTTTAGAGGCGGATCTCATGGCGCACGTCGCATTGGCGGGGTTGGGGCTCTTGTTCAGTGTTGTCAGTGCGGTGATGGGCCGGCGCGGCAGTTATGTCGTTCAAGAGACATCGGCGTCTTGGGGCGCACGCTGCATTGTGGTGTGTGTTTTGGATGGGTTCTGGTGGATGAGATGGTCTGGGTGTATGGTTGTTTTTGAGCCGATTTGAGCAAGTCCATCGAAGCGCTTTTGTTCAGCCCGACGGGTCCCTGCTTTTGTGCGCAACGACACGCTGTTCTGATTGATGTGAATCTGCCAAGACGCGCGGGACCGTCAGAGGTCACCCGAGCGCAGAGCCAAAGGGGCGTTTTACTCTATGACCCGGTCTCAGGACTCCAACCCGAAAGGAGGGCGCCCGAGCGCGCTCGATGTCAGTGGTCCTGTGGCGTTGCCCACATCGTCCATTCGGCGTCTTGGGACGCGCGTCATCGACGCCGAAGCGCTGATGAACCGGCGCGTGGAGATGGTGGGGCGAGTGCGCGAGCTGAAGCGCTTGATGGAGTTGGCGCGCAAGGCCATGTACCGTCGCCAGCTCAACGCCGTCCTGGTGCACGGCCCCGAAGGTGTCGGCAAACGCCGCCTCTGTCAGGAGGTGGCCGAGCGTTTGGAGGCCAGCGGCGAGCGCTTCAGGGTGCTTGAGGCCGAGCCGGGCCGGGGCGACATGGACTTTGTCAGCTCTTTGCTGCGCAGCCGCTTCCGCGAAGAGTTGGAGTCCTCGTTGCCGGTTCAGGCGCTGGTGACCACGCTGCGGATGTTGGTGCCGACCCACGAGGTCGTCGAGGTGTCGTTCACCGTGGCGAAGCTGCTGGGCATCCCGTTGCCCGCTCGCCATGCCTCGTTGGAGGCGCTGACGGATCTGCTCTCGGATCCGGTGCGTCGCCGCCCGCTGCTGGTGGACATTTTTCGCCGCCTCTTGACCCGCGAGGCCGAGCGCCAGCCCCTCTTTGTCATGTTGCATCGCCCAGAGCGGGCCGACGTCGACAGCCAGGCTGTGTTGGCCGAGGTGCTGCCGCAGCTGGCCGAATTGCCCGTTTTTGTGGCCTCCTTGCAGGTCGACGTGGAGTTCAAGGCCGCCTCGCGCAAGTTTGTGTCCTCCAGCACGGCCCCTGGCGCCTTGATGTCGGACTTTGAGACCGATTTCATGGGCGGCGAGGCGACCCGGATCACCCGCATCGGCGAGAGCGCCGGCCACCCGATGTCCAGCAGCAAGACGGATCCCGAGGCGACCCGCTTTGAGTTGGACAACCCGCTCTTGGAAGGGCTCGCCGGTGTCAGCGCCGAAGACGACGCCACGCTGGTCTTTGGAGGCGAGCTTTACGCGCCCCCAAAAATCTTCGGGCTCGACAGCGAGCTTGTGGGCCTGCGGGCGATGCCCGACATGCAGATGGAGTCGTTGGTCCGCAAGGTGCTCGAACCTGTCGAGTCGCTGCCCGACGCCCTGGTCGGCATGATCCTCACCCGGCTTGAGGGCATCCCCGGCCAACTGCGCCAGCACATCTCTGCGCTGGTCGGCCACGGCGTCCTTGAGCGAGACGGCGGCCAGTGGACCGTTCACGTTGAACGCCTCCAGGGCGAAGGGCTCCCCAGTGATCTTGATGAACTCTCGCGTGCTCGCCTCGACAAGCTCCCCGACAAACACCGGCGCTTGATGGAGTTGGCCAGCGTCGTCGGCCCCCAGTTTCGTTTGTTGGACGTGTTGACCTTGATGCGTCTTCAAGAAGAGCCCGGCGAGGAGCCCTTCTTTGAGCAGCGCACCGAGAGCCGCCTGCGCCGTGTCATGCTGGACCTCCAGGGACAGGACTTTGTGGTCTATGAGCCCAAGCTGGGGCCGCAGGGCGACGAGGCCTTCAGGTTTCGTTTTGAGCGCGAGCGCGAGTTGCTTGAGCGCGCCGTGGATGAATCCAGCGCCCGGCAGATGCACAGGATCCTGGCTCAGGCCATGGAGAGCCGAGGGGGCGACGCCGCCGAGGTGGCCCAGCACTGGCGCAAGGGCGGCGCGCACCGTCGGGCTGCGCTGGCGATGCTGCGCGGTGGCATCAAGCTCAGTCAGGAGCTTAAGGCCCAGGCCGCCATCGACGCGCTGGAGTCGGCCCTGTCGCAGCTCGGTGTTGATGAAGGGCGCGACTATCTGGAAGGGATCGCGGCGCAGGCCCGCTCCTACCTGTTGCTTGGCGAGTTTGCGCAGGCGGACAAGCTTGGCCGTCACCTGAGCCAGAGCGCTTATGTGCTCGGTGACACCTATTGCGGTGCCGATGGCTTTAAGCTGCGCGCACAGGCCGCCCGTCATGTGGGCGATCTGGGGTTGGCGACGCGGCTGTTGGAGTTGGCGCTGCAGCTCATCGGCGCCGATGAGCGCGAAGGCAGTCTGGCGCTGCAGGCCGAGTTGCTCGACGAGTTGGCGCTCATCCGTTGGCAGCATGGGGCGCACTTCAGCGAGGCGTTGGAGTTGGCCGATCGGGCTTTGAGGCTGCGCCAGCGCCTGGGCGATGTGTCCAACACGGCGCGCACGCTCCTTGGCATCGGTCAGATTCAGTACGCCCGCAAACGCCTCGATGATGCCCAGGATTGCTTTGAGCGCGCCGTTGGGTTGGCCGAGAACGCCAACCTGCGTCAGGTGTTGGCGCGGGCCAAGAACGGTCTGGGCATCATCGCGATGACGCGCGGCGAGCCTCGGATGGCGGAGCGGCTGTGGGCCGAAGCGCTGGAGATCACCCAGGTGCTCGGCGACAGAGCGCTGCGCGCGGCGGTGCTGGGGAACCTGGGCGAGCTGGCCTGGACGGCCAACGGCAACGCGCACACGGCCACGGACCTGCTGCGCCGCAGCGTAGAGTTGGCCCACAGCATCGGCGAGTACAGCATTGCTTCGGAGTCGCTGCGGCTGCTGTCGTTGATCGCCATCGCGCAGGTGCGTCTGGCGGATGCGATCAAGCTGGCCCGCAAGGCGCTTGAAGATGCCCGGCGCTCTGGAGCGCGGATTCGGATCAGCCTGGCGATGCGCAACCTGGCCGAGGCCTGGAGCCACACCTTGCTTGGCGGCACTGAGGAGGCGCGTCGGCGCACGTTGGGTGTGGGCGGGACCGTCATTGAGCGCGCCCACGAGGCCGAGCGGTGTTATCAAGAGGCGATCACGCTTTTGGAGCCGATGGGCAATATGATGGACCTGCGCGAGACGCTTGAGGGCTTCCGCGCGTTTCTGCTTGGACGCGGCCGCAACGCCGAGGCCGAAGCGGTCGCCAGGCGGATTGAGGCGCTGGATCAGTGAAGGGTGGGGCCTTTGGGCGGTCAGATTGGACTTATGGGCGTGGGTCGTGATACCTGTGCCCTCCCGCAGGGTATGCGCAGTTTGTATGGTGTGCGCCTCTGCGGCCAGTGTCACAAGGGCGCTTTTGACCCACCCGACACACATTTGGTTCGGACTCAGCAGGCGCGATAGGCCAGCTTGAACCCAGATATTGATGTTTTGAAGATGTTCACAGCCACATGATGGAAGGAGTCGCCGATGTTGATCGACATCCACGTCCACTCTGAACACACCGAAGGCGTTGAGGTCAGCGCCCGCAAGACCCTTGAGGCCGCTCGCGACGCGGGCCTCGACGGGGTGTGTTTCACCGATCGTTCCTCGACCAGCCACGCCGTTGAGTTGATTCGCCTTGGGGCGGAAATCGGCGTGGAGGTCTTCATCGGCGTGGAGCTGGTCACGGACCACGGGGTGATGCTCGGCTTTGCCCCCAAGATCGGCAGCTTCTACCTGCGCGAGAAGTGGCGTGCGCTGGAGAAGTCTGGCACCGCCTCGGCGCAGCAGATGGTGGCGCTCTTTGAGCAGGTCGGCGGTGTGGTGGTCTCGGCCTACCCCTACGACATGAGCATCCCCTGGGCCGCTGGCGATCGCATCTTCGCCATCAAAGGCCTGGCGGCGGTCGAAGCCTACGTCCCTCGCCTCTCCAAGCTGCGCAATGGCCTGGCTGTTGAGGCGGCGCTGGCCATGGGCTGCTCCACGGTGGCCGGCAGCGACTTCCGCGGTGACCTGAGCACCCTGGGCCATGCGGCCACGGTCTTCCCCGTGCGCATCAGCTCCCAGGCTGAGTTTGTCGAAGCCTTGCGCGGCGACTGCTGGGCCGCGCTCTTCGGCGCCGAGCTGCGCGAAGATCCTCCCTCGCCTCGCCCCGAGCGCTCCGAAGACGGTCGCCGTGGCGGTCGTGGTGGTGGTCGCGGCCGTGATGGCGGTGGTCGTGATGGCGGTGGTCGTGGACGCGGCGGCCGCGAAGGTGGCGGCCGTGGTCGTGATGGCGGCCGTGGTGGTCGCGACAGTGGGCGCGGCGGTCGTGGTGGCCGCGATGGTGGCGGTCGCGGACGCGGCGGTCGTGATGGCGGTGGCCGTGACGGCGGCCGTGGTGGTCGCGATGGCGGGCGCCGTGGTCCTCGCCGTGAAGGCGGCGATCGTCGCCGCGCCGAGCGCCGCTGAGCCCCGCACCCAGAGCATGCTCGCCGGTGCCTGGCGAGCCCTGGAACCCTCCCGTTCTCCCTTCTTTGTATGGCTTGACAACATCGCAGGCGCGGGCCTAGTTTCTGCCCTGTCTGTTCGGATGCTTTCCGACGTCTTGCTTGCTCTCTGTGGGGGCGATCGAGGGTTTGTGGCCCGCGCCGGGTGACTCGATGCGGTCATTGAGCACTTCTGAGCAAAACCAACCCCCTTGTGCCCGTGGATTTTGTGAAGCGGCGTCGGTGTGGCGGCTTTGATTCAGGTCGGTGTGGGATGACAGGCGAGATTTGAAGGGGCGAAAAGGGCCAGGGGCGATGAAACAAAGTCCCGCCGGGTGAATCTGGTTGAAGTGGCTTTTGTGGGGCGCAATCGCACAAGGGTTTGACGACTGGAACCTGGCAGTGGCCCAAAGGGCTCTCTTTTTAGGTTTCTTGAACAAGGGAAAGACACCATGGCGTTGAGTTTCTCTGCCGAAGGGATGGAGAAGTTCGAGAAGATCAGAGGGCGTTACCCCTCCGATCATCAGCGCGCGGCGCTGATCCCGACGCTCTTTCTGGCACAGGAAGAGTTCGGGTTTGTCTCGGTTGAGGCGATGGAGTACGTCGCCGGACTTCTTGACGTTCCCCCTGCGAAGGTGCTGCAGGCGGCGACGTTCTACACGATGTTCAACAAGCGCGCCGTGGGCCAGTACCACATTCAGGTCTGCAAGAGCGTGTCGTGCGCCATCATGGGCGCCTACGGGCTCGTGGAGTACCTGGAGGGCAAGCTGGGGATCGCCGCCGGAGAGACGACCGCCGACGGTCGGTTTACGCTCTGGGAGGTGGAGTGTCTGGCGGGCTGTGGTTACGCCCCCATGCTCCAGTGCAACGAAGATTACCATGAGAGGCTCGGCGCGCGTCGCGAAGACGGCACCTGGCCAGAGGTGGATAAGCTCCTGGCCCAATGGGGCAAGGAGTGAGCGATTGGTTTGCGCGCCGTGGGTTGCCTTTGATGGTGGCTGGGTGCGCGGATCGCTCGTCGTCAGCCGCAGGCCAAGCGCCTGTGCGGAACGTACGGCGTCCCTTGGGGGGGACGCAAGAGGAGTAAGGACCCGATGGCCGAGCCGCTTTTGACAAATATGGTCGGGGTGCCCGACAGCTGGACTCTGGAATCCTACAGGCAGCGCGGTGGCTACGAGCCGCTTAAGAAAGCCTTGGGGATGGAACGTGAGGCGATCATCGAGGAGGTCAAGAAGGCCAACCTGCGCGGCCGTGGCGGCGCGGGTTTCCCTTGCGGGGTCAAGTGGGGCTTCTTGCCCAAGGCCGCCGATGTGCCCAAGTACCTGGTGATCAACGCCGATGAAGGCGAGCCTGGCACGTTCAAGGACCGCCTGTTGATGGACTTCGACCCCCACCGTCTGGTGGAGGGGTGCATCATCTCTTCCTTTGCGTTGGGGATGCGGGCGACGTACATCTACATTCGCGGTGAGCTTTTCCACTCCATCCGCCGTGTCGAGGAGGCCATCGCCGAGGCGTACAAGGCGGGTCTGCTGGGCAAGAACATCCAGGGCACCGGCTGGGACCACGACATGTACGTCCACCCCGGCGCGGGGGCTTACATTTGTGGTGAAGAGACGGCGTTGATCGAGTCCCTTGAGGGCAAAGCCGGTCAGCCGCGCCTCAAGCCGCCGTTCCCCGCCGTGGTGGGGCTCTTTTCGTGCCCGACGATCGTCAACAACGTCGAGACCATCGCCTGCGTGCCTGCGATTGTGGAGAAGGGCGGCGATTGGTGGTTCCAGCAGAGCTTCTGGTATCAGAAGGGGCTGTCGGAAGAGAACGAAGAGTTGATGGCCCACAAGGGCGGCGGTGGTCCGAAGTTGATGGGGCTCAGCGGCCACGTCAAGCGCCCGGGCATCTACGAGGCGCCCCACGGCATCAGCCTGCACGAGTTGATCTTCAGCGACAAATACGGCCAGGGCTTGCGCCCGGGGGCGACGCTCAAGGCGGTCATCCCTGGCGGTGCGTCCTGCCCGGTTTTGAAGGCTGATGAGATCGACGTGGGCATGGACTTTGATTCCATGGTGAAGGCCGGCACGATGCTGGGCACCGCGTGCGCCACGGTGATGGACGACACCACCTGCATGGTGCGCGTGGCGGCCAACCTGGCCCACTTCTTCCACCATGAGTCGTGCGGCCAGTGCACACCGTGTCGCGAAGGCACGGGGTGGTCGGCGCGCGTGTTGGATGACATTGAGGCGGGCGTGGCAGATCCTCGCGACGTGGATTTGCTCCTGGACATCTGCGACAACGTCGAGGGCAACACGATTTGTCCCTTTGGCGATGCGCTGGCGATGTCGGTCCGCTCGTATTTGCAGAAGTTCCCCGAAGAGTTCCACAAGCACATTGAGTTGGGACATTGTCCCTACCCGAAGTGGTAGTGGTTTAGTGTGCAGGGCCAGGGTCAACCAGGCGCAGGGCGGCGCAAGCTCGCCCGGAGGCTGTGTTGGTCGGTCCTGCTTGCAGGTTTGATTGCGGCGCGTGCCAGGATGTGGGCGCCGCGGTCGGGCATGCGCATCGAGTGAGCCCTTGTGTTTTGTGCTGGGCTCTGATAACCAGACGCGTCCCTATGGGGCTCGGAGCGGTTCAGGGGGGTCACAATGGATGTGGCCCTTTTCCCTGCGCGGCGCCGACAGTGCAGAGCTGACGATCCTCCAGGCTGCAGTCACGACCTGGGAGCCCTCAAGCCAGGCGACACCCGTTATGTCTGTCGAATTCATCTTTTTCTTCCTCTTCGCCCTGGGGGCGCTGGTGACCAGCATTCTGGTCGTGTCCATGCGCAACCCCATCAGCAGCGCCATCAGTTTGGTGGGGACCTTCCTGTGTATGGCGGGTCTTTATGCGTTGCTGCACGCGCCGTTTATGGCCGTCATCCAGGTGATGGTCTACGCCGGCGCGATCATGGTGCTCTTTGTCTTCGTCATCATGCTGCTCAACCTGCAGGACGACGAGCTTGGCGAGGGGCGCTTTACGATCACCAAGATCTTCTCGGCGGTGGTTGGCATCGCGGTGATGGCGATCTTTGTGGGGGCGTTTGGCTCGCTGCAGGTGGCCCCCGATGTGGTGGTCAGCCAGGCGCAGGCGGGCAAGACCGTGGCCGAGGTCATGGCCGAAGGCGAGCTGCCGTTTAAGGCGAAGGATGTGTTGGTGGACGGCAAAGAGTTGCTCGATCCCAACACGAAGCTTGAGGAAGGGCAGGTGGTGGTCATCAAGACCACGCGGTTCAGGGGTCTTGATCGCGTGGTGGCCACGCCGACGGATGCGGACGCGCGCTTTGTGGCCGGTCTGGATGAAGATGGTCAACCGCTGGCGGGCGATAAGAAGGTGCTCGCGAAGCAGCAAGCGCAGGTGAAGTCGCGCTTGAAGCTCTGGGAGCGTTTTGGCTCGATTGAGGCGGTCGGTGAGCGGCTTTACACCAAGTGGCTCTTTCCCTTTGAGATTACGGCGCTGCTCCTGTTGGCGGCCATCGCAGGCGCGGTGGTGATGGCCAAGCGCCGGCTGTGATGCGATAGCCACTGACGACGACCTGGAGCGAAGCAAGAGGAAGCCATGCCAGCGACCATCCCACTTGAGTGGTATTTGATCCTCAGTGCGGCGATTTTCAGCATCGGCGCCATTGGGGTCATGCTGCGGCGCAATGCCATTGTGCTCTTTATGTGCGTGGAGTTGATGCTCAACGCCGTCAACCTGACATTCTTGACCTTTGCCAAGTTCCGCACGGCGGGCACGGGGTTGGTCAACGTCGATGGCCACACGATGTCATTCTTTGTCATCGCGCTGGCGGCGGCAGAGGCCGCCGTTGGGTTGGCGATCATTCTGGCGATCTTCCGCCACCGCAAGGCGATCAACGTCGATGACGCCAATCTGATGCGCCACTGAAGACTGGCGGCGACAAGAAGGACGCAAAGATGGACTTGCTTGGATATCTACAAGCGCCCGAGGCGCTCGAAGCCACACCCTGGGCGATGTTGGGGGCGCTGCCGATGATGGCGGGTGCCGCCAAGTTGGCCGATGGTCACGGAGACGACCACGGCCACGATCACCACGAGGAAGACGGCGGCGGCATTGGGGCGGCGATTGTGACGCTCCTGCTGGCGTTGCCGGTGCTGGGCGGCATTGTGGCCGCTGGCCTTGGTGGTCCTCCCGAGGAGCTTTTGGGGCTGATCGTGCTGGTGCCGCTGCTGGGGGCGTTGGTCAACGGTCTGTTGGGCTCAAAGCTGCCCCGCGTCAGCGTCAACCTGCTGGCGTGTCTGGCGATCGTGACCTCGTTTGTGCTCTCGGCGGCGGCCGTGTGGGCGCTGGCGGGGACCAATGATGGTCAGAGCAACTACACGCCGCTGGTGCACGACGTCTACACGTGGTTCAAGTCGGGCGGTTTGGACGTGTCGATGCGCTTTGTGCTCGATCCCCTCTCTGCGGTGATGATCATGGTCATCACGGGGGTCGGCTCGCTCATCCACCTCTATTCGACCTCCTACATGTCCCACGACCCGGGTTACGCCCGGTACTTCACCTATTTGAACCTCTTTTGCGGGGCGATGCTGATCCTGGTGCTGGGCGCCAGCATCCCGATCACCTTCATTGGTTGGGAAGGCGTCGGCATGTGCTCCTACCTGCTCATTGGCTTCTGGTTTACCGACGACGCCAAGGCATCGGCGGGCAAGAAGGCCTTCATCGTCAACCGCGTGGGCGACTTTGCCTTTGTGCTGGCGATGGTCATCCTCTTCTTCCAGACCGGCACGCTGGACTACAGCGCGATGGCGGCGCAGGCCTCCCAGCCGGGCACGGCGGCGGCGATCGCGGGCGTGTCCACGGTGGTCGGCATCCTGCTCTTCATCGGTTGCACCGGCAAGTCGGCCCAGATCCCGCTCTATGTGTGGCTGCCCGACGCGATGGCCGGTCCCACGCCCGTGTCGGCGCTCATCCACGCGGCCACCATGGTCACCGCGGGTGTCTACCTGATTGCGCGCATGAACTGGCTCTTTGTCTTCTCGCCGACGGCGATGTGGACGGTGGCGATTGTGGGCGGCTTGACGGCGCTGATGGCGGCGTCCATCGGCATGGTTCAGAACGACATCAAGGGCGTGCTGGCCTACTCGACGGTCTCGCAGCTTGGTTACATGTTCATGGCTGTGGGCGTGGGCGCCTACACCGCTGGTGTCTTCCACCTGATGACCCACGCGTTCTTCAAAGCGCTGCTCTTCCTGGGCTCCGGCTCGGTCATCCACGGCATGCACGAAGAGCAGGACATTCGGAAGATGGGCGGGCTGGCCAAGCTGATGCCCATCACAAACATCACATTCTTGATAGGCTGCATCGCCATCGCGGGTGTCCCTGGTCTATCGGGCTTCTTCTCCAAAGACGAGATTCTCTGGCATGTCTTTGCCAACGTTCACCCCGACTCGCCCATGGTCGGTCTTCACACCGCGGTGTGGATTGTGGGTGTGCTGACGGCGGGCATGACGGCTTTCTACATGTTCCGGCTCTACTTTGTGACGTTCACCGGCGAGTGCCGCGCGGACGACGAGGTCAAAGAGAAGATCCATGAGTCACCCTGGCCGATGACGGTGCCGCTGATTGTGCTGGCGGTCCTGTCGGTGGTGGGCGGTTATGTGGGCTTCCCGAAGGTCTTTGGCGCGCTGCCTCACTACCTGCACGGCTGGCTCGACCAGGTCTTTGCCCCGGCCGAGGCCGTTTTGACCAGCCGCTACGCTGGTGACATCGACGCCGAACACACCTGGGAGTACATCACCATGGCGGTGTCTGTGGTGGTGGCGTTTGCAGGCATCGGTGCGGCTTACTTCTTCTACGTCGTTAACAACGACGCGGTGAAGAACATCGCCGAGAAGGCCGCGCCGGTTCACAAGGTGCTGCTTGGCAAATACTACATCGACGAACTCTACCACTGGACGGTCATCAAGCCTGCGCAGCTCACCGGTCAGGTGCTGCATAAGCTGGTTGATGAGGTCTTCATCGACCTGCTGATGGTCAACGGTCCTGCCTGGATGATGGGCGCTTTTGGTGGTGCGATGAAGCACCTCCAGAGCGGCAACGTGCAGCGCTACGCGGCATACATCCTGATGGGTCTGTGCGCGATCCTCTACTTGATGCTTTTCCGGTGATCCGAGCGCATGTGCTTGGTTTGACCAGACAATCACGGAGACTGACTTCGCCATGTCTGTAAACTTCCCCATCCTGACGATACTCGTCTTCCTGCCGTTGGCAGGGGCGATCGCCATGATGTTCTTCCCCAAAGAGGAGAAGGGCCTGCTTCGGGGCTTTGCGCTGGGCGTGTCGCTTCTGACCTTTGTGTTGAGCCTGGTGCTGCTGGCCTACAGCGGTCTGCGTCAGCCCGTCCAACCGGATTTGTCGGCGGCAGAAGCGCTGGTGATGCAGGTCTTCCCGACCATGGCCTTCACCAGTCACATGGAGTGGATTCCATCGATTGGTGCCTCCTACCTGGTGGGTGTCGATGGCATCAGCGTCTGGTTGGTGTTGCTGACGACCTTTTTGGCGCCGGTCATCATCCTCAGCACCCACACTGCCATCAACAAGCGGGTCAAGGAGTTCATGATCTGCTTCCTGCTCCTCCAGACGGGGATGCTTGGGGCGCTGGTGGCGCTCGACGCCTTCCTCTTCTACGTATTCTGGGAGCTGATGCTGATCCCCATGTACTTCATGATCGGGATCTGGGGCGGGCCCAAGCGCCACTACGCCACCATCAAGTTCTTCATCTACACCGTGGTGGGCTCGCTCTTGATGCTCATCGCCATCCTCTACATCTACAACAAACTTCCCGAAGGGCAGGGCAGCTTCAGTTTGGCTCAGATGATGAGTGCGGACCTGGGGCTGAGCAGCGTCGAGCAGATGTTGCTCTTTGCGGCCTTCGCGCTGGCCTTCGCCATCAAGGTGCCGCTCTTCCCGTTCCACACCTGGTTGCCCGACGCGCACGTTCAGGCGCCCACGGCGGGCTCGGTGGTGTTGGCGGGTGTTTTGCTCAAGATGGGCACCTACGGCCTGCTGCGCTACGGCATGCCGCTCTTCCCTGAGGCGGTGGTGACCTTTGCGCCTTTCCTGGCGATCCTGGCCACCATCGGCATCGTGTACGGCGCGCTCATCGCGATGGTGCAAAAGGACGTCAAGAAGCTGGTGGCCTACTCATCGGTCAGTCACCTTGGTTTCTGCGTGTTGGGCATGGTGGCGCTGGACGCCACCGCCATTGAGGGCGCCATCTACGTCATGTTGGCGCACGGCATTGCCACCGGCGGTCTCTTCCTGGGGGTTGGCGTCATCTACGAGCGGCGCCACACCCGGCTCATCAGCGATTTTGGTGGTTTGACCAAGGTCATGCCGGTCTTTGCGACCATCTTCATGATCATTGTCTTCACCAGCGCGGGTCTGCCGGGCCTGGCGGGCTTCATTGGTGAGTTCCTGGTCATCATCGGCACCGGTCAGAGCGAGGTCCTGCACTTTGGCGAGGCCACTTTCCTGATTGGAGATGGCCTCGGGCCTGAGATTTTCGCCTTCATCTTTGCGGGCATCGCGGCCACGGGCATGATCCTGGGCGCCGTGTACCTGCTGTGGATGTTCCAGCGCGTGATGTTTGGTCCCATCAAGCATGAAGAGAACAAGAACCTGAAGGATCTCAACCCCAGGGAGTTGACCTACTTCATGCCCATCATCTTGATGGCCTTCATCATGGGTGTCTTCCCCAACTTCTTCCTGGATAAGATGCATGTGTCGGTGAACAACTTCCTGCGTCAGATGAAGCCTGGCATCAGCAAGAAGGTCGATCCCGACTTTGCCAAGTCCAAGGCTGCCGCCCAGAGCGTGGACCCGACCTTGATCAAGGTCCGCCCCGGCGCGGCCAAGGGCAACAAAGGCTTCAAGGGCCGCAAGCCCAACATCAACGCCAAGTTTGATCACGACGCCACGCTCAAGCGCCTCAAAGAGAAGGACATGGACCGTGTCAAAGAGGCGCGGCGCAACAACCAGCTCATCGGCGAAGGCATGGGCCCTCCCGGCACTGAGAAGAAGGCCGAGCCCGTCAAACCTGAGCCCGAAGGGTCCAAGGACGCCCTCAAAGACAGGCGTGATGGCCTCAAGCTCAGCGAAGAAGGCCGCCAGAAGCTCATCAAGAACCTCAAGCCTTTGATGAGGGACCGGGTGAAGAAGCCCGAAGACAACGCCAAGCCCTGAACCAGGAAGCGCGAAAGACCCCGTCAATGGGTCGATGCTGAGGCATATAGAGGACAGACATGGAATACTTCCAAATCAACGACCTGCGCATGATTGCGCCGCTGCTTATCGTCAGCGCCACGGCTCTGTTGGTGTTGCTCCTGGGGGCTTTTCACAAGAGCCAGGCCAACCGCGGATACCTGGCCTGGATGTCCATTGTGGGGTTGTTGATCGCCGGTGTGGACTCGTTCTACCTGCTGGGTAAGGACGTCAAAGAGTTTGCCTTTGGGCAGATGCTTCACATTGATGGGTTGACCAACTCCTTCAACGTCATCTTTGTGTTGGCGGCTGTGCTGGGTTGTTTGATCAGCCCCGCTTACCTGCGTTCCCACAAGCTGGAGCGCGGCGAGTATTATGCGCTGCTGCTCTTTAGCGTGGTGGGGATGATGACCATGGTCGCCTCGGCGGACCTCTTTACGGTCTTCATCGGTTTGGAGATGATGTCCATCCCGATCTACTGCATGGCGGGCTTCTTCCGTCACTCGCGCCGTTCGGCCGAGTCGGCCATGAAGTACTTCATCCTGGGGGCCTTCGCCTCGGCGCTCTTCCTCTACGGCATTGCGCTGATTTACGGTCTGACGGGCACCACCAGCCTGGTTCAGATCAGCGATGCGCTGGGTCAGGTTGAGTTCCTGCGTTTGCAGGCCTATCACAACGTCACCGGCGAGCAGGTCTTGAAGCTGGGGACGCTGCCGGCGATCGCGCTGGTCCTTTTGGTCGTTTCGTTTGCCTTTAAGGTCTCGGCGGTGCCGTTCCACATGTGGACCCCCGACGTCTACCAGGGCGCGCCCTCATCCGCCACAGGTTTTATGGCCGCTGGCGTCAAGGCCGCAGCCTTTGGTGCCCTCATTCGCGTCTTTGTGGTCGGCTTCTGGCCTCAGGCGGCTCGTCTCAGCGACACCGGCTGGCTGGTGGCCTTCTTCTGGCTGGCGCTGATCTCGATGTTGGTCGGCAACGCTGTGGCCATCGTCCAGAAAGACATCAAGCGCATGCTGGCCTACTCGTCGATCGCCCACGCGGGCTACCTCTTGGTGGGCTTCACCGCTGCGGCCTACAACGGCGAGAGCTTTGAGTCGATGCAGTCGGTGCTCTTCTACCTGGTGGCCTACATCTTCTCGACCATCGGCGCCTTTGGTGTGCTGGCCTACTTTGGCAAGCGCGGCGAGGAGTGCACCACGTACGACGACCTGGCGGGCATCGCCCACAAACACCCCGGCGCGGCGCTGGCCATGACCATCTTCATGCTCTCCAGCGCGGGCATCCCCCCGACGGCGGGCTTTGTGGCCAAGTTCTTTGTCTTCAAGGCGGCTGTGGACACCGGTCAGATGTCCTTTGTGCTGTTGGCGATTGCGGGTGTGCTCTTCTCTGTGGCGGGCATCTACTACTACCTGCGTCTGCTGGTTTCGATGTACATGAAGCCCGCCGTGCGCGAGGCCAACACGCTGCCCAGCACCGAGTTGAAGATGGCGCTGGTCATCTGCGCGGGCGCCACCATCCTGCTTGGTCTCCTGCCGTCCCCCGTGCTCGATTTTGCCCATCAGGGCATCTCCCGCGTCCTGGGTCTGCCCGGCGAAGTGGCGGTTGAGATGGTGCAGCACGACCACTGAGGTCCACCCTCAGCGTACCTTCCTTGCCTTGCGCGGTGTCTTGACGAATCTGACCGCGCACTCCAGACTCCACTTTGGACATGCCTCCGCTTCCCGATTTGACTCTGCCGGGACAATGACCTGAGGGTTTGTTGCGCCCGGGCTCCTGGCCAGCGTGTGCAAACGCTGGCTTTGTGCTTTGTCGCCCGCTGCCGGGCTCGGTGCTGAACATGGACTTCTGGTCCAGCCTCCTTGGTGAGCTGCTCGCCGACAACACCCCATTGATGGTTTTGGGTCTGCTGGTGACCTACGCGCTGGTGCGTGTGCTCTGTCCCGACGAGCGCCCCCGTCTGGTGTTGATCCTCTACATGGTCGGGCTGCACGTGTTGCTTTTGCCCGTGGCGGCCTATCTTCACCACGTCCAGGCTGACTTTTACCCCGAGGTGCGACTGGCCACGTTGATTCTGGCCACGCTGGCGGGGATCGGCATGATCAACTCGCTGGTCTTTGTGGTGCTGCTGCCCCGTGTGGGGCTGCGCTCGCCGCGCATTTTGCACGACGTGCTCTTTGGCGTGATGTCGGCGCTGGCCGTTTTTGCGTTGGCCTCCAACCTTGGGTTCAACGTTGCAGGGTTGATCGCGACCTCTGCGGTGTTGACCGCCGTCATTGGTTTTGCCCTCCAAGGCACGCTGGGAAACTTGATTGGGGGCCTGGCGATTCAGCTCGATGACACGGTGTCGGTGGACAACTGGGTGTCGGTGGGCGGGGTGGTGGGGCGCGTGACGCAGATCCGCTGGCGTTATACGGCGCTGGAGACGCGGCAGTGGGAGACGATCTTGATCCCCAACGGGCAGTTGATGAACGCCCAGGTGGTCTTGCTTGGCAAGCGCTACGGTCAGCCGCTCAAGTGGCGCCGCGAGGTGGACTTCCGGGTGGACTATTTTCATGCGCCCACGGTGGTCATTGAGGCCGTAGAGCATAGCCTCTTGAAGGCGCCGCTGGAGTGCGTTTCCCAGGATCCGCCCGTGCAGGTCTTGTTGGAGGAGTTGGGCGAGAGCTTTGGTCGATACACGGTGCGGTACTGGCTCAATGACCCCGAGCAGGAAGGGCCTGTGGCCAGCGCGCTGCGGACCCGGGTTTATTTTGCGCTCAAGCGCGCCCGGATTCGCCTCGCTTTGCCCTCCGAGCAAGTCTTCCTGACCCACACCGACCAGCGGGCCACTGCCGGTCAGGCTCGGCATGAGGCCTACAAGCTCAAGATTCTGGATGATCAGCCGCTCTTTGCGTCACTCTCTGAGGCGGAGCGGCGGCGTCTGGCCGAGCAATTGACCTACGCCCCCTTTGCGGCCGGAGAGCGGGTTCTGGTGGAGGGCGAAGAGACCACTGAGCTTTACATCCTGACCCGGGGGGAGTGTGGGTTTCTGGTGTCGGGCGGCGACGGGCAGAGCAGGGAAGTGGCCCGTTTGGCGGCGCCTGCGGTCTTTGGGGAGATGGCGCTGATGACGGGGGCGCCGCGCAGCGCCTCGACTCAGGCGTTGGGTGACATCGAGTGTTATCGGTTGGAGCGAGAGGCCTTTGAGGCCGTCATCCAGGCGCGCCCAGAGGTGGCCGATCACATCGCCATGACGTTGGCCCAGCGTCAGATGGAGTTGGAGGCGGTGCGCGAGGATCTGCAGCGTGACGAAGACAGATTGGAGGCGCGTCGTTGGGAGCTGCTCAGCCGAATTCAGGGCTTCTTTGGTTTGAGGAGCGGTGAAGGTCGCCGATAGGGGCGGCGGTGCTCAGTAGCGAATGCCAGGGCGCCTGGGGGCAGGTTCAGGGTAGGCTTGGTAGGTGTTGTAGATCTGGCTGCCAGGGGACCGGCTGGTGCCGGTGCGGCCCCCTCGGAGCTTGAGGAAGACGCCGATCTCCTGGTCCCAGGCTTTGGAGCGGCCCCAGAGCGTCTCTCCATCAGGGCGGCCGCGCTGAGCATGGTGGTAGAGCCCGACCTGAAGGCGGTCGATGGGTTCAAACCACCATTGGCTGTCCAGACCGTGGCGTTGACCCATGGGTTCGGCGCCGGGGCGCGCGCTGTATTGCCACAAAGAGGCCGCTTTGAGTTCGCCGCCCATGCTGGCCACGGGGATGTCAAAGCCCATGATGGACTCCAGTCGCCACAGGCGCGTGATGTGCTGGCCGTCGAGGGTGTGGGCGGGTTCGTGGCCGCCGCCGATGCCCAGGTGAAAGCGCATCCAGGTGGCGTGGAAGCGCATGGCGCCGTGGAGGTCAAAGGCAGGCATGGAAGCGCGGGGCTGTCCTTCTCGCTCCAACCAGGACCAGCCCACATAACCTGTGGCGGCCACCACGGTTTGTCGCCCAAAGGGAGTCAACCCTTCTACGACGACCTCATCAAACCTCATGATTTGCAGTTGGACGTGGTCAAGGTGGGGGTTGTTGTTGGATGCCGCGCGCTTGGCGTCGTCGTCCTGCGTGGAAGGCGCAACTTCAAAGTGGGTGCGCGCCCACGAGACACCAAAGAGCCTCAAGCCGCCTTTGTGGACGTAGCGCAGGTAGTCGCGTGGCCCGTAACCGCTTGAGAGCGTGTGTGTGGTGAAGCCGCCGCCCATTGGGTCGTCTGTGCGAACCATGCGCAGGCCGTAGGTCAGTGGCACCACCACGGCTTGATCCGAGGCGACCCCCCGTTGCCAGGCCACGGTGCTGTCCACATCAACATCCATGAATTGTCCCTGGCCGAGGTCAGGGCGAGTAAAGGGTCCGCTGGCGACGCCATGATCCACTGTGGCGTCCAGTTCGAGGTCGAGGCCTGTGGAGCCTCGGGCGTTTTTGCCCAGCCCAAAGCGCCCGTAGACCTTGTGGCGGCCGTTTGTGGTGCTTTGGTCGTGGTCGCCCGGTCCCGAGAGGACGTCGAGTTGGAAGTGGGCCTGGGCCAGATCCCTGGGGGTTTTGCCCACCCACCCGGCCAGGACGTCGAGGGCGGCGCGGCGCGTGTTGTTTTGGTTGGTGTCGGTGCCCAGGCCGCCGCCGATCCTTGCCAGGAGCGTGTAGTCGTCCAGCGTGTCCGAGGCGGTGTAGCCCATGTCCAGGTCCAGGGCCGAGTCGAGGTGCAGGCGAGCTTGTGCGTGGGCCTGGGAGGCGTCAAAGCCCACAGCGAGCACTGCGGCCATGGCTGCCAGGGTCAGCGCGGTGTGTTTTGGATTGGGCATGGGGTTCTCTCCCGCAGTGTTCATGTTGGCGGTGGTTCAACGCCAAAGTGTGAACGCCCTTACACGTTTTTGGTGTTTTCTTTTTTGAGCGCGCCGTGCGAGGGCCTTGACGGGGTTTGGATGGATGCCCACGTTGCGTGTCCCGCGACGGCACATGTGCGTTCAGGAGGATACCCGATGTACGTAGGAAAAAGATCGACTCGGAGTACAAAGAAGCGTGGGATGAGCTCGGCCAAGCGCAGCAAGAGGCGCGCAACGGCCCAGAGCGCTCAGAGCCGCCGGAGGCTGAAAAAGGCGCGTCGCAAGGAGGCGCTCGAAGAAGCATTGAGGCATCTCCACGCTCATAACGCCAAGACCCGCTACTGGCACCGCCGGGAGCATTTTGTGGAGCAGCGCGGCGCTGTGGTTGGAGCGGCGCTGCACGCCTTCTTGTGGGTCTTGCACAACTGTGTCGCGCACCCCGTTCTTGGACTCTTTCCTGGTTCTCAACATGGTCCCGACCCCTACCCAGTCGTCACCGCCAGAGATCACCGACAGGCGCGCCTGGTTCTTTCACAACTGTGTGGCCCACCCGCTGATGGGGTTGGCGCCGCTGGGGATCTGGTTTGATCTGCACGAGACGAGCGCTCAGGATATGAACGTCGAGGGGTGGGCGTGAATCATGCGCCCTGGCTCCCTTTTGGAGCCAGGAACGCGTCGCGTCAGCGCTTGCGGCGCACAAGCCACAAGCCAA
>CAKZKQ010000438.1 GCA_937123825.1 uncultured Pseudomonadota bacterium
GAGGCGTTCGTGGTGTTCGTTGAGGAAGTCGGCGCCGAGGCGTTGGAGGGCGTCTTCGCGCTGGGCCAGGAAGGATTGGAAGCGGAAGGTGTCGAGGACGGCGTTGTCGGTGTCGTTGTTGAAGATGCGGGGGCGGTTGTCGTGGCGCCGCAGGTAGGACTCCATGGGGGTGAGGTCGGGGGGTTGGGGTGGGGTGGTGTGTTGGGCGCGGGGTTGGTTGTGGAGGGCGCGCACGAGGTCTTCGACAAAGGCGCCGCCGCGCAGGTTGAGGTCGCGTTGGGGGTAGGGGATCTCGATGCCTTGTTCTTTGAAGATGTCCCAGATGTGGAAATGGAGTTCGCCGCGGACGCGGGCGGGATCGATGCGTCGGACGTCGATCCAGATGAGCAGCTCGAAGTTGATGGCGCTGTCAGCAAATTCGGCCAGTCGTACGGAGGGGCGCGGGGTGCGCAGGACGGCGGTGTGTCGGGTGGCGGCGTTGAGCAGGGCTTGTTCGACGTGGCGCACGTCGCTGCCGTAGTGGACGCCGACGGGGATGTGGAGGCGGATGCGGGGGTTGGAGTAGGTGAAGTTGATGATGGTTTCGTTGACGAGGCGGCTTGAGGGGATGACGATCTCAGTGTTGTCGGGGGTGACGATCTGGACGGAGCGGGCGCCGAGGGCTTCGACGCGGCCAAAGTGGTTGTCGACGTTGACGAAGTCGCCCTTTTTGCCGCTGCGGCCGATGAGGAGGATGAAGCCGCTGACGAGGTTTCGGGTCATGTCCTGGAGGCCAAAGCCGATGCCGACACTGAAGGCGGTGGCGAAGAGCGTCAGCGCGCCCAGGTCGACGCCGAGGGTGGCCAGCGAGGTCAGGACGCCGATGACGACCAGGGCGTAGTGGGCGATGGTGTTGATGGCGTAGCCGACGCCGACCTCCAGGCCGATGCGCGGGTAGACCCGGTCCATGAGCTGGGTGCGCAGGATGCGGCTGACCAACAAAAAGATGCCAAAGATGCAGGCCGCGGCGCCGATGAGGTAGAGCGAGAGGTCGGCGCCGCCGATGCGCAGCAATCTGTAGCGCAGCAGGACCCGGACGTAGGGCCACAGCCCCAGCGTCAACAGGCCCCCGAACATGAAGCAGAGCACGAGCGCGAAGCGCAGCCCCCGGTTGGTGCGGATGAGGGTTTCGCGTTGCTCTTCGCTCTCGGCGGTGGCGATGCGGGGGGTGAGCCAGGCGGCGACGCGGCCCTGGACCCCTGCCAGGATGGCCACGAGGGTGAGCATGGCGTAGCCGCGCGAGAGCAGAAAGCTGGCGGCCTGGACGTAGCCGATGAGCCACATGGCCTGGAGGCCGAGCGTGACCGCCAGGACGGTGCGGTAGTGGCGGTTGATGCGGGCGTGGATGGGGCCCCAGATGGGTTCGCCTGCCGGTTGGGGCAGGAGCATGAAGATCTCGCGCTTGAGGCCAATGAGGAAGACCGAGATGACCAGCAGCAGGACCTGGAAACAGAACCAGATGAGGGCCTCTACGTCCTGGCCGACCTTGAAGGTGCGCACGACGATCAGCGCGGCCTGGAAGACCAGCGCGATGCGCAAAATCCAGATGACAAAGAGCTTCAGGCGGCGGACCGAGTCGGGTTCGATGTCCAGCCACACGGACGAGCCCAGCAGCTCTCGCACCAGCCCCAGCGCCGCGCGGTAGGCCAGAAAGAGCCAGATGGAGTCCGTCAAGACCTGTGCCCAGTGGCTTTCTTCGGCGCGGAAGAAGGCCACCCCGATGTAGACCAGGACCTGGAAGACGATGACCGGCCAGATGAGCCCCAGGATTTTCCCAGCGGACAAGCCCAGGCGCTTGAGCCAATCGGGCAGCCAGGCGCTGAGCTTTTCCTCAAAGTCTTTGCTCAGGTGCTTGAAGCGCATCTCCAGAAAGAAAAAGAGGATGATGAGCCCCAAAAGCGCCAAAACGGGCGCCAGGCTCCACAAAATGGCGTCCCACGGGTCGGCCCCCCATTTTCCCCACAGCGGCTCACCCAGATCCCAGACGCGGTCGGGCAGCGTCTGGATGGTCATGGCGTCAAACCCCAGCGGTTGGCGCTTGAAGAAGGTCTGCCAGGAGTCCTCCGAGAGGTCGGAGTCGTGTTGTGGCCATTCGAGCTTGTCGGGGAAAAGGCGGATGCTGGGTTCTTTGGAGGCCTCGTCGTGTTTGGGCTCTTCTTGGGTCAGGTCGCCAAGGCCCAACATCTCCATGCCGCTTTCAGCCGCGCTCAGGCTGGGGGCCAGGACGATGGCCAACGCGACGAGCCAGGCGCCCAGGCGCTGCGCGATAGCGCGGCGTTCGGGGGGCGTCGCTTGGGGGTGCTGCGGGCCGGTGTCTCGGGGGCCGAGTGCGGTGTGCGTGTGTTGGTGCATCGTGCTTTTGGCCTTTACCAGCCGCTGGTCATGGCGTCCTGGGCGGCGCGGGCGACGGTGGGGTTGTCGTTGCGCGACAGGGCGCGCAGGACTTGACGGGCTTCGATGTCTCCGGCGGTGGCCAGCAACGGTATCAACTCCAGGGCGGCGGCTTCATCGCCTTGCCTCAGCGCGTGGACGATGCTGGCGGTGGCTTCGCCATTGTTTTTGGGCAGCCAATCGGCCAGCAGCCGGATGCCCTGGCGCACGACGGCGGGGCGCGAGCTGGTCAGCGCCGAAGCGACCACGCGGATCTCTCCGCTGGCAAACCTGGGGCGCAGGCCCGCGTCGGCCAACTCGGTCAGCAGATCGAGGCCTTTGAGGCGCAGCCGCGCCCTGGTGCCGCCCAGCGCCGCGAGTCCTGCTTGGAGCAGTCCGTCGCTGTCTCGGGGCAGGGGGGCTGCGGCGGTGGTCTCGATGAGGATGTCGAGCAGGCGGCTTTGGAAGCGCTCTAGATCATTGTCTGAGCCCGCGCCGTCACCGCCGGTGGCGGTGGTGTGGCCCTCCATGTCGGTCAGGGCGTGGGTGGTCAGCCGGGCCAGCTTGTCGATGTAGGGGGCCAGGTCCGGGCCTGCGTGGCGGACGAGGGCGTCGGTGGCGTCCTCGCGGACCCAGGCGTTCTGGTCATGGACGGCGCGCAGAAGCAGCTCGACAGAGGGTTGACCGGGCAACGAGCCGCTGGCGGCGACGGCGGCGGCGCGGACAAAGACGTCGGGGGACGACAGGAGGCCTTTGATCCGCCGCAGCAGGTCGTGGCGTTGCTCTGCGGGCAGGCGCTGGGCGCAGGCGGTGGGGCCGTAGGCGGCCAGCGCCCTGAGTGCGCGCGTAAGCAGGTCGTCGTCGTGGGTGGTGTTGAGGATGTTCTGGGCCACCAGCGGCAGGTGTTGGGGCTGTCGCAGGCGCGCGAAGGCTTCCATGGCCGATTGTCTGCCAAGGCGGTTGGGGCCAGTCAGCAGGCGGATGAGGAGTTGGTCGACGCTCTGGCCTTCGGCGGCGCGCCGGGTGAGCTCATCCATGCCCATGTTGCGCCGCTCGGCCTGGCCCGATTGGAGGGCAAAACCGACCTCGTCCATGCTCATGAGGGCGTCGGCGGCGACGGCGGTGGGGATGGGGGCGATTTGGAGCAGCGCGGCGGCGGCGGAGGCCTTTTCAGCCACGAAGGGCTCTTTGTCTCGGGCGCCGCGCTGGACCAGCCCCAGCGCCCGTGGGTCGCCCAGGCGGCCGAGCGCCTCGTAGGTGAAGGCGCGCACAAAGTGGTCGGCGTCGTTGGTGTGGCGTTGGAGAAAGGCAAAGAGCCTGTGTGGGTCCCGGATGTCGGGGGAGGTGGCCTGGGAGACGCCTTGCATGGCAAAGGCGCGGTTGTCGCCGATCTCGGTGGTGTGTGTGTCGACGTAATCCATCAGCGCAGGCAGCGCGGCGGGCGGTCCCATGTGGGCCAGGGCGCGCAGCGAACCGGCGCGGCGGCGTTTTTCAGGGGCGCGCAGCGTTTCGATGAGCGCAGGGACGGCCAGGTGTCCCATCTGAATGACCTGCTCCAGGGCGCGGTGGCGTTGAACGCGTTCTGGGTGGTCAAAGAAGCCAATGAGGCGTCTGGCGCGCGCTGTGGCGTCCTGAGCGGCGAGATCGTTGTTGTGGTCGTTCATGGTCAGTCCAGAAGGTGCTGAGCGTGGGGCCTTCGGGGTTGGCAGGGCTGGCGTAAAGTCACCGCGCGTGGCGGCGCCTTGATGTCCTGGCGACTGGCACGGTTGGGTGTTTCGTGTTGATGAACTCTCTACCACATTGTCTGGGGTTTGGTTAAGGGGCGCTTTCAAAAAGGCGGCCCGTCTCGACCCGCTGGCAGTCGGCGTCGGTCTTTCTTCGCCAGCCCCCAAAGGTCAGCCCGATCAGGGGTATGAGGTCAGCAGCCAGCGCTGGCCGTGGCGGCGCCAGCGCAGCGTGGCCCGGTCGGTGCTTTGATCGTCCTCGTAGGTGATCTCGACGTAGGTGGTGGCGGTGTCGCCGTCGACCTGTGTGCGGTGGACGCCGAGGGCTTTGATGGGGCGCGCCCAGAGCCTGGAGGTCTTGGTTTGTTGTTCAAAGCGGCGCCGGGCAAAGTCGGTGCACGGCGCGTTGGGGTGGGTGCAATGGAAGTCGATGAGGTCGAGGAGCATGAGCGCCTCGGAGTCGAGTTCCTTGCTTTGCGGGGTGGCCAGGACGGCGCTGGCTTGTTTGCAGGCGGTGGGGTTGGTCTCTTTGGCGGCGCGGGCAAAGAGTTCCTGTCCCTGGGGTGAGCACAGGGGGTCCTGGCCGACGCTGGCGACGTGGAGTTTCCACAGCCCGTCCATGTCTCGATAGAGGAGGGTGGTTTCGAGCAGGGAGATGCTCTTGCCAAGGCCGTCCTCGGGTTTGCTGCACGCGGCGGTGAGGCCCAGCGTGGTCAGCGCGACGGCGAGCATGAGTGCGGCGGTGGTGTGGGTATGGCGGCGCATGGTTGGCGTGCCTGGTTGTGTCTGTCTGTGTGGTGGTGTGCGGTGGTCAGTAGACCAGTATGAGCACGACACTGAAGAAGATCAGACAGAACGCCGCAAAGATCAACGTGCGTTTGTCGATGCTCATGGCGTCGATGAGTTGTCTGGCGGCGTTTTGGATGGGCTCGGGGACTTTGTCGGGGCCCTGCGTCAGGGGTTGCAGGAGCTGGCGAGCGCGTTGGTATTGTCCGGCCTCAAAGGCACGCAGTCCGTCGTTGAGTTGATGGACGTGGACACTGTCGCGCTGGTCCAGCCCGACGCCAAGAAGTTCAAGGGCGTCGGGTTGCCGGGCGTCATCAGAGGGGGTGGGGGAGGCAGAGGCGTCCTCTTTGGAGGGGTTGCCGCCGGGCTCCTTGGCGGGTTTGCTGGGAGCCTTTGGTGTTGCGGCGGCTGCCTTGCGGCGTTTTTGGGGACGCTTGCTGGCCATGGGGGTCGGTATCAGTGCTCGTAGCGGATGTATTTTTCCATCACGCGGTAGGACTTACCGGTGGAGTACTCGACCTCGACGGTGTCTTCGATCGGCACCATCTGCTTGCTGACAAAGCACATGATCTTGCGGCCGCTGTACTCTTTTTCTTCGGCGGCGGGGGCTTCTTCGACAGCGGGGGCTTCTTCGACGGCGGGGGTGTCGTTGATTTCGGTCATGATTCAGCTCCTCATTTGTATTCAGTCAACAGGACACTCGGATTTGCAAAGATATCGCGCCCAGGGGCGCCCTGTGCGGCCTCAGGTGTGTGGGGCGATGCACTTATGAGCGCGCGTGTGACGCGGGGGGCAGTACCTAACACGGCTGTGCGGTGGAATCAAGGCCAGGGCGCGTTTGCAAACTTGCTCGCCGCTGCAGCGCCCTCTTTTCAAGCGCGTTTTCCCGCGCGAGCGATGTCTTTTGCCAAAAGAGGTCGGTGGTGTTTGGGCGGGGGATGGGTTTGAGCAGGTGGTGTGGGATTTTTTTAAAGTTTGCTGCGGTGGTGGTCGATGCACATGAGTCTTGGCCCTGGTCGGTGGGCGCGCCCTTTCTTCTTTATAGAGGTATGGGGTGTGTGATCTGGCAAGCGTGCAGTGTCCAAGACAAGGCCAGAGTCGTGCTTGTGTGGCGGCTTTGGGCTTGTGGCTGCTTGCTGGAGGGTGAGTCGATGGACAAGAAGAGGCCAGGAGGCCGTTTGGCGGCGGTGGTGCTGGCGAGTTGTGCGGCGGCGTGGTCTTTGTGCGCGGCGCCGTCGTCTGCGCACGCGGACTCGGACAGTTGGGCCACGTTGGGGCTGTCGGGGAAGATGGTGTACCAGGGGCCTTCGGAGCAGGCCGGCGAGAACTATCTCTTTGGGATGGGTCTGCGTGCGGAGCTGCTCTACCTCTTTGGGGCGGAGTTTGAGTACGCGCCGATGTCGTCCAAGCTCTCGCAGGACATTTATCGAACGCCGCTGCGCCTGACGGGGCAGCTGCACCTGATGAACTACCGCTACTTTGACTTCTACCTGGGGGCGGGGTTGGCCAGCGACCGTTTTGGTGACCTGGTCAATCCGGAGGGGCCTTCGACGGTGTACCGTGTGGGTGCAGGGATGGAGGTCATCATTGTGGGCCATTGGGCGTTGGGGGTGGACGCTTATTGGCATGTCCCGGGGGTGGGGCACTTCAATAAGCGCCTGCGAGACTCACTGCAGAACGAGCAAGGAATCCCAGACCCCATGGATCAGGTCGATCCGGGTCAGGTCGAGCTTGGCGTGGCATTACGCTTCTATCTGTGAGTTTTGGGCCGGGAGGGTAACCTTCCGGCCTTTTCTTTTGGGTTTCTTGAGTGTTTTCAATGGTTTAGCTTTGTTGAGGGTTCCTGCTTAGGGAAGACTCAAGGTTTAAGGTCATGTTTTTATCCCTGTTCTACTTATGGAAGTGGTGTGGTGAAGAAGGGATGGAAAGCCTTTTGTGGAGGCGGTGAGGTGCGCGGCGGCGAAATTTTTTTCAAGTTTTTTGTGGCCCTGATGCAGGGCGTGCAGCAGGGTGCGGGTCGTTGCGGTGGATGTCGGTTCGGTGCCGTGGTTCACGGCTTCCAGCGTCATCGCAGGGGTATATAGATGGATCGTTGCTACCTTTTGTACTTATATAAGTGCATGGTGTGGTGGTTTGTGGAGAAGCTGTCGTAGTGGGCGTCGGTGGCCTTTTAGTAGCCTGAAAACTTCTTGACGCCCCCCGTGGGCCCCTTCTAGTATGCGTTCATGTCGGTGGTTGGAAGCAGGGTACGGTGTCGCACCGCAACCCACTTTAAACCGCCCTCGGAGCTCGAAGAGTGGCGTTGGCCCTCGGAATGCATCGGGTGGTGTGGGTCGCGATCTGTCTCCAGGAAGGAGACTTAATGCGAACCATTTCGCAGGGGAGCCCCAGGATGGGGTGCAAAGGTCAGGAAGACCGCTCCCGGCTGCCCAAAATGCAACGGGGTGTCACCACTTTTAAGGTTCCACGCACCGCCAACGTCTGCGGCCGCTGCACCCAATACGCCAGGAAGGCACGGGGAGTCAGGGCAAGGGCAGGACGCGTTGGTTGGCGCAAGCGCGACTGGTCACCAGGGAAGGGGACCGGGGTTCGGGTCTTTGTGGTAAGGGTTCAAGGGTTGAATTGGCCTTGATAAAACCTGCCAGGGACGGTGGATGTGCTGCAGCCGTGCGGGGTTGTGGTGCAAAGGCGCATGAAGTCGCCATTTAGAGGGGTTTCTTTGAACCCTTGCCACTTTGACCCGAGTGACGACGCTCGCGACACACGGCCAGGATGGCCAATGTGTGAGGCTTTCAAGGACGAAGGCCATTGTCGGGGCGCCGGGTCGCCGATTGAGGGGATGGAGGAAGCAGGCCTGATTCTATCGTGCGAGAGCTAGGGAAGGCGAGAGCACAGTAGGAGCTTCTGGCGAACGTTCAGGGCGTCCCTCGGCAAGACCGAGGCCATCCCCACCCCATTTGATGTTTGACATCATCCTCCTTCAAAAGATATCGACGGTGAGCCCATCAGCCATGGAAGGCTGGGGGCTTGCCTTGTTGTTTTTATAATTGATGCTGGGTGTGGGCGACGTGTCGGGTTTTCATCACATTTCGGTGATGGCCAATGAGGTCATCGAGGCGCTTGAGCCCTGGAACGGGGGCGTTTTTGTCGACGGCACGCTGGGCGGCGCTGGCCACTCCAGGCTCTTGCTCCAGGCTGCCGCCGAGCGCGGCGTCAAGATCAAGCTCATCGGCTTTGACCGCGACCCCGAAGCACTGGCCGCCGCCGCCGCTCGCCTTGAAGAGTTTGGCGATCAGGTCGAACTGGTCCAGTCCAACTACCGCCATCTGGCCGATGTTCTTGAAGCGCGCCAGTGGCCGCCGGTCAACGGCGTCCTGGTCGACGCCGGTGTATCCTCGCACCAGCTTGACACCCCAGAGCGCGGCTTCTCCTTTCAGAACGACGGTCCGCTCGACATGCGCATGGGCCCCGACGCCCAGACCGTTGCCGAGTTGATCGATCGCACCGACATCAAGGGTCTGGCCACCATTTTGGGGCGCTACGGCGAGGTCCGCGGCGCAGGCCGAATGGCGCGTCGGATCAAGGAGGCGCGTCAGGCGGGGCAGCTTGAGACGACCGCCCAGTTGGCCGCGCTCTGCGGCCCCCGGCGGCACAAAGAGCGGATTCACCCCGCCACGCAGGTCTTTCAAGGGCTGCGGATCGCCGCCAACGACGAGTTGGGCGGTCTGGAGGAGCTTGTGGGCGATCTTGGACGCGTTCTGGCCCCCGGCGGGCGCGCGGCCTTCATCAGCTTCCACTCCCTTGAGGACAGGATCGTCAAGCAAGGCCTGCGGGCCCTGGTCAATCCCTGCACCTGCCCGCCTGGCTTGCCGATTTGTGCCTGCGGCAAGGCGCCCGAGATCAAGACACTGGGCAAAATGATTCGGCCATCACAAGCCGAAGTGGACGCAAACCCGCGTTCGAGGTCCGCAAAGCTACGCGTGGCCGAGCGTTTGTGATATGACTTCCATAGTGGCAAAGGAATGCCATGGAGGTGTTGACATGGATGTGAACGAAGACAGCCCCCAGGGTCAGGTCCAACTGACCCCGTGGCAGCAGGGCCCCCTTGTGGTCCTGGTGACCCTTCTTATTACCGGCCTGGTGGTCAGTGTTCTGCTCTTGCAGGTCTGGCACCGGGTGCGGATCGTAGAGCTTGGGTACAAGATGACGGCGCTGACCAAAGAGCGCCGCATGCTCCTTGAAGAGCGCGAGCGACTTGGCATCGAGGCCGCCGTCAGCACCCGCACCGAGCGCCTTGAGCAGGTGGCGCGGGATTCGCTCGACCTTCATCCTTTCAGACCCGATCAGATTATTACCGTTGATCCCGTCAAGACCGCTGCCCGTCAGCCATAGCTGAACCGAGCACGCGCACGACACGGGAGAGGGTTTTTTGGCCCCGCGCCATGCCAGGAGGCACCAGGGCGCAGGCCAAAGACAGGCCCCGCATGACCCGGACCACCACCACGGAGGGGGAAGATGTCCAGACGTCAGGGCAAAGAAAAGAGCAGCGCCAAGGCAAAGAAGGCCGGGCGTCTGCGTTTCTGGCAAAAATACTCGCGCTTTACCTGGGTTCAGATCCGCATGGCGATGCTCCTGGGCCTCTTGATCATGCTCTTGGTCGGGGTCGTCTGGCGCGGACACCAACTCCAATACGTCCAGGGCGCCGAGATGGAGGCCCGCAGTTCTCGCCAGATCAGCCGCGAGATGAAGCTCAGCGCCCGGCGCGGCTCCATTCTGGACCGCAACGGCGTCGAGCTGGCCGCCTCGGTCGAGGTCAAGTCCATCTACGCCAACCCCCGCTTTGTCAAAGACCCCGAGGCACTCACCGACGAGCTTTATGCCATTTTGGGGGATTCGATGAACCGGGGCGTGGTCCTCAAACGCCTCAAGAACCGCAAGCGTCAGTTTGCCTGGGTTGCTCGCCGTGTCGCCCCGGCTCTGGCCCGCAAAGTGATGGAACTCAAGGTCCCCGGCATGGGGCTGACCAGCGAGAGCCAGCGCTACTACCCCCACAAAGACCGCGCGGGGCACGTGCTGGGCTTTGTTGGCGGCGACAAGTACAAGGGGCTCGAAGGCCTGGAGCGCCCGTTCAACGACGTGCTGGAGGGCGGCGAATACACCCTTGATGTGACCAGCGACGCCCGCGGCCGCAGGATTTATCTGGGTCAGGCGCCAAGCTTCACCGAGCTTGAAGGCCGCTCCATTGTCCTCACCCTCGATGAACGCCTTCAGTACATTGTGGAGACCGAGTTGGCCCAGGCCATCCGCTCTTCGGGCGCCAAGAGCGGCTCGGTGGTGGTTTCGGACCCTCGCTCGGGGGACGTCCTGGCGATGGTCTCCTACCCGTCGTTCAACCCCAACCGCATCAATGACCACAAGCCCGCCGACTGGCGCAACCAGGCCCTGCGCGACAGCTTTGAGCCCGGCAGTACCTTCAAGTCCTTTGTGGTCGCCTCAGCCCTTGAAGACAAACTCGTCACGCTCGACTCCGTGGTCGAGGTCAACGGCGGTAAAATCCGCTTTGGCGACGACGTCATCACCGACACCCATAGCGCCCGGCGCCTGAGCGTCCGCGACGTCATCAAGCATTCCTCCAACGTCGGCTCCTACCGCCTGGCCAAGCTCCTGGAGCGCGAGCGCTTTGGGCACTACATCAAAGAGTTTGGCTTTGGCTCCTCCACCGGCGTGGGCCTCAGCGAGCGCAAAGGCCGTGTGCGTGACCCCTCCAAGTGGCCCGAAGTCACCCTGGCCAACGTTGCCTTTGGCCACGGTCTGACCGTCACCAACCTCCAAATGAACATGGCGCTGGGCGCCATCGCCAACGGCGGTGTTTTGATGAAGCCGCGCCTTGTCAAAGAGGTCCTCGACCGCGACGGCAAGGTCGTGGAGGCCTTTCCTGCCGAGGCGCGCCGCCGCATCCTCAGCCCCCAGACCTGCTCGCAGACCACCGAGGCGCTCATGAGCGTCGTCGAAGACGGCGGCACCGGGACCCAGGCCGCCACAGCCTTCTACAAGGTCGCCGGCAAGACCGGGACTGCCCGCAAGGTCGATCCGCGCACGCGCCGCTACAGCAACCGTCTGTGGACGGCCTCCTTTGTGGGCTTTGCCCCCGCCGACCGCCCCGAGCTGGTCATCACCGTCATCGTCAACATCGAGCGCGACTACCGCGGTCAGTCCTACTACGGCGGTAAGGTCGCCGCGCCGGTCTTCTCCCGCGTGGTGTCTCAGGCGCTGCCCATGCTTGGTGTGGCCCCCGACGCAAAAGCGGTGCGGGCCTACAAGCGCCGCAAGAAGGCCGACGGCGAAGCCCAGCAGGCCGCCGCAGGGCGTCGCCTGGGCTTGCAGCCCGAGGACTTGTCCAAGACGCCCCCCAGCTTTGAAAATGGGGTGGCGCTGGCCGCTGTGGACGTGGGGCAAGCGACCCCAATGCCGTCCTACATCAACCTCTCGGTGCGTCAGGCGCTCTCGCTTAGCCGCGAGCATGGCCACGCCATCAAAACCAGCGGCACCGGGCGCGTGCGTCGCCAGTGGCCCGGCCCCGGCGTCTTTGTCAACGAAGGCACCACCGTCTGGTTGGAATTCTCCCGCAACGACGGCTCGCCCTGAGCCCTCTTGATGCCCCATGCTGGATGGGGCTTTTGATGCTGTGGATGCCGACCACAGCAGTCTTGAATCCAAAAAGTTAGAGGAGTGCTGGATGAAGGGTCTGTCGGTGGGACAGCTTGTCGAGGCGCTGGAGGCCGTGGGCTTCCAGGCGAGCCTTCAGGGGGCGGCGCAGGTGAGCCTGGCCGCTGTGGAGGTCGATTCCCGAAAGGTGGGTCCCGGGGCGCTCTTTGTGGCGGTGCGCGGCGCTGCGGTCGATGGCCATCGCTTTATTGAGCGAGCCCTGGGGGCAGGCGCCAGCGCATTGATGGTGGACCGAGATTGGCAGGGGGACGTCGGGGGTGTGCCCGTGGTGCGGGTGGATGACACGCGTCAGGCCTTGCCCCACGCTGCGGGGGCCTTTTTTGGCCACCCATCCAGGGATTTGACCGTGGTGGGGCTGACGGGGACCAACGGCAAGACGACCACGACGTGGTTGCTTGAGAAGATTGCGTTGGCCGCCGGGATGAGCCCCGGGGTCATTGGCACCATCCACTACAGCTTTGCGGGCAAGGTCATCAAGGGGCTCAACACCACGCCTGGGGCGTTTGAGTTGCAGTCTCTCTTGGCCCAGATGCGCGACGCCGGGGTGGATGTGGTCTTTATGGAGGTCTCGTCCCACGGTCTGGTGACCCACCGCGTGGATGGTTTGGCGCTCAAAGTGGGGGCGTTTTTGAACCTCAGCCAGGACCATCTGGATTTTCACGGGACGATGGAGGCCTACGCCGAGGCCAAAAGCCGCCTCTTTTCCCACGTGTTGCCCTACAGCGCCAGGACGCTCGGTCAGGATGTCCAGGCGGTCATCCATGTGGGCGATGCGGCAGGGGCGCAAATGCTTGGCGCCGTTGATGAGGGTTGCACCCGCGTGCTGCGTTTCGATGGCCGTCCAGGGGCTCAAGCCAGCGCCCAGGTGATGGGTGTGGCCAAGGCACAGATGGACGGGCAGGGGACGACGGTGTCGTTTGAGGGCGCCGGTCATGGTCCGCTGGAGGTCCGCACGGGGATGCTGGGTGTGGTGAACGTGGAAAACGTCACCGCTGCGGTGGCCGTGGCCCGCGCGTTGGGGATTGCCGATGAGGCCATCGCCAGGGGGCTGGGCAATGTGGCCGGGGTGCCGGGGCGCTTGGAGCGCGTGATCCCCGATGAGGAGGGTCAGGGGCCGTTGGTGGTGGTGGACTATGCCCACACGCCCGATGCGGTGGCCCGCGCGCTGGAGAGCCTCAGGCCGTTGACGCAGGGGCGGTTGTTGACGGTGCTGGGTTGCGGTGGGGATCGAGACCGCTCAAAGCGCCCGTTGATGGCCAAGGCGGCTTTGGATGCCGGTGAGTTGTTGATCGCCACCAGCGACAACCCCAGGGGCGAAGACCCGGACGCGATTTTGGACGACATGTTGGCTGGATCCGACGCTGTGGGCCCCAGTGTGGGGTGGACGGCCGGAGGGGCTGGCGGCGGTGTACTGCGCCTTGTGGAGCGCCCTGAGGCGATTGCGGCTGCGGTTGGGCTTGCCGGCGACGATGATGTGGTGTTGGTGGCCGGAAAAGGCCACGAGACCTATCAGGAGGTCGAGGGGCATCGGTACGCGATGTCCGACGTGGAGCAGTCGAGGCTTGCCCTTGGCGGTCCGTCAGGGCGGCCGGTGATTGAGACCATCCCGCTTGAGGCGCTCGCTGGCGGTTGCAAGGCCCGCGTGACGGGGACGGTGCCGGAGCAGTGGCGCGGGATCAACGCCGGGGTGTCGAGCGACAGCCGCGCGATGGTGCCGGGGGCGATTTTTGTGGCGCTGCGCGGCGAGCGCTTTGATGGGCACCGGTTTTTGTCTCAGGCGGTCGCAGCAGGGGCCCAGGCGTTGGTGGTTGAGGGGGCTGAAGGGTCCCGGTTGGCCGCTGAGGCGTGGTCTGGGGCCGGTGTAGAAGGGGTGACGTTGGAGGTGGACGATACGTTGGTGGCGCTGGGGGATTTGGCCTCGGTGGTGCTGGCGCGTCTGCGCGCGGTCAAGCCCTGGTTTACGGCGGTGGGGATCACGGGGAGCAACGGCAAGACGACGACCAAAGAGCTGGCCTCGGCGCTGTGTTTGGCGTGGTTGGGCCTTGGGTCTGAGCGCGTGCACCGCAATCCTGGCAACCACAACAACCTCATTGGGGTGCCCCAGACGGTCTTTGGGCTGCGTTGGGGGCACGATGTGCTGATTTCTGAGATGGGGATGAACGCCTACGGCGAGATTTCGCGCCTGGTGGAGATTGTCGAGCCCGAGGTCAGGGTGCTGACGGGGGTGGCGGCGGCTCATCTTGAGGGGCTTGGCAGCATTGAAGGGGTGTTGAAGGCCAAGAGCGAGATTTTTGAGGGCATGGCCGCTGAGCAGGTGGCCGTGGTGCCCTCAAAGTTGCTTGAGAAAGTGCTTGAGAAAATCCCTGAGCATGCCCGTGTGGCCGTCTTTGGACAGGTCGATGGGGAGTGGGGTCAGGGGCGCCTGTCGGTGGGGGCCAGTGTGGTCTCCAGTGCGCTTGTGGGTGAGCATGAAGAGGTGGTCATCGAGGCCCGGTGGTTTGACAGCGGGGATCGGTGGGGTAAGTTGGGGGTGGCGAACACTTCTGGCGCAGGACGTTGGTCTGTGGTGTCGGGTTTGATGGGGGCGCACAACGGCGCCAACCTCAGCGCGGCGTTGCTGGCGGCGGCGGCGATCGGTGACAGGCTCGGGGTCGTGCAAGGGCGCGACCAGCAGGAGGCTGGGCTCGATTTGCGAAGCGCGCTGGAGTTGCCCTCGGGGCGGCTGGTTTTGCGCGTCGGTGATGCGCAGCGGTACGGCACGGGGAAGCTGGAGGTGCTCGACGACTGTTACAACGCCAACCCTGGTTCGATGGAAGCGGGCCTTGGGGTGTTGGTGGAGCAGGCATCGCGTCGCGGCGCGGTGGCTGTGGCGGTCCTCGGGGATATGTTTGAGTTGGGCCAGCAGGCCCGCGCGCTGCACAAGGAGGTGGGCGCGGTGGACGCCGTTTCTCAATTGGGTGCGTTGATCACCTTTGGTGACCTTGCCGAGTCGATCGGCCTCGGTGCCAAGGAGGCTGGTCATATTGCGCTTGACAAAGTGACCCACATCGATGGACAGGACCAGTCGGCAGTGGCCGATGTGGCTGCAGCGGTCAAAGGGGCCGTTTCGGGTGCGTCGTCTGCGTTGGTGCTGGTCAAAGGTAGCCGAGGCATGCGCATGGAGCGGATCGTCGAGGCGCTGATCCAGGGAGCTGGCTGATGCTCTTCCATCTGTTTTTCTATCTTCGTGACACCGTCGGTGCGCTCAACGTCTTCCGGTACGTCTCGTTCCGGATCGTGGCGGCGACTCTGACGGCGCTCTTCATCAGTTTTGTCCTCTACCCGTGGTTCATCAAGCGGTTGCAACTGCACCAGATCGGGCAGGTGGTCCGGGATGACGGTCCATCGACGCACTTCTCCAAGAAGGGCACCCCCACGATGGGCGGCAGCTTGATCCTCTTTGCGTTGGTCATCCCGACGGTACTGTGGACCGACTTGACCAACCCCTACATATGGCTGGTGTTGGCGATCACGGTCGGCTACGGCGTGGTGGGCTTCATTGATGACTACCTGAAGATCCAGGGCAAGAACACCAAGGGGCTAAGGGGCAAGTACAAGCTGCTGTTGCAGTTTACGATGGCGTTTGTGGCGCTGGGCTTCCTCTTTTTCTACGACGGGGTGGGGTACAGCACCGAGTTCTACCTGCCTTTTGTGAGCACCAAGAAGGCCTCCTTTGAGTTGCAGTGGTGGATGTACATCCCGTTTGCGTCCATCGTGGTGGTGGGGACGAGCAACGCCGTCAACCTCACCGACGGGCTCGATGGGTTGGCGATTGGGCCGGTGATTGTGGCCTCGGGGACGTTCTTGATTCTGGCCTACGCGGTTTCGACCCAGTTGTCGTACTACGAGATCGTGGAAGGGGAGCGGGTGCTGCGCTCGTTTGACATTGCTGCTTACCTGGGGATTCCCAAGGTCGAGGGGGTGGAGGAGTTGTCGATATTCTGCGGCGCGATATGCGGCGCGGGGGTTGGCTTCCTGTGGTACAACACCTTCCCGGCGCAGATCTTCATGGGGGATGTGGGCAGCCTGAGCCTTGGCGGCGCGCTGGGGATGATGGCGGTGGTGACCAAGAATGAGTTGCTCAGCTTGATCATCTTTGGCATCTTCCTGACGGAGGCGGTGTCGGTCATCACGCAGACCACCAGCTACAAGCTGACTGGCCGCCGGGTGTTTCGGATGGCGCCCATCCACCACCACTTTGAGCTCAAGGGCTGGAAAGAGCCCCAGATTGTGGTCAGGTTTTGGATCATTGCGATCATGCTGGCGCTGGTGGCGCTGGCGAGCCTGAAGCTGCGCTAAGAGACGATCGCCGGTGGCCAGGGAGGCCGCCCCAGTGGCGATCAACGGGGTGCATGATGCACCTTGCGGACCCGGGGCCGAAGATGAGCCCCGACAACAGGGATGTTGGACCATGGCAGCGCGTCGAATGTTGAGGTTCCCCGGCCAGGTGGCCGAGGTTGAGCCGGTGTTGAAGCCCGAGCAGGGGCTGGGGCAGTACGGACGGCCCTTTGATGCGGTTTTTCTGGCGGTGGTGATTGCGCTGGTGGGGCTTGGCCTGGTGATGGTCTACTCGGCCAGCTCGGTCCAGACGTTGCTGCGTTTCCAAACCGACACGATGTACCTCAAGCGCCAGTTGGTCCACGTGGCCATGGGCCTGGGGCTGATGTTGGTGGCGATGCGCATCGACTACCGCTGGTACAAGCGCCTGACGTACCCAATCCTTGGCATCGCGCTGGGGGCGCTGGTGGTGGTCCTCTTGTTTGGGGCCACGCACAACGACGCCCGGCGGTGGTTGAGTCTGGGCGGTTTGTCGGTGCAGCCCTCCGAGTTTTTGAAGGTGGCGCTGGTGATGTACATGGCGTACTCGGTCGAAAAGAAGTCGGCCAAGATACGCCAGTTCTCGATTGGTTTTATCCCCCACTTGATTGTCCTTGGCGTCACGGCGCTGCTGCTGCTCTCCCAGCCGGACTTTGGGACCACGGTGATTTGCTCGGTGCTGGTCTTCTCGATGCTCTTTGTGGCGGGGGCCAGGGTGGGTTACATCGCGATGTTTGTGGTGATGGGCATTGGCGGTGCGGCGCTGGTCATCATGAGCAGCCAGTACAGGCGCGACCGCTTGATGGCCTACCTGGACCCGGACGCCGACCCGCTAGGGATCTCATACCAGATCAATCAATCGTTGATGGCCATTGGTTCGGGCGGGATGTTTGGCAAGGGGCTGGGCGCCGGTCACGGCAAGCTTGGCTACGTGCCGGAGCTGTGGAACGACTTCATTGGCACAGCGATTGCTGAAGAGTTGGGGCTGATGGGCCTGGCGTTGGTGTGCGTCCTTTTTGTGATGCTGCTCTACCGGGGCCTGAAGATCGCTTACGGGGCCAAGGAGATGTACGGGATGTACCTGGCCTTTGGGTTGACGATGATTTTTGGGTTGCAGGCCTCGGTGAACCTCTGCGTCATCACGGGTTTGTTGCCCAACAAGGGGCTGACGTTGCCCTTTGTGAGCTACGGTGGGTCTTCAACGCTGATCAGCCTCTTTGCGGTGGGCATCTTGCTCAACATCTCGCAAGCCCGCGAGGACACTTGGGAAGAGACGCGGGAGTCGCGCGAGCACGGCGCCATGAAAGAGCGCCGGGCCAAGCGTGAGCAAGCGGCCCGGCGCCGCAAGATCAAGCACTGAAAGACCGCAGGTCCAGGGGCGCGCCCCTGGCGGGGGTTTGGGGGCTGGCCCCCATAAGAGGCCTCTCAAGCCGCCCAAAAGGTCCACAGAGGCACCAAAAAGCGGGGGCAAGAGGGGGCGGCAGCCCCCACCCAGGCCTGACCCTCGCCGCTCACCCATCCATCATCCCTTGTGTCCCCAAGCCAAACGACACGACAGCGCTCACATTGTGCAGCGCGATCTGAGAACAAGAGGAAGAGATGAGCAAAACCAAAGCGCCTCGAATCATCCTGGCAGGCGGCGGCACCGGAGGGCACGTTTTCCCGGCGGTGGCCGTGGCTCAGGCGCTCAAACGCGCCTCTCCGCAGGCCGAGGTGCTCTTTGTGGGCACCGAGCGCGGCCTTGAGTCGCGGGTGCTGCCCCAGATGGGCTACGCGCTCAAGACCCTGACAGTGCGCCACCTGAAGGGTTCGGGGGCGCTGGGTTGGGCCAGGGGGCTGGGCACGCTGCCGCTGTCGGCGATGCAGGCGCTGGGCATTGTGTGGGGCTTTGGCCCCGACGTGGTGGTGTCGGTGGGCGGCTACGCGGCAGGCCCGGTGACGATGCTGGCGGCCCTTATGGGCAAGCCCACCGTCCTGCTGGAACAAAACGCATACCCCGGCATGACCAACCGCTTGCTGAGCAAGGTGGTGCGGCGCTGTTACTTGAGCCTGCCAGACCGTTCGGCCACGCTGCCCGCCGACAAGTGCCAGTTGGTCGGCAACCCGCTGCGCCAGGAGATCCTGGACCGTGCAGGGATGCATGTCGAAGATGAAGGCCGCGATCGGGGCAAAGAGTTTCGTATTTTGATCACAGGCGGCAGCGGTGGGGCAGGGCCGCTCAACAAGGGTTTGCCCAGGGCGCTGCGGCAGATGGACGACGCGATCGCCACCAAGCTGGTGGTCTGTCATCAAGCTGGCCGCAATCGCGCCCAGCCGGTCTGGGACGATTACCGGGGTTTTGCCGGCGAGGTCGAGGTGGTCGAGTTCATCGACGACATGGCCAAGGCTTATGGCTGGGCCGATCTGGTGATTTGTCGCTCGGGCGCCACCACGCTGGCGGAGTTGTTGGTGCTGGGTCAGCCTTCGATGTTGATTCCCTTTGCCGGTGCGGCAGACAATCATCAGGAGGCCAACGCGCTCTCGGTGGTCCAGAGCGGGGCCGCGGTGATGGTGCGCGAAGAAGAGCTTAACGCAGGGCGCCTTGAGCGTCTGCTGGAGGGGTTGGTGCGCAACCCCTCGTCGTTGGACAGGATGGGGCAGCGCGCCGCCCAGCTTGGCAAGCCCGAGGCCGCCGATGTGGTGGCTCAGGGGCTCTTGGAGCTGGCTGGGGTGAGGGCGTCTGCCAAACAAGGAGCAGGAGCATGAGCGGAGAGACGATGGTGGAGCCCGGCCGTTGGGCCTCGTCCCGCGTGGCCATTCTTTACGGCGGCGAGAGCGACGAGCGAGATGTGAGCCTGAAGACGGGCAGGGCGTTTTACGATGCGCTGCTGCGCCTTGGGTACCAGAACGTGGAGTTGATCGACGCCACGGGGGCGGGGCTGCTCCAGGTGGCTCAGTCTCCCCCCGACGTGGCGCTGCTGGCGTTGCACGGCGGTTTGGGAGAAGACGGTTCGGTGCAGGGGATGTTGGAGTGTCTTCAGGTGCCCTACACGGGCTCTGGGGTGCATGCCTGCGCCGTGGCGATGAACAAGTCCACCACCAAGCGCTTGTGGCGCACCGCTGGGGTTTCGACGCCCGAGTGGGAGGTGCTCAGGCGCGATCAAGTCGAGCACATCCTCTCTCAGTCCTCATTGGATGCTCGGGTGCCGTGCGTGGTCAAGCCGGCGCTGGGCGGATCGAGCGTGGGGGTCACGCTGGTGGAGCGGCCCGAGGATTATTACGGCGCGCTGGAGCGCTCGCTGAAGTGTCCCGGCCCGGTGATGATCGAGGCGATGGTCGAAGGGCGCGAGTTGACCGTGGGGCTGATGGACAATCAGGTCATGGGCATCGTGGAGATCATTGCTCGGCGCGGGTTCTACGACTACACGGCCAAGTACGGCGATCCGCTGACCGAGTACCAGTTTCCGGCTTCTTTGCCCGACCGGGTTCAGGCCGAGGTGCGCCGTCAGGCCGAGCTTGCTGGCAAGGTGGTGGGGTGCCGAGGGGTGGCCAGGGTGGATTTGATGCTTGATTTCGAGGATCGTCCGTGGTTTCTTGAGGTGAACACCACCCCGGGGATGACCGCAACGAGCCTGGTCCCTAAAATCGCACAAGGGGCCGGGGTCAGTTTTGAGCACTTCACGCAGATGTTGCTCAACAAAGCCAAGCTCGACGCGGACGTTCTCTTTGAGTGACCGCGCATCGCCTGAACCCATGAGGCATGCGCGGCAAAGGTGGTCAAAGGCTTCAAGGATCGAGGCCAAAGGATCATCAAAGGCGGCCTTTAAAGGCTCGCCTTCCAAGCAGCCCATGGAGGGGCGGCGACGATGTTGGGTCGCAACAAAGGCAGGAAAAGCCCTGTCAACCGGCGCAAGCGCACCATACGCCAGCGCATCACCGACGGCATTGGGGCCACAGGCTCGTTCACAGCCAAGGCCATCCCGTGGATTCTGCTCCTGGCCGTCCTGGTCAGCGTCCCGCTGATGCTCTACAAGGGCTGGCGCTACGCGCTGGGCTCCTCGCTCTTTCACATTCAGAACGTTCAGATTGAGGGCAACGATCACGCCCTCGACGACGACATCTTGCTGGCCCTGGGTTACGAAGGCCCAGAGACCAACATCTTCACCATCGATCCCATCAACGCCGCCCGTCAGATCGAGGCCGAGGTCCCCTGGGTGCTCAGCGCCAGGGTCGACCGCTCGCTGCCCAGCACCGTCACCGTCACCGTCACCGAGCGTCAGCTTGGCGGCCTGGCGCTCATCGGCGAGCTGATGCTGCTGGACAACAACGGTGTGCCGTTTAAGCCGCTCGAGCGCGAACAGGGCGTCGAAGGGGCCGTCGTGACCGGTCTGGGGGACAACCCCGAGGCGCTCACCGCCAGCGATCACGACATGATCGTCGGCGCGATGAAGATCATGCGCCTCTACGACGAAGTCGGCGTCGATCGTTACGATCGGCTGGCCGAGGTGGATGTGGATCCGGTCTTTGGTTACACCCTGGTGACCGAAACGCAGGGCGTGCGGGTCTCGCTTGGAGAAGGGCGGATCACCGAACGCCTGGAGCGGCTGGCGCAGGTGTTGGCCGCCTTGGAGCAGCGCTCCATGAAGGTGTCTCAGATTCGACTCGACGGGGAGCGCTCGCTGCGTCACGTGGCGGTGACGCCGCTGGCCAGCGCCAGCGACGACAGGCCCTAGAGCGGGCCGAGGTTTTCATGGGTCGGTGGGCGCGTGGGCCTGCCGGTTTTGTGTCAATGGGCCGCCTCAAGGGGCGGTATTGGAAGTGATTTTGAAGGATGGTTCGCGGCGAGCAAGGATGCTGGGCCGCGCAGAGCAACCGGGACCATGGAGGGAGTGACAATGGCAAAGATGCGTCGGGCAGAGGAGCTTGTGGTGGGGCTGGACATCGGCACCACCAAAATCTGTTGCATCATCGGAGAGGTGACCGAGGACGGCGTGGACATCATCGGGGTGGGCACCAGCCCCTCCAAAGGTCTGCGCAAAGGGGTGGTGATCAACATCGACTCCACCGTCACCTCCATCAAGCGCGCCGTTGAAGAGGCCGAGTTCATGGCCGGCGTCGAGGTCAACGCCGTCTACGCAGGCATCGCCGGGGGCCACATCAAGGGTTTCAACTCCCACGGCGTGGTGGCCATCAAAGAAGAAGAGGTCAGCCCCGAAGACATCGACCGGGTCGTGGACGCCGCCAAAGCCGTGGCCATCCCGCTCGACCGCGAAGTCATCCACGTCATCCCCCAAGAGTTCATCATCGATGGCCAGACCGGCATCAAAGACCCCGTCGGCATGAGCGGTGTGCGCCTTGAAGCCAAGGTCCACATTGTCACCGGCGCCGTCACCAGCGCCCAGAACATCGTCAAGTGCGCCCAGCGCTGCGGCCTGCACGTCACCGACATCGTCCTGGAGCAGGTCGCCAGCGCCGAAGCCGTGCTGACCGCCGACGAAAAAGACCTGGGCGTCGCCGTGGTCGACATCGGCGGCGGCACCACCGACATTGCCATCTTTGTCCAGGGCTCCATCGTCCACACCAGCGTCCTGAGTCTGGGCGGCAACCACCTCACCAACGACACCGCCGTCGGCCTGCGCACCCCCATGGCCGAAGCCGAAGAGATCAAACAGAAATACGGCTGCGCCCTGGTCTCCATGGCCGGCAAAGACGAGATGATCCGGGTTCCCAGCGTCGGTGGCCGCGCCGCACGCAAGCTCCCGCGCCGCATCCTGTGTGACATCATCGAGCCCCGCGTCGAGGAGATTTTTGCCCTCGTCGGCCGCGAAATTCAACTCAGCGGCTACGAAGACCAGATCGCCAGCGGCGTTGTCATCACTGGCGGCACCACCAGCCTCCAAGGCATGCCCGAGTTGGCCGAGCAGGTCCTGGGGATGCCCGTTCGTCGGGGGATCCCGGAAGGGGTCGGGGGCCTGGTCGATGACATCCGCAGGCCCAAGTTTTCGACGGGCGTCGGGCTGGTGCTCCATGGGGCCAAGGACGACACCACGCGCCGGTTTAAGATCCGTGAGGAGAAGATCTATGAGAAGATCACGACGCGGATGAAGAGCTGGTTTGAAGAGATTTTCTGAGTTTTTCTTTTCCTGGTTGAGCTTCTTAGCGTTAGCCAAAACCTTCTCGGGGCCGTTGGTTGGGAGACGATTCATCAACTTCTTACGGTTATCGCGGGTGAGGGATGTCAGAGCTTGAAGGTTTGTGGCTAGTTTTTTAGTGCCAGTATTCCGAGCCTTCTTTTCCTCGGCGGCCTTTTTCTTGGCTTCTATTTTAGCTTCTGCTTCTTGGCGAGTCTTTTCAACCGCGTTC
>CAKZKQ010000439.1 GCA_937123825.1 uncultured Pseudomonadota bacterium
TCAACTGGGGCCTGTCCCCGATGTTGAGGATGATGGCGTCGGGGCCAAGTTCGGCGGCGGCGGTGATCGCCGTGTGGAACTGGGGGTGGGCGTGTGGGTAGTAGCCCTGGGCCATGAGAAAGTCGGTGGTGTGCGTGGCAAAAGGGCCCAGGAGCATGATCAAGGGGGCGTCGGTCACGACGCAGGCGCTGGCGCATGGCCATGGGGCGGCGGGGCCAAGAACGCTCTTGCAGGCGGCGATGAAGTCCCCTTGGGTGACTGGGGTCTGCAGGTGGTGGGTCGCGGTCGAGGAGCGCTCGGGGGTCAAGGTCAACATTGGACGGCGCGCGGACAAGATCTGCCACTCATCGTGCGGTGAGCCAGGCCCGTGGGCGTCGGGCAGCGATCGCCGCAGTGACTCCCAAACGACCAGATCGGCCTTTAAGGCCTCGACGGTGTTGAGCGCGCAGCGGTGGATCAAGCGCGCTTGCACGCCGTGGGCGTCAAGCCACTGACTGTAGAGGCGCAAATCGGGCGTTTGACTCGACAACAGCGGCCTGCTTGGGACCGCAGTCCAGTCGTCGCTGAATTCGGGGCGGTGGGATGGCTGAAGACAGGGAAAGCTCACTTCAAACCGTGCTCCCCCAAGGGGCGCCTCACCCAGCTCGATCTGGCCACTGTGCAGCGCCACCAGACGCCACACCAGCGCCAAACCAAGCCCCACCCCGCGACGATCCCGCACGATCTGGTGAAAGGGCTCAAAGACCAACGCGCGTTCTTCGACAGGGACACCCGGGCCATCGTCGTCCACGCAAATGTGGGCCCGGTGGCCATCAACGCGCAGGCTCAACTCCACGCGCCCTGAACAGTGCTTGACGGCGTTCTCAAGCAGGTTCAGCAGGATCTGACGCAGGCGCTTGGGGTCGGCCATGACCCAGACGGGCTCATCGGGCAGGTTCACGTGCAGCAAGGCTGCCGTCTGCAGTCCAGCACGCACCAACATCGCGGCCTGAGCGCAGGCGCCGCCCAGTTCGACCGCCACCGGCTCATGGTGCATGTGACCCGAGCTGAGGTGCCCCAACTCAAGGAGCTCTTCGACGATGTTGAGCAAATGACGGCTGCTGAGCCCGACGGCCTCCAACGCCTCCCGCTGGTCCGGGTTCAATGGACCGTAGACCTGCTCCTGGAGTGCCTCGGTCATGCCCATAATGGTGTTCAAGGGGCTGCGCAGCTCGTGCCCCATCCGCGCCATAAGTTGGGGGCGCGCAGAGCCGCGCTCAAAGAAGGACAACGACGACGGGGCAGGCGTTGGCGCTGCGTGCAAGTGGAGGCGACGCTGATCGGCGGCGGCCGCCAGCAGACCGGCCATCTGGTCGATGCCATCGGCGAGCCGCTGCTGGGGCGCTGCCGCAAGGAGCAAAGCGCCCCACACCTGCTGTCCCCGCCCCACCGGCTCTACCCAACACGCCCCCAGGAGCGGCGCGTCACCCTCCACCCCAAGGCTCTGGGGCTGCCCGCGCTGCACCACACCTTGAACGCACCGCAGGAGGTTGGGCAGGGTGAGCCCAGCGTGTGGCTCCCCTTGCCGGCCCAAGACCACCTCCAAAGATGGCGCTTCTCCAGCCGGACGGCGCCGATAAAATGCAACGGTTTCAACGCCCGGCAACCCAAGCGCGGCGCGCGCACACCGCCGCACCAGCTCTTGCTCCGACGGCGCCCCACCCAACCGCGCCACCAGCGCTCTCCAGGGGCTAGTCTTCAGGCTCAAGGCTGAGAGCCCGGGTTGGGCGAAGACGCCGCAGGCGCCGCAGCGGCATGGTGCGCCGCCGTTGTAGGCACCAGGACATGCACCCGTGTTCCCCGGCTCACCGCAGTATCCACGGCAATCTGCCCACCGTGCGACTCAATGATCTGGCGCACGACTGCCATGCCCAGGCCCGTGCCTCGCTCTGGGGATTTGGTGGTGAAGAAAGGCTCAAAAAGACGCGCCTGAACCTCGGGGGTCATGCCAGCGCCGTTGTCTTCAATGGTCAGCCGCGCGCGCCGCCCGCCATCGAGCACCTCAACACGGAGCCAAATCGTCGCCCCCTCATAGCGGCCATCAAAGGCGTCAAAAGCGTTTTGCAGCAGGTTGAGCAGGCACTGCTCAAGCTGGGTGCGGATGCCATCGACGTACAAGACCTCTGCGCCCATATCGACGTGGAGACCAACGTCGCGGGCATATCCGGTGACCTGGAACATGTCCAGCGTGCTGCGCACGACGCTCTGAAGGCTGACCAGGGTGTGGACCGCGTCATCGCGCACCTGACTCATGCGCTGCAACGAGCGGCCATGGGAGACCACGTGGTTCCTGGCGTGCTCAAGCGCGCGCAGATCCTCAAGATCGGCCTGCTGCCCTGCCCTCAAGTCGCGCCCCATCGCGCGCACCGAGGCGTCCAAAATGGCGGCGGCGTTGTTGAGTTCATGACCGACGCTGGCCAACATGGTGCCCATCAAGGCCAGACGATCGGCGCGCTGGAGCAGTTGCTGGGTGTGTGCCAGATCAAGCAGGGCCTGCTGGTGCTGGGCCTTGAGGAGATCATGATAGGCTTTGATCTTGACCAGATTCTTGAGCCTGGCGCGCAGCTCTGCGCCGTTGACGGGCTTGACCAGCAGCTCATCGGCCCCAGCGTCGAGCCCTTGCACCACGCACTCCCGAGAGGCCAACGCAGTGACCATCACAATCGGGATGTGCTCCAACGATGGCATCTGGCGCAGCAACGTGCACAGCTCAAACCCATCCATGTCGGGCATCAAGATGTCGATCAAGACCACATCGGGGATGCGCTCCTTGACCGCCGCCACGGCCGCCGCGCCGCTTTGCACGCAGCGCACCTGGTAGGGCGCCGGGCGCAGGTGCGCGCGCATGGTTTTCAGTGCCAGTGGATCATCATCAACGATGAGAACAAGGGGAACGTCGTCTGCCATTTTAGATTCGACTGTCTTGCCTCAGAAGAGAAAAACGGGAGGTCGCGGGGTAATCTGGGAGCGATGCCGGTCAAAATGAGTCTACGCTTTGTGGCCCGGCTGGTCCACAAAGAAAGCCGTTTTTTTAGTATAGGTAAGAAAGCGTTCAGTGCAGCGGCGGCACTCATTGCCGCCCAAAAGTGGGATCAGCCGCCCGTCGGCGGCCTTGATGTGGGGCGTTCAGCGCTGGCGTCGCCGCCAAGCCACCGCGCACATCCCCAGCCCCACCACCAGCCAGGGCCAACCGGGGGTGGCAGGCAAAGGTTGGTGTCCGGCCACCGAGCAGGTGTTGCCGCCGCCCACCGAGAACTCACCGAGCCCTTCGGGGTCCTCGTCGGGGTCTTCATCATCGTTGTCGCCGCCTCCGCCGCCCTGACAGGCGTCGCCGATGCGGTCGCCGTTGCTGTCGCGCTGGTTGGAGTTGGGGATGTCAGGGCAGTTGTCCAAGCCGTCTCCGACCCCGTCTCCATCGCGATCGTTGTCGCACGCATCCCCAATGCCATCGTCGTCCAGGTCATCCTGGTCGATGTTCTGGGTCAGAGGACAGTTGTCGGCCTCATCGGACACCGAGTCGTTGTCGTCGTCGTTGTCACAGACGTCGCCCACGTCGTCGCCGTCGGCGTCTTCCTGACCGGCGTTGTCCTGCGCAGGGCAGTTGTCTTCGATGTCGGCCAGACCGTCGCCGTCGTCGTCGGGATCACAAGCGTCGCCATCACCATCGCCGTCGAGGTCGGCCTGCTCGGGGTTGGCCCGCAGCGGGCAGTTGTCCTGGTCGTCCACCACGGTGTCTCCATCGAGGTCATCCTCACAGATGTCCCCTTGCCCGTCCTGGTCCAGGTCACGCTGGTCCGCGTTGGGGACCAGACGGCAGTTGTCGATGGTGTCCGAGATGCCATCGTTGTCGCTGTCGTCGTCACAGGCGTCGCCTGCACCGTCGCCATCAAAGTCGTCCTGGTCGGGGTTGGGCGCAATGCGGCAGTTGTCTTCGTCATTCTCCAGACCGTCGCCGTCGATGTCGCTGTCACAGGCGTCGCCGAGGCCATCTTCATCGGTGTCGGTCCGGTCGTCGATGGCCAGCCTGGGACAGTTGTCCTCGTCGTCGTCCACCCCGTCGCCGTCGGTGTCGTCGTCGCAGGCGTCGCCCACCCCGTCGCCATCAAGGTCGGCCTGGGAGAAGTTGCGCACCAGCGGACAGTTGTCGCTTAAGTCAAAGGTCAGATCGTTGTCATCGTCGTCGTCACAGGCGTCGCCCTGACCGTCCTCATCGGTGTCGGTCTGGTCGGGGTTGACGACCGTGGGGCAGTTATCCTCTTCGTTGGGCAGCTCGTCGTTGTCGCTGTCATTGTCGCAGGCGTCGCCCTGGCCATCGCCGTCGGTGTCGGTCTGATCGGGGTTGGGCGTCAGCAGACAGTTGGCCTCGTCGGCCACCACGGGGGCGTTGTCGCTGTCATCGTCGCAAGCGGCGCCCAGCAGGTCATCGGCGACGTTGGCCGGGTCGGGGTTGGCCACAAACTGACAGGTGTCGTCCTGGTCCAAGGCCCCATCATTGTCGTCGTCGTCGTCGCAGGCGTCCCCAAACTCATCCTCGTCGTTGTTGTCCTGCTCGGGGTTGGGCGTCACCTGGCAGTTGTCCTCGTCGTCCAGCACCCCGTCGTTGTCGGCGTCAAAGTCACAGACATCCCCCACCCCATCGCGATCGGCGTCGGCCTGGTTGGTGTTGGCGTCAAGAGGGCAGTTGTCCTCAAGGTCCTCGACAAAGTCGTTGTCATCGTCGTCGTCGCAAACATCGCCAAAGTCATCGCCATCATTGTTGGCCTGATCATCGTTGCGGTTGAAAGGACAGTTGTCATTGACATCCGGGACGGCATCGTTGTCGTCGTTGTCGTCGCAGACATCGCCCACATCATCGCCGTCGTTGTCGGCCTGATCGCCGTTGGCGTCAAAAGGACAGTTGTCGCTCAGATCATCCACGGCGTCGTTGTCGTCGTCGTCATCGCAGATGTCGCCAAAGTCGTCGCCATCGTTGTTGGCCTGGTCCGTGTTGGGGATCAACGCACAGTTGTCATCGACATCCAACACCTCGTCGTTGTCGTCATCGTCATCGCAGACATCGCCAAGGTCGTCGTTGTCGTTGTTGGCCTGATCAAAGTTGCCAATGACCACGCAGTTGTCGTCCACGTCGAGCACGGAGTCGTTGTCGTCGTCATCGTCACAAGCGTCGCCAAAGGTGTCCTGGTCGGTGTCGAGCTGGTCCGCGTTGGCCTCAAGGCGGCAGTTGTCGGCCAGATCATCGACCTCATCGCCGTCATCATCGCCATCACAGACATCGCCGTCATCGTCTTCATCGGTGTCGAGCTGGTCTGCGTTGGGGTTTTCCGGGCAGTTGTCCTCCTCGTCCAGCACCCCGTCCCCATCCAGATCGCCCTCACAGGCGTCGCCCACACTGTTGTCGTCCTCGTCGAGTTGGCCGGCGTTGGCCACAAAAGGACAGTTGTCCTCCTCATCCAGCACCCCATCCTCGTCATCGTCGTCGTCACAAACGTCGCCGTCCCCATCATCGTCGTTGTCGGTCTGTTCGGGGTTGGGCGTCAGCGGGCAGTTGTCTTCATCGTCCGGCACGCGGTCGCCGTCTGAATCAAAGGGCGTGACGATGATCACCACCACCTGACCATCGCTCAGCCCCCCAGGGTCACTGACCTCAAAGGTCACCTCGTAACGGCCCGCTTCGCCCCGCGCAGGTGTCCACGCAAAGAGCTGGGTCGCGGGGTTGAACTCGGCACCCTCGGGCACGTCCTGGGCCTCAAAGAGCAGTGGATCGTTCTCGGGGTCGGTCGCCTCAAGCGTCAACTCCAGCGTCTGTTCCTCGACCACCACAAGCTCGGGGATCGGCGCCAACACCGGCGGGCGGTTGAGCGCCACCAGCTCATAGCGGTTGATCGTCGGCGTGTTGCTCTCATCCGAGACCATCGTCGTCGTCACGCGCACAAAGCGCGCCTCGGGCAAAGACAACGGGTAGCTCTGCTCCCCAGAACCCAACTCAATCTGCTGGGAACCCAGGACATTGACCTGATCGTCGCTGACCTCAATGAGCACCGTCGCCGAGGTGTTGAGCGGCACGCTGCTGGTCACCTCCAGCGCATCCCAAAGCAGCGACAACCCATCGGCCGAGCGCCACGCCGAGGTGTGCGTCCCCAGCGCCGGGTAATCCTGGGTGGCGTTCATCGCCTCCATCCACTGGGCGTCATCCAAATAGCGCCCATACACCCGCACCTCATCAAAGTGCGTCTCGCCACGGCTGCCAAAGCTCACCCCGCGCCCCCCAATCTGAGGCGCATAACGGGCGTTGGTCTCGTTGGGGTTGGCCTGGGTCGGAGAGGTCGGCAGGTTGGTCTGGTTCAAGGTCACGCTGACCTCGCCGTCGATCAACACCTGGATCGAAGACTGATTCACGCGCGCACCCACATGGTGCCACTCATTGTCCGCAAAGACGTTGCCGGTCGAATACGCGTTGTAGTTGGTGTCGTCCCTGTCCGAGCCGCCCCAAAAGCGCACCTGACCGCTGCTGGTCACCGTCAGCGTATAACCCTGCCGAGGCGCACAGCACGACCCAAACATCAAGAGCCCCTGCTCCCCAATGATCGGCTGCTTCACCCACGCCATAAAGGTGTACGGCCCATCCATATCCAGGTCCGACACCGGCTGCTGAAGCTGCAAACGGTCCTCGTCGACGGCGTTGGGCGGAGACCGAAACGCATACGCCCCAAAGCGCCCCCCTTCCACAAAGGACGAGTTGCCCTCCAGGGTCGCATCGTCTTTGTCCGCGTTCGAAGAGCGATCCAGGACCGTGTCCCCCGACCCCTCTTCAAAGGTGTAGTACAACCGGTCCGGCACAGGCCCGCCCTGCCCGTCCAACTCCAGCCGGTTGCCCTGCGTCCGGGTCTGCTCAAAGACCCCCTGAGACCAGTCTTCATCCTGCTCCCAGACCACGCGCGGCTGAGCCTGCACCACAGACACAGACCCCACAACCAACACCACCGCGCCCACGCCCGCAGCCCAAAGCCACAACGCCGCTCTTGTATGCATGATCCCACACCCATCAATATCTTGTACGAGAACCCATCACATAACATAGGCGAGCGGGGGGGTGGGGTGCAAGCGGTGGAATCGTGGGTGGGGTGCCCCCCCGCTTGCCGGTTCGGTTGCCGCGCTGCGCTTGGCTGCCCTTTCGGTGCGCTTGCTGCGCTGCGCTTGTGGTTCGGTCGCGGCGCTGCGCTTGCTTCCTTGTGGTGCGGTCGCTCGCTCCCTGATAGCATTTGTGATGGATGGGTTATTGGCTTCGCCGGTCAGAGTGGGGCATTTCGTCGAAATTGGTTCATTTTTTGGAGGCTGGTTGGAAGACAGTTGCGCCTTGTGGAGCTTTCCAATGGGTTTTGTGAGCGGTGGTGGAGGGTCAGGGGCTTTCCAAGGGGGTGGGCGGCTGGTTTTGGTGGCTTTTTTGGGGGCAACGGTTGGTTTTGGGGCGAAGGTGGGCGGCAATAGACCGAGTCCCGTTTAAAACGAGCCTTGCAAGGGCGAGAAATCGCAGTTCAGGTCGAGAGATGCGAAAGGCTTGGGGTCACGCCAGTGACTCTCAAGAGATGGACACTGGAAAGTGACATCTCTTAGACCTTGAGATTCTCTATAGTCGAGACAAGCACAGACGAACCGGGGGTTCGTTGAGCATTGGCGACGACGAGTTCGGCATCATCGGGCCGTCGGGCGACGGGACAATTGTCAGACAGAATCTAGCCCGACCCCCTTCAGCGGCTCCTGACGTTGAGGACCAACGCCGTTGCCAAACCACAGGCCGGCAGGAAGGCGAGCTTCGCCGCCTATCCTGCCCCCATCAACCCAACCGGGTGCTTGGGCTGATGCGATGACAACGCAGGCGGTGAGAGCGACCGTGTTCAGGCCGCCAGGCGGTGCAGATCCCAGATGATCTCGCTGAAGAGGCTCCTGGGCAAGAGCTCGGGGGGAGTCGGCGCGTCCACACCGCTGGATGTTTGCCACACGCGCCGGACGGCACGAACCTCAACAAAAGTGACCGCCCCCGTGGCTTGACCGTCTGCACCCTCCACATTGAGTTCAATGGCAATCAAATAGGGACCACAGGTGCGATGGAGGCTCACGCGCCCGACACCGCGCAGCGTGCCAGAGTAGCCCAGCGAGCGCTTGATCTTGCGCACATGGCTCAATCGAGCCTGACCCAACATCTCGGCAGGCTTGTGCCAAACGCCGCGGTGGACGTCAAAGTCAAAGGTGGGACGATTGAGCTGAGCGAAGGGCGCCTCCCCCGCCAACCCCACCAGATCCGCCCAACTCTGACGCGACTCAGGTGGCAACTCCACCGGGTGAAGCACCTGAACCCAACCATCCACGGGCAACTCGACCAGCTCGCCGTTTGCATCCGTAAACCGCCCCTCAGAGATCACAAACGGCCTCAGCGTACGGCCCCCTGGTTGAGCGACCGCAAAGACAAGCCGACGGCTCAGGCTCCTCATCACGGGATGGATCAGAAACCGCTGACGCCACAACGGCACCGGCCAACGCCGCCCATGCACCATGGAAGACTCAAGGAGCCCACTTTGGACCTGGGCGCAGCGCTTGATCAGGGTCTTGAGTTGCTTCATCTCTCGCCGCGCACTGGTGGCGCGCTCTCGATCATCAGAGCGCCGCACCGAAGGCACCGAGCGATACGTTCGCCCCCCATCATCGCTGAACGTTAGGTTCAAGTCAGGGCAGAGCGTTGCGGCGATGGTTCGCGCTCCATAATCAAAGTGGCGCACCCCATCAACGCCAAAATAGAGTTCGGGCAAATCGGCGCCCAGGAGCTCATCCACGGACGTGGCCTGCTTCATCGCCACTTCTTCAAGCGCCCGACGACACGCCAACGCCACGGACTTCTTTGGACTGTTTTGAGACCAATGGTGGAGACAGTCCAACGACTCCATAGAGCGCTCGCGCTTGAGAATATCGATGATCTTAAAGACTTCGCTGTCCTCAAGGTCCCGGTCTTGCGTGGCCACGCCTTTGAGGCGCTTGGCCAACTGCCCCATCTGAAACGGGCTGCCGATCACCGACTGAATATAGAGCGGCCACTGCTCATCGTCCTCAACCCCATCTGCGGCAAAATCCAAGAGCCTGCGGCAAAGCTTGTAGCAATCAAGATCTTTAAGAAAAGGCCGCACCCAGCGCAAAAGCACGTTGCGGTGCGCCTCATCTTCCTCCAAAAGCGCCAACACAAAGCGCCTCCTGGCAGGCTCAGACAAAGGCTCACCAGAGCGCCAGCGCAGCGACTGCGCAGGCACCCTCGGCACGCTCGCCGGGCGCTCCAATTCCTGTGGGTCCAGCAACGACAAGAGGGACGCTTCAAGGCTCTGATAGGGAAAGATGCGCGCTACGGCGAGGTGCTCGGTGTTGGGGATGGTGGTCATGAAATGATGCTCCTGGCCTGGAGGCCATCGCGAATCAATGCCGCGCAGGTGGCCTGTCAAGGCGAATGTGTGGGGCCAAAGCACAAGCAAAGGGCTTGGCTTAAGCCGGGGAATGAGGGGATGGAACGTGGTGAGCAGAACCAACACAGGCCTTGTGCGGGTGCACGCGCTGCGTCATACCAAAATGCAGACGAAAGGCTTGTTTTGTGGTGAGCAATAACGGATGGCAGGGACCGAAGCTCTAAGCGATAAACCACAGGTTTGGGGCGAGCAATGATGGATGGCAGGCGCCTCGGGGCGAACGAAGCCATAGCAGCGCTATTGCGAGTGAGTCTCGTGGTGTCTGACGCCATCAGGGCCGCCCCAAACGTCACAAAGTGAGTCGGACGTCTGTATTTTGGTATCAGGTCTTGCGAACGCAAAGGACCCGGTGGGCCCGTCCCCTTCAAAGCGTCGGCGATGTCTTGCCTTTAACCTTCTCCAGACGCGTGGCCGCAGAGGGTCTCAACACGGTCCAGATGAAGTCGTGCACATCGAGCAAATCACGGGCCTTGAGGCCGCGCTCTTCAAGCCCTTCGCGAGTGGCCACCGCGAGCCACAGCATGTCGCGATAGCTGTGTGCGGTGGGTTGTTTGGTCAGCAGCGCGTCGGACCCCATCGAAGTCGCCAGCAGGCGAAAGACTCTGGGACGCACGCAGACGTGCCTCTGGGGCTGGATCAAGGCAGGCAGCGCAGTGACAAGGCGCCAACCGTGCCCCTTCATGGCGCTGCTCCAATGCCCAAAGCCCACCAACGGGTCATCGGCGTGCTCGTAGAGCAACGCATCGAGCGCCTTGACCACAGCCATGCACGCGTCACCATCCATGGTGCGCAGCGCCTTGGCCTTGGAGGCTTTGCTCAAATCGCACCGGCCCAGATGCTGGATCATCAGCTCAACAGTCTCGCGGGCCTGCCCTTGCTGGAGTGAACGCTGCAGCTTTGAAGACGTGAACGCCTTTTGGGCAGCGTTGATCGCCGGCTGACGGTGGCGCTTAAGGCGCCGCGAAGAGATCCCTTCACCACGCTGTCGGGTCGCCCACGCGGGGTCTTGAAAACCTTTGGGGTAAAAGGTCACAAATGTCTCGACGAGGCGCTCCAACGAAGGCGCCGACGCGCGGGCGCTGGGATCTTGTTCGGCCTTTCGAGCGTTGTGCCTGGCCAGGGCTTTGGCGCGAGTTTTGAGGCTCTTGACCAGACCCGCCGAGCCCCCTTCGCGGCGATCGAGCACCTTGAGGTGGTGAAAGAAGCCGCGCTTGAACACCCTCAAGCGTCCATCTTCGAACTGGTATCCGCGCTTGTCCCCGCGCTCCCAGACCAGGATGGAGCGACCCCAACGAGGCCGTAGGCTGTGGACGTAGATCTCGGCGAGGTGATTGTCATGATTCGGGCGAAGGGGTGCGGTGGAAGACATGGTGCTCCTTGGTTGGTGTTTTCAAATGGGGCGCGGCTCGCGAGGCGCGGACAGGGGGCATCGGGGCCCAACGGCATCGGCCGTCACCAAGCGTTCAGGCAAAGAGCCTGCGCTCACGCATTTGCCTGGCTCTGCGCTCTTGGAAGCGACGCCCTCTGGAGCCTTCGGGTTGCCAGACAGTGAAGCCTGCGGGGATGTGCTTGGGGGTGTGAGGGAAGCGATGTCTGAGCTGCTGGCTCATCTCGGGCAGCTCAAGCATCGAGGCGTAGCTGCGAAAATCAGGGTGCTTGTCGGCGTTCCCGTTGTCGATGGCCAGCGTCAGCGAGCGGTCATAGAACGCTCTGATGAGCGCCATCCTGGTCTGGGCCATGTCCTGTTCAGGCAAAGCGTCTTCGAGCCTCTGCTGGGCGGTATCGATCGCCTCGGTGGCTTCGGGCCGAGTCATCGGTGAGTAACCGATGCGCCGACAGGCACGCTGCCACGCCGTACAGCGCGCTTTGTGGGCGTTGGTATGCAATGTCTGGGCATCCCAACCACAAATGGGGCAGTCTTTGTCTCCGCGGATGTCTTCAAGAAAATCTTCTTTGAGCAACACAACCTCCTGGTGCAGGGTTCATAGAGCAACCCACCAACCAACGGCGAGCGCTCTCAGGGCATCTCCAAAAGCCAAAACCAGGCCAAACGCACCTCACCCCAGACTCCAGCGGCCTTAAAATTGCGCTTAAGCCCGTCTTCACCGGCATAAAACGCACACAAAAACATATCCAAACGTGGAGAATCGCCAGGGGTTTAAACCGACGAAATGGCGTCAAACAACGAGTTCCCGTCGCCAATCGACGAGAACTCGTCGATTGCAACGCAACGTCGCGCCAGCCCAACATAATTTACCAGTTTCACTTTGGCGCGGGCGTCATCAACCAGAAGGCTCGTCGGTGGCGTTGGAATCGGGACATGCCCAACTCGGGCGCTCCTCAAGACTAGGCGTTGGCACGATGGGCATCGACCAGCGCGCAGAGCGCCTCGGTTTTAAACTCGCTGGCGCAGCGCTCAAGGCGCTCAATAAACTGGCCATGGCTCTTGCCGTAAGCCTGCCTCAAGCGCACAAGCTCCTGGCGGACTTTCAAAATCCGCCCCTGACGCGCCGCCTCATAAATGTGTTCAAGCTCACCGGGCTCAAACTCAGGTGGACGCGCCGTGCCGTCGCACTCGCCGTCGACCGCTTGCCCATCGCCCTCCTCATCGGCGGCGGCCTCTTGCTCAACCCACCTCAACCCCAACTCCTCACCCAACGCCATCAGGAGCGCCTCGACGCGCACCGGCTTTTTCAAAAATCGGTCGCAGCCTGCGCTGATGCTCTGGTGACGATCGCCATCAAAGACGCTGGCCGACAACGCAATGATGACCATCCCCTTTGTCTGCGGTGTCTGCCGGAGCTTGCGAGCAGCTTCAAAGCCATCCAGGTTCGGCATCACCAGATCCATAAGGATCGCTGCAGGTTGAGGCTGCCGATGCGCCAACGCCACAGCCTCCACACCATCGGCGGCCTCAAGGACCTCAAAACCCAGCGGCTTGAGAATTTGAACCAGGAACGCGCGGTTCTGCCAGTGATCGTCGGCCACAACGATGGTCCGGCGAGGACCTTCGTACCCAACAGGCGCAAACACAGCGCGGTCCTTTAAGGCCCCGTGGCCAGTGATGATGGGCAGCGCCACCTCAAACACAAACGTGGCGCCCTGGCCCTGAACACTGGTGACACTCAACTGTCCGTTCATCAAGCCCACCAGCTTGCGGCTGATCGCTAGCCCCAGGCCAGTGCCCACGTGGCTGGGAGAGGCGTCTTCAACTTGATGAAAGGGCTTGAAGATCGCCTCCTGTTGAACCTTGGGGATGCCGATGCCAGTGTCTGCAATCTCAAAACGCAGGCGCTGAGAATCTATGAGCGACGCGCTGAACGTCACGCTGCCTTGCTCGGTGAACTTCACCGCGTTGACCAGAAGGTTCATCAACACTTGCCGCAGCTTGCTGCTGTCGCCCTCGACCACCTCAGGCAAATCAGGCGCGAACCCCGTCTTGAACGTCAACCCTTTCTGGCGCGCCCTGACTTTGATCAAGTCGGCCACCGTCGTCAGCAAGCCCGGCAACTCCAATGCCTCGGGCACCAACTCCATGCGCTGCGCCTCAATCCGAGACAAGTCCAGGACATCATCAATGAGCGTCAGCAAGTGCTCACCACTTTTGTGGATGATGTCTACGCCACGGCGCTGAGGCTCGGTCAACACCGAGCGCTTGAGCACCTGGGCATACCCCAGGATGCCGTTGAGGGGGGTGCGCAGCTCGTGGCTCATGTTGGCCAGGAAAATATTCTTGGCGCGGTTGGCGGCCTCGGCCTCGTTGCGGGCCTTGCGCAACTCCATCGCCGCCAGCTTGCGCTCGGTGATGTCCACGCCAAAGGCCAGCCCTTCTGGGACCTCGTACCCTTCGAGCAAGCCCATCGACAAGAGCGTGTCAAAGCACTCCCCGTTCCTGCTGCAAAACCGCAGTTCGATCTCGTGAATGTCTGCTCTGTCCTCAAACAAACGCTCAAAGGCCGCGCGCGCCATGACCTTGGAACCATCGTCCAAAAACGCCATCCATGGCTGCCCCAAACACTCTGCGCGCTCCCACCCCAGCGCATCACTCCAACGCTGATTTACGTCCATAAGCTCATGGGCGTCGTTGATCGAAAACACCAGGAGCGGTGTTTGGTTATACAGAGACTTGAACCGCAACTCTCGTTGCTGCTGCGCCGCCTGAATCAAGGCGCGCTCAGCGCGCTCAAGCACGGTGACATGAACGTACGGCACCCCATCGATGTCCTTGAGGTTCATCACCAGTTCGGCCTTGAATGGCGCCACGTCAGCCCCTGCGCCCACACCAACGTGCCGGGGTCCAAACCATGCTGAGTCGGCCGGCAGCGGCAAGTGCCCCCCCTCGTCCACAACCACCAGTTCACCAAAAAAACGGCCCACAAGGGCCTCTGATGGGGCCTTAAAGAGGCGGCAAGCCGCAGGATTGGCACCCAACACCTCAAGGGCCTGATCAAGCCAGAACATGGGCAATGGCGCCACTTCAAAGGTCAGATCATACAAAAGTATATCGCTCATCAATCCCCACCACCCCAACAAAACCACGCCAGCGACTGCCCATCGTTGTTCGCCCCAAACACAACCTTTTATTGACGTTTTGGCATAAAATAAAGGTTCGACCACACCGCCAACATCACAAACCCCACAAGGAAGCAAAGGCGACCAAACCAAAAACCTGCGCAACAAACCCACCAACGCCCTGCGCAGCAGCCCCACCAAAAGGGAGCACAGCGACCGAACCAAAAGGCTGCGCAAGCAGGCGAACCACAAGCAAGCGCAGCGCCGCGAACCAAAAGCGCAGCGCCAGCAAGTGAACCGCCATCAGCCCCGCTGATGGCTCAGGGCCACCTCCCCGGGTTGGAGGACACAGAAGGTCAGCTCCGGGACCCTTTTGCGGCAGATGGAGGCGCCGACCTCGATGCGCAGCACGCCGCGCAGGGATTTGAGGCGGTCGTGGGCCTGCTGGACATCAAAATGGCCTTCGACGTGGTCTTCGCAGGCAAAGACCACACGCAGGCGGCCGGCGTCGGGGGCAGGTTCCACGGCCATCACCCAGAGCGCGCTCAGGAGAGGGTCGTCGAGGACCTGTTCATCGGCCAGAAAGTCTTCCACAGCCCGTTGCACCTGACGGCAGAGCTGAAGGGTTTTGCGGCCCGCGCGTCCCCGGCGCGAGCGCGTGTTTTGATCAAAGAAGAACACAGCGGGATCGACGCCCTCTTCGGCGGCGATCTGTGCAGGATCCCATGGCCAGGATCCGCGACGTCGTTGCGACATGAAAGTCCCCATGCATGATTCTATCGTTGGGGCTCATCCCACCGCCCAACCCGTACTTTACAGGGGTCAAAGGACCAAAAGGAGAGCCCAGACAACGCGCCGGACGCACTGATCACAGGGTCATGGAGCACACATCAAAGCAGACCCACACAAGGCAGCTTCGACGCCCCCACCAACCCAGATATGACCAGCAAACGCACGGATGGCGTTGAAACCAGTGTTCGTGATGCGAAAAATGGATTCGGCGTTGAAAGGACAGACGGGCCTGAAAACACACCGCGCCAGGCACAAACCTCGCTCGGCGTGGAAGGGCAAATTGCCGACACAAAACACCTGTCAGACACCACTCAAAGCGTGTCTGTCAGCGCTCAGCGACGCTCACCACAAGGGCGCTGTCCTGAAGGAATCAGCCGGTTACAATGGCATGCATGATGGACCTCCTCAACGGCACTCCAGGATCGGAGAGGGACCGTTTAGAGCGGCACAAGGGCAACAGGCGGCCTCAAAACCACCGGCCTCATCGACCGCAGCCACGATTTAAGAACACTCCCCCCCACAGGCAACCCCCAAACCTCCACCACCGACCACAAACCCTTTTGAAAAGCCCCACAAAGCTCAACCAGCCTCCATTTGGCTTCCCAAAAATGAACCAATTTCGACGAAATGCCCCACTCCAGGTTAGGCGATGAGACAAACCTTGGTCAGGCTGGCGAGGGCATCGGCGTCAGGACGAGGCGACAAGCGCAGGCGGGCCCGTTGAGCATTGGCAACGCTGTCATGGCGTTGATGAACCGCCAGAATGGCCGAGGGGTGGCTCATTGCCTGACCGGAGGCGGAGCCAAGAACCCAATCCATCACAAACCCCAAAAGGGAGCGCAGCGACCGCACCACAAGGAAGCAAGCGCAGCGCCGCGACCGAACCACAAGCGCAGCGCAGCAAGCGAACCAAAAGCAAGCCAAGCGCAGCGCCGGCGCCGCGAACCGCTCTCAAGCGACCAAGCAGCCAAGCGCAGCGAGGCAGCGCAGGGCAGCACAGAGAGCTTGACTCTGGGGATGGAAAGTTTAGGTTACGCCCTGCTGTGGAATAGGTTCTGCAGCACAGTGTGTTGTGAGACCGTCAGAAACTGCGAAAGGAGCCGCACTTTTCAGAAAGCACACCCTCTCTCCTCTCTTGCCTGGTTTGCACAGGAGCCCGCATCAAGCGGCCCTTCAAACCGGCCCTGAGCCTGTCCTGGCCCAGGGCAAAGGCCATGTCACTGCCTGGTGTTTCTGAAAAAACATGTGCTGTTGGACTCTGACGGCTTCGCACACAGCGTGCCCGTCAAGGGATTGGTATCCCTTCTAGACGGACGTGCACCAGAGAACCCCCAACCAGGAGACCCATGGAATCCATCAACGCCATCCAACCCGCTCACGAAGACTGCCCCATTTGTGGCTGGGACGCCGCCACGGTGTTCACCCAGGTCCACGAAAAACGCTGCCGCCGCTGGAAGCAAGCCATCGCCGACATGAATGGCTATCAGCCAACCCCTCGCCCTCGCGTCGAGGTCCTCATTGAGGAGCTGACCCAAAAGCTGGCCGCTGCCGATGACGACGTGGAAGCCGTCAAGATCGCCGGTGCGCTGATGCGCGCCCACTACGACCGCTCCCTGGGCCACGCCATCGACAACGGACACTACAAGGACCACCCCGACTACGACGCCTACGCGTCCATGTTGGACCTGCAGGGTCTGCCCGAAGGCTTCCGCCACCTCTACCCCCACCAACCCGGGCACATCGCCCCTGGGTTTGGCTTCTGGGAACCGGCCGACTCCAAGTCTCGGCGGCTCCAGTTCCGCGCAGCGCGGCACTGAGGCCAAGCCTTTGGAGCCACAAGACCCCAGCCACCATCCGGCGCCGGTCTGACCGCTCCAAAGAGGCCATCGAGACCAAACCGCACCAATCTCCTGGACGCGGTTTTCATACCAAAATGGAGACGAAAGGCTTGTTTTGGGGTGAGCAATGATGAGTCCCAGGGGCCTCGGGTCGAGCGCAGCTGTAGCACCGCTACTGCAAGCGAGTCACGTGGTTCCTGGGGCCATCAGGGCCACCCCAAAGCAAGTCGGACGTCTCCATTTTGGTATCAGGCAGTCTAAAACACAAAAAGGGCGCTGGTGACATACACACCAGCGCCCTTTTTGCGTGCCCCAAAGACCATGCCACCCATCAACAAGCCCAAAAGAGGCTGAGTTTGGGGCGAGCAATGATGGATGCAGGGGGCGAAGTTCGCAGCGATGAGCCACTGGCCGCCAAGCCGACTGCTATCTGACGCAAAACCCAAGCAATTCAAAAAGAAAAGAGAGAAGAAGCCACGGGTTTGGGGCGAGCAATGATGGATGCAGGGGGCCTCAGGACGAGTGCAGCCATAGCAGCGCTATTGCAAGCGAGTTCTGTGGTTCCCTGCGCCATCAGGGCCGTCCCAAACTCAGCCGACTTGCTCGCGCTCAATACTTTCAAAGAGGGCGCGGAAGTTGCCGCCGCCGAAGCCTTTGGCGCCTTTGCGCTGAATGACCTCAAAAAAGAACGGGCCGGCGTTGCTGTCGTCGTGCTGGGTGGCCAGATCCTTGAGGAAGATCTGCAGCAGGTACTGGCCGGGGCCTTCGCCGTCGACCAGGATGCCGGTGTCGCGCAGCATGTCCATGTCTTCGTCGATGGCGCCGACGTTGACCTCGTCCAGACGGCCGGGCAAGGCGTCGTAGTAGTTGCCGGGGGTGTGGAGGAAGTCGGCGCCGCCGCTGCGCAGGCCCCGCACGGCCTTTTCGATGTCGGGCACGCTCAGCGCCAGGTGCTGGATGCCGGGGCCACGGTTGTCGTTGCAGAAGATGCTGATCTGGGAGTTCTCAAAGAAGGGGCGGAAGGGCTCGTTGTTGGCAAACTTCACGCCCGACTTCGGATCCCACATCACCACCGACTTCAGCCCAGAGCCGGCGTGGCCGGTGACCTGAGAGACGTCTTTGGTGTGAAACTCGATGTCCCAATAACGCTCAAAGCCCATCACGTGCTCCAACCACAGCAGCAGCGGCGACATCGTCATGAAGTTGCTGGTCATATGGTCAAAGGCTTCAAAGCCAAAGCGGTTGGAGCCGCCCTGCGGGGTCGCAAGCGGGACCAGGCCCGGCAAAAAATCACCCTCGCCGGTGCGCTCAAAGAACTTAAAGCGCGCCGCACCAAAGGGGGTCGTGGCGCCAAAGAGCGACACCGCGCCCAGCGCCTCCACGTCGCTGGTCGGCGTGCCGCCGCGGGACTCAAAGGTCGACAGGGCGGTCTGCGCGTTTTCGACCTCAAAGTAGACCGAGCCGATCCCTTCGGGGTGGGCGTTCAAGAAGGCGCTGGCTTCACCATCGCCCTCGGGCACAGAGAGGATGATGCGGCACTGGCCGGCCTCAAAGAGGTGCGAGCGCGTGTTGTTGCGCTGCTGCCAGCTTTCATCGCCGGTGGCCACGTGCGCAAAATCCATCTTCTCGATCAACAGGCCGCTGGCCCGCTCCAGATCGCGCACAAAGAACTCAACCGCCGCAAGATTCTTGATTCCGATGCTCATCGCTTCTCCTCTGCTTGATGCACTTGCCAAAAAGATGACGGGGCAAGACCCCAGCCGTGCCTTTGTCTGTGTCGATGCGTCCCAACATTCACCAGATGTCCCCACAGACGCAAATGGGCTGCCGGGAATCTGCTCTGCTCATACCAAAATGCAGACGAAAGGAAGTCGGACGTCTGCATTTTGGTATCAGGCCTTGACGGCGTCGGGTTGGTTGTCGGGATGGGCGTCCTTGAAGGGCTGGAGCGCCGCACAGGCCTCCTCGACCCGCAGGAGCGTCTCAAAGGGCGCCAGATCCACCTTGAACCGCCGCGCGTTGTAGAGCTGCGGGACCAGGCAGATGTCGGCCATGGTGGGGCTGTCGCCGTAGAGGAAGCGCCCGGCGGTCTGGGACGCGGCCGCTTCGAGCGCCACAAAACCTTCGGCGATCACCGTACGGCCCCAAGCGGCCCGATCCATGCCAGCGGCCTGGAGGCGCTTGAGGACCTTGAGGTTCTGCAACGGCTGAATGCCCGAGTTGACCACCTCGGCCATGGCGCGCACGCGGACGCGCCCGATGGCGTCGGACGGCAGCAGCGCGGGCTCGGGGTGGAGCTGGTCGAGGTATTCCATGATCGGCAGCGACTGGACCAGCATGGTGCCGTCGTCCAACTCCAGCACGGGGAGCTGGCCCATGGGGTTGCGGGCCCGGTGGCTGGCCTCCAACTGGGCGCCTTCAAGGAGGTTGACCGGGACGGTCTCGTACTGGAGGCCCTTGAAATTGAGGGCGGCGCGCACTCGCCAGCTGGCGCTCGAGCGCCAATAACCATAAAGCTTCATTGCATCGTCTCCATCACTGGGGCTTGCCCCAGGCGCCGGCCGACCCTTTGCGGCGGATCACGGCGTTGTCTTCCATCAACTGGCGGTAGTAGGCGATCGTGTTGACCAGGCCCTGGCGCAGCTCCACCTTGGGCTCCCACTGGAGGAGCTGGCGAGCGCGGGTGATGTCGGGGCAGCGGCGGCGCGGATCGTCGGCGGGGAGATCTTCAAAGATGAGTTCGGTCTTGGAGCCCATGATCTCCAGGATCATCTCGGCCAACTCTTTGATGGAGGTCTCGATGGGGTTGCCGACGTTGACCGGGCCGATGCTCTCCTCCTGGTCCATCATGCGGATCATGCCCTCGACCAGGTCATCGACGTAGCAGAAAGAGCGGGTTTGACCGCCGTCGCCGTAGATGGTGATGGGTTCATCGCGCAGGGCCTGGTTGATGAAGTTGGCCATCACGCGCCCGTCATCGGGCGCCATCCGGGGACCGTAGGTGTTGAAGATCCGCACGATGCGCACGTCCAGATCGTGGGTCAGGTGGTAGTTCATGCACAGGGACTCGGCCACGCGCTTGCCCTCGTCGTAGCAACTGCGCGGGCCCAGCGGGTTGACGTGCCCCCAGTAATCCTCGGTCTGGGGGTGCACCTCGGGGTCGCCGTAGACCTCGGAGGTGGAGGCGTGCAGGAGCCTGGCCTGACAGCGCTTGGCCAGCCCCAGCATGTTGATGACGCCGTTGGTCGAGGTTTTGATGGTCTTGATGGGGTTGTACTGGTAGGCCGCCGGTGAGGCGGGGCAGGCCAGGTTGTAGATCTGCTCGACCTCTAGAAAAATGGGGCGGACAATGTCGTGCCGGACCACTTCAAAGCGCGGGTTGCCCATCAAGTGCATGATGTTGCGCTTCTTGCCCGAGAAGAAGTTGTCCACACAAATGACGTCATCGCCCCGATCCAGCAGCCGCTCACACAAATGGCTGCCCAGAAAACCTGCACCACCCGTCACCAGGATAGAGCGCATCGCGCCGACCTCCTTTTACCTAGGGGGTGACACAGCGGGTCGCTCCGTCGCCCGACGGACCCCTCAAACCCACGGCGTGACCCCAAACCCATCGCAGGAGCCACCACCTCAATACAGCGGCCCCACCAGCGCCCCACTGCCCAGCCCAGGCGGTGAGACCCATCATCACATAGACACCAAAGTACAGAAGAAAGCCTTCCTTCTGCACTTTGGTAATAACTTGCCCTCCCGCCCGAAAGTCAAACGTCAAGACCACTTCATGCCCAGGCCCCACAAAGCCTCCCCCACAAACAAAAACAGCGCACCACCACCATCATCGGTGGTACCCTCTCCAAGCTCGCCCGCACCTGGCCCAAAGCGCCCCCAGAATGGAACCGGCCATGACCCATCAAGACGACCCCAAACACTTGCCCAAAGACAGCGGACGCAGGCCTTTTTTGGACGATCAGGGTTGGACCCAGCACCCGCTGCATCCCACCCGCGCTGTTTTTGATCAAGGCATGTTGCGGATCGAGCAGCGGGTGGGCAAACGCTTTCGCTTTGGCCCCATTCTGTCGACCGCCGTCATGACCTGGCTCCAGGCCCGCACATTCTGGGACGGGGACGACGACGGCGAGTTGTGGTGGTCGGTGGCCTTCACCGTCATGGGGGACTGGCCCTCGTCCCAGCGCGGCATGCTCCAGTTGGTGTGCGGCGGCGATGGGCGCCCTGGCCTGCGCCGCGGGCGCAAACCGTCCCGAATCCGCCACGACCTGTCCTGCGCCTGGCGAGGCACGCGGCGCGCCGAGCCGTGGCTCGACATCGCCTCCACCGGCGTCATCCCCATGGTCCTGCACTACATGCCGCTGGCCGAGCAGCACCCAGAACTCTGGGGTGAAGTCCAGGCCATGGCCCAGGCCGCCCTGATGGCGCTGCCGGGGCGCTCGGCCTACCAACTGGCCCGCGCCATGGGCCTGCTGCCTGCCCCCACGGGCACCTGCGTCTACTGCGGCAGCCCCCACGACCTGACCCACGACCACGCCAACCCCCTCGACTCGGGCGGCGCCCCCTGGGGCGACAACCTCGTGCCGGCCTGCTTGCCGTGCAACCGCGACAAGTCCTCTTTGCCCCTCACACAGTGGCTGGCACAGTTGCCACATCCGCCCCACGACCTGGCAACTCTACAAGCCGCCTTGGCCACCCAAGACCAAAGCCGACCCGCGCCGCCCCCATTGGTTGTCCCAACAGCCAAATAAGCTCAACGCCCTTCATCACGATGTCGCTGGATCTCCCACATCAGCCCACGTTTTACCCTACCAGTACATTGTGTCGCACTCGCCCCACATGTGGCATCCATGCCACAACACGGGCGTGACACAATGTCACATACAATTTTGCTTCACAGAGACTGTCACCCCCACAGGCACACCAAAGACATCCCCACAAACGCCTCCAGCCGATCTTTATCACCCCCAAAGCACAAAGCTGGCACGACCAATGCTGTAGACATGTCACGGCGAGAAGGCCCGAGCGTGTTTTGTTTGATGTTGCAGCACACGGAGAAGGTGGTCCGGGTGCAACGATACCGGTGTGTTTAAAGCATGCCAGTGCAGACAAGACGCCTTGAATCCAGGTCTCAACCCCCAGGGTCTTCTTTATTGGGCAAAGTATTTTGGAGGCACAGACGGCATGAAGCCAGTGTTTGCACAGAAGATGGGTTACGGAGCGCTCCTGCTGGGGCTTTTGGTGCTCGCCAGCGGTTGCGTGGCGGACTCGGAGCAGGATTTGGCGTCTTCACAGGACATCGGGCAGACCACACCCGGTCAAGGCGGCAAAGCAGACGACGCCGAAGCCAACAGCGAAAAGCTCCTTGCCGGAGCCACCACCTACGACCGGCCCGAGATTGGCCGCATCCGAGGCTGCACGGCCACGCTCGTGGCCCCCAACGTCATCATCTCGGCAGCCCACTGTGTCGACTATCAAAGCCGCGAAGCCACCGGTGACTACGGACGTTTCACCGTGGACCTTGGCCCTCGTCAGGAGCGCTCCTTTGTCATCGAGCGCTTTAAGAGCTACGACCGGCAGCTTGGCCGCAACGACGTCGTCTTGATGCGTCTGGCCCAGGCCGTGCCGCCCAGCGTGGCCATCCCCACGGGCATCTCGACGCGCGGGGCCAACCCCGGCGAACCGGTGACGGTCTACGGATACGGCTGCACCGACCGCAGCACCCAGCGCGGCGGCTTCATCAAGCGCAAGTATGACTACAGCTTCGGGCGCAGCTCTGTGCTCTGCCCCGGCGACTCGGGCGGCCCGGTGGTCCTGGGCGCCGACGGACCCGTCTTCCTCATCAACAGCGGCTACTTCACCGGCAGCGGCACCGACATCTTTGGCGAGCCCTACCTCTTTGCCCGCACCCTCGAAGACCAGATGGACACCTGGGACGAACTCTACGGCGCCCCGGTGACCCCCGAGGCCGTCTCCGTCACCAACAGCACCGGCTCCATTCTCTGGGTCCGCTGCGATGGCAACAACAGCAGCACCTGCTCCGACTGGACCCTGCTCCAAAACGGCGAATCGACCGCGGTGCTGACCTCTGGGCGCCGCCTCATCATCGACAACCAACGCTCGCTGCCCGGCGTGGACTTCAGCTTCCGCCGCGTCACCGCCCCCAGCGCCAGCGTCACCGTCTACCCCAACGTCGACGACCCCTTTGAGCCCACCTCGCAGCCCGAAGACCCCGAAGACGACGACACCCCCGACAACCCCGGCCCCGACCTGAGCTGCCTGGGCGGCACCGGCATCAACGACGCGCTCCCCCTCGACGGCCCCATCCAGGGCCGCGTCTGCAGCGGTCAGGACGCCTGGGTGAGCTTTGAAGCTTTTGAAGGCCAGGACATCGCCGTGGTCGTCACCTTTGAACACAGCGATGGCGACATCGACACCGGCCTCTACAACGCCAGCAACCGTCAGATCGCCCGCTCCAACGGCGTCGGCGACGCCGAGCAGATGAACATCACCGCCCCCGAAGACGGCACCTACTTCGTCCGCATCTACGGCTACAACGGCGCCGCCAACAATGTCTCGGTCGATGTCCAACTCGATGGCCGCTCCATCATGGAAGAGCTGCCCGAAGAAATCGGCGGCGACGACGAAGAAGAAGACGACCAGCCCCAGGGCTGCCGCGAAGAGCCCGACGAACCCAACGGCGCCTTCAGCCAGGCCGGCCAGCTCACCCCCGGCACCTTCCCCGGCGGACTGTGCGAGAGCGGCGACAACGACATCTACTTCGTCAACATCGATGGCCCCTGGTTCATCACCGTCAACTTCACCAACACCGACGGCGACCTCGACATCGAACTCTACAACACCGACAACCGCCGCATCGGCAGCTCCAACGGCGTCACCGACGCCGAAACCCTCCAGGGCAACGGCCCCGGCTTTGTCCGCGTCTACGGCTACAACGGCGCCACAAACGGCTACAGCATCACCCTCAACCAGTGATCGGCTGACCCGCGCCCCCCCCAAAACCCTGGCCTTGCGGCCGGGGTTTCTTGGTTTTTACCCCGCCTCACCCCCGCCCAACACCGCGCCCGCGCCACACCAACCACACCGGCACCAACGCCGCTGGCAACGTCCAGACATCTCCGGGATCCATCCACAACACCACCGGCTGCGCCCACGGCACCGCCTGCCCCCACACCCAGGCCCAAAACGCGCGCCATGGCCACTGCAACGCCCCCAACCCCACCCGATAACACTGCGCCGCACCCTCATGCAGGTTGATCGCCGCCAACCCCGCCGCGCCCACCATCGAACAAGCCACCACCGCCGCCCGACTCCAAACCAGCGGCGGCTCGCAGTGCCTGCGCCACCACCACAACCACTCCCAAAGCGCCACCCCCATCAGCCCAAAGACCACCAACCCCGCCACGTCCGAAAGCTTGCCCACCACCACGTGACCCGGCCACCACGCCTTCAAAAGGTGATCGTTGACCAACCACACCCCCAACGACACCAACCCCACCGGGTGCATCAACGCCCACCCAGGCACAAAACTCGCCGCTGCAGACCCATCCGCCCCAACCACAGCCTCCCCGTCTGCCTTCAAAAGCCCATCCACCACGCTCACCACCCACCATCGCCGCCGTTTTCCCCCCCGGAAGGCCCCCCATTCCCAGGCACACCTTCCCCAGGCCCATTGGAAACACCACCCTTTACAGAACCCCCCACACCGCCTTCGGCGGGCGCCGCCTCCCTTTCACCCCCACCCCCACCACCGGCATCTTGCAAGCGCGCCTTCCCCTCCTGCGGGACACACTCTCCCTGCACACACACCCAACCCTTTCGACAACCCGAGTCCTTCTTGCATGGCCCCTTCGAGGTCGCCATCAACGCCATCGCCGCCGCCACCAGGACCCCAAAAGACCCCGCGCGCCTGACCTTCACACCCCAACCCGCGCTCGCCTCTTGACCCACCATCGCATCCACCTCCAAACACAGGCCCCTGCCTGCCCCAATCCACAACCCTTTGGCTCGATTCACACACAAAAGGCTGGCGTTTGCTCCAAAGAACCTTACAAATAACGTGTCATTCACTGCCAGGTTACACGCCAAAGTGTGGCCAACATGTTTTTAAAGCGCTTCCCAAAAACATTGTGCGCTCTTGGGCCAGCGCCAACCCCCATTTGCGCCGCCCATATGCCTCCATCAACCCACCCACTCTTGCCCCTCCTGATGGCCTTTATGGCCGCGATGATGGTCAGTAGTTGTTGCCCCTGCGTGCCCACCGATGCCAAGTGCCAGGAACGGCGCGAATGCTCCCGCGAAGGCCACTGCACCGTGCGCATGCACCACGCAGGGGATTGGTACTACGCGTGCTACGCCGCCACAGAAGAAGACTGCCAGCAATCAAAAATTTGCAAAGAAGGCGGCAAATGCCATCCCAGCGAAATGGGCAGCTGTGTGCGCAAAGAAGACCTGGACAAACACCTCTGCAAAGACAGCTGGCGTTGTCGCCACAACGGTTCCTGCGCCTCTCTTGATGGGGCCTGCATCGCCACCAAACCCGAACACTGCGAACGCTCGTATCGGTGCAAAACCGAGGGACGATGTGCACAGGTGGACATGATTTGCGAGGTCACCACCGACGAACACTGTCGCCAGTCGACCGGCTGTGAGATCGCCGGCCTGTGCAAAATCGACTGGCGGCTGGGCATCAACTTTGGTTGCAGCCTCACCAAAGACGAAGACGCCTGCCAGGACAGCCTGGTCTGTCAGGACTACGACCGCTGTCACCGCAGACCCAATAGACAATGCGACCAAAGCGGCGAAAAAGGGTGCGGCCTCTACTACTGCGGCCCTGCAGAAGACGAACCTGGCGTAACCCCCTGCTTCAAACGCACCCATATCCCCGAAGCGCGCGAAGCCTGTGAACCCCACGGCCGCTGCATCCTCAATGAAGACGACCAGTGCGTCCCGCTGCCTTGAACCCCCCATCACCCACACCAAACCCACAAACCCAAATCCATGTCCCCATCAAACACGCACTTCACAACCCTTTGGATGATTTTGCTGACCCTGGCCGCAGCCACATTGGCCAGCTGCTGCCCCTGCAACCCCACCGATGAAGATTGCCGCACCAAACGCAAAAAAGGCTGCGATCTCTACGGGGAATGCACCATGCGCACACACCACACCGGGGACTGGTACTACACCTGCTACGCCGCCACAGAAGAAGACTGCCGGCAGTCAAAAGTCTGTAAAGAAGACGGCAAATGTTACCCCAATGAAAGGGGCAAATGTGTGCTCAAAGAAGACGTGGACAAGGATCTCTGCAAGGACAGCTGGGTCTGCCGCCACCGCGGCGGCTGCGTCCCCCTCGACGGGGTGTGCATCCCCACCAAAGCCAAACACTGCAAGCGCTCCTACCAATGCAAAGCCGAGGGCCGATGTGGTCTGGTGGGCATGAGCTGCCTGGCAACCAAAGACAAACACTGCCGCCAGTCAACCGGCTGCGAGATCGCGGGCCTGTGCAAAATCGATAAAAAGCTGGGCATGAACATGGGCTGCAGCGTCGCCAAAGACGAAGACGCCTGCCAGGACAGCCTGGTCTGTCAGGATTATGACCGCTGTCACCGCAGACCCTACGACGGCTGCGATCAAAGCGGCAAAACGGGGTGCGGCCTCTACTACTGTGGTCCTGCCGAAGATGAACCCGGCACCACACCCTGCATCAAACGCACCCAAAAGCCCGAAGTGCGCGAAGTCTGCGAACCCGATGGACGCTGCATCCTCAACGAAGACGACCAGTGCATCCCACTGCCCTGAACCCCCACGTACCCACCACCCAAAGCCAAAATACAGCCCATGCTCCCATCAAACGCGCGCATCAATACCCATTGGATGGCCCTGCTGACCCTGGCCGCGGCCATATGGACCAGCTGCTGCCCCTGTAGGGCCACCGACGCCGACTGCCACAACAAACGCAAAGACTGTCAGCGATATGGCCGCTGCACCGTGCGCACAAATCATCCCAGGCTGCGGCATGACTACGAGTGCTATGCCGCCACAAAAGGCGACTGCCGCTCGTCAGAGGTCTGCAAGGAAGACGGCCGATGCCATCCCAGCGAAATGGGAGAATGCGTGCGCAAAGAAGACCTTAAGGAGCACCTCTGCGCTCCCCACCCCGACTGCGCCGCCTATGGACATTGCGCATCCGTCCAAGGCACGTGTGTGGCCACCAAACCAGAACACTGTGAACGCTCATTGAGGTGCACAACACAGGGGCTCTGCTCCCTGGGGGGCTACTACGGCACGTCCTGCCACGCCACCACCGAGGCCCAATGCCGCCAGTCCACAGGCTGTGAGATCGCAGGCATGTGTGAACTCAACGAGGGCATCCTCTTCACACACGGCTGCCGCATTGGCAAAAGCGACGCGGCCTGCCAGAAGACTCTGGTCTGCACCGAATATGGCCGCTGCCATCGCCGCCCAGAACAAGGCTGCCCCAACGGCGACAAATGCCCACACCATTACTGCGCCCAGCAAGAAGATGAAGCCAGCACGCAGCCCTGCACCAAACGCCTTTACAATGACGAAGCGCTCAAAGCCTGCACACCCGACGGCCGCTGCATCCTCAACAAAGACGCCCAGTGCATCTCGCTGCCCTGAAGAGCGCAGCCCAAATACACATTAGAGTGTGTGATGGCCCTTCATGATGGCATCGGCCAGGCAAACCTCGGTCCCAGCCAACCCCACAGAGCAAAAGACCGTGATCGCCTCTGGATCGCGCCGCTGACCTTCCTCAATCCATCGCCCCAGCCCCACAATCGACTCCAGCGGCACGTGCCCGTTCAAAAAGAAGCGCTCACCATAGCCCATCACCTGCGCCACGCTGTCGGTCACAAAAGCATCGGCCACCTTGGCCACCGCAGGCGACAGCTCATGGCGCGTGGTGAACTTTGGGCCAATGGTGTTGACGTGGGTCCCCGGGCGCAACACCGCCGGATCAAAGACGGGCTTGGGGCTGTTGGTCGTGCAAAGGAGCACATCGACCCCACCAGCGACCACGTCGGCGTCGTCCACAACCTCAACCGGGATGTCGTGCTCTTCTTGCAGGCGCTGCGCCAACGCATTGGCCTTGGCAATGGTCCGGCTGGTCAACACAATCCGCTCAAAGTCGCGCGCGGCCAGCGCCAACCCAATGTGGTAGGGCGCCTGAAACCCCGCGCCGATCACGCCCAACACCCGGGCATCCTCACGGGCCAGGTGACGCACGGCCACGCCATTGAGCCCGGCGGTCCGCCAGGCCCCCAGCGCGCTGCCCACACAGAGCCCCTTGAGCACCCCGGTGTGGTCATCAAAGACCGCCACGACCTGCGTCGCGTCGGTGTCGTGCTCAGAGTCGGGGTACACGCTGTAGACCCGAAACCCGTTGACCCCAAAGCGCGCTTTGGACGCCCCCGCCGTGTAGGTCAGTCGCCCCCGGTCTGTGGCCACATTGAACTTTGGCGGCGCCACCAGCGCCCCCTGTGCCTCTTCCAACACCGCCGCTTCCATGGTGTCGAGCACCAAAGCGGCGCTGGCCACCGCGTGCACATCCTCATCGCTCAAAATCAACGGTCCAGAACTCGTCTTCGTCAAAATCGCCCCCAGGCATGACTGCAAACCGCTGCGCCCGCCTGCCAGACCCATCCAGGACCCACACAAGCGCTTCGCAGCGGCATTGGATGCTCTTTCTGGCGCCGTCCCACGCCGCGATCGCCAATGTATGGCTCAAAACAACGCGCGCAAGCGCTCGGCCCTCAAGGCAACCCCTCCCCAATGCAAATGTCCGAACACAAAAAATCGTCGGTCACCGGCAAACGGTGCACACAACGCGAAGACCGCAACAAAGACCACGTGTGGCGCACCGGTGCCCGTTCAAAGTCCTTGGGCACCAGAATCTCCGAGTGCCCCTCAAAAGCGCGCAAATACATCCCTGAGCGCGGCAGCCAGTGGTAAACCATCCACACGCCGACCTCCTCGTGGCGCTCCAACGACCCAGTCGCCTCCAGGTGCGCGTGCAATCCCGACAGGCGCTGCTCGCGCAACCACTCCGGCAGCGGGTGACCCTCGGGGACCGTCAGCGCCACCTCGTGCACCGACGACGCGTCATCAATGATGCCGCACGAGTCCGGGTCCGAACCCAACCAGAAATAGCGCGTCTGCCCATCCAAAAGCCCCTGCCCTCTGGCCCACCGAAAGAGCCGCGCCCACTGCACCACCCAGTGGTTCTGCACCGACCCCTGACAGCGCAGCGACGCCACCCTCAACGGCTCCAAAACCTGAATGTCCAAACGGCGCTCCAGCTCGGGCCGAGCCTGCGCAATCCGCTGCGGCAACGGCGCCTTGCGAAACGCTCGGGGCGACGCCCCAAAACGCCCCTTGAACGCCCTCGAAAACCCCTCCAAACTCTCAAAACCGCTGGCCAGCGCGATCTCGGTCACCGGCACCTGCGAAAACTTCACATAAAACGCCGCCCGGCTCAGCCGCCTGGCCTTGGCGTACTGATAGGGGCTCTGCCCAAAATGATGCCGAAAGTTGTGCGCCAACGATGAGGCCGACACCCCCAACCGCCCGGCCAACTCCTCCAAACGCGGCTTGACCCACAACTGACGATCCATCGCCCTGAGCAAACGGCGCGCCGTGCGCAACCCGCCCCGCGTCTGCTCCCCCGCAAGCGGCTCCCGAGTGTCCCCCATCGCCCCTCCTCCCTGCGCCCACACGCAACTCCCCCCAGTCCCACAAGTCTACCGCCGCGCCCCAAAGAATTCGAGTCCGAGGGAAAACGGGATGTGCCAGTGGGTTTGCAACTTTGGTCAAGTCCATCTTGAACAAACCGAGTTACGGTTTTTCTTTGCAACCACCTTGTTGGGGGAAAACCGATGCGTGTGCATGCTTGTCAGAGTCTGGCGTGGGCAACCTTTGTCACGGTGCTTTTGTGGACTCCGGCGGCGCTGGGCCAGCACGTCTTCCACGGACAGGTCCTGGGAGCCTCGGACGGCGCCCCCATCGAAGGCGCCCAGGTGACGCTCGACCTGGACGAGGACGGTCAACCCGAAGCCCAAACACAGAGCAATGTCCTGGGCCTCTACGAGATCTTATGGCCCGACGAACTCACGGACCAGACGGCAGCGCTCCGCGCGGTCCACCCTCGCCATCGACCCCAGGCCCACACCCTCACCCCCAACACGGACAACACGCGCCAGGACTTTGTCCTGGAAACTCTGCCCAACAACCAGGGCGAAGTCGCACTGGACGTTGAGATCCACTGTGTCATCAGCAACTCGACCCTGCCGGACACCACCTTGACGCTGCTGCGATGGGACAACCCTCAAGGCGACGGCGCCCCTACAGACACCTCAGAACACACCACGGGGGCGCTTGGCCGCCTGCGGATTGAAGGCATCCCAGCAGGGTTCTACCGCCTGGAGCTGCGCCGCACGGGCTGGCTGCCCCTGAGTTGGCCCCCCGAAGGTACCGCCGAGTTGAACCAGGACCAAACCGCCATCATCGGCCTTGAACCCGAAGACGCCACCTTGAACCTGACCGTGCGCGGCTCGCTGCCCACACAACAGGCCGAACCAGACGTGGACCAGCCCATTGAAGGCGCCGTCGTGGAGATCATCGGCGTAGACCTGAGCACGGGCGAAGACACCACCCCCGCCCAGATGCTGCGGACCGACGCCAGCGGCAACGTCTCCTTTGGCAACCTCCCCGCGGTCCCCCACCGGGTGCAGATCAAAAAGATGGGCTACCAGCCCCAACACACGCTCATCACACCCGACCCCAACGGCGCCTTCCCCAGCGCCAGCGTCTCCATCCGCACCCACCCCGACACCGCGCTCCAACTCAACGTCACCGCCAGCGACTTCCCCCGGGATGTGCCCTTTGGCGCCGGTTTCTTTGTCTACGGCATCGAAGGCACCCACACAGAAGGCATCGAGCGCCGCATCAACACCCAGGACTTCACCCACCGGGACAACACCAACCAGGCCCTCATCCATAACCTCCTGCCAGGCCAATACCGCGTGGTGCTGCGCCACGATCTCCGCTACGCCCGCGACTACACCGGTGATGTGGGCCCCCTCCAAAACCCACCACGGCTCTTTTACCGCTACCAACCCCTCCAAGCCGTCGTCGAGATTGCCCACGCCCAGCGCACCACCGTCCCCCTTCACCTCGAACCTGTGCCCACTACGCTAAGCGGCACCCTCTGGGCCCATGAGGGCTTCTCCCCAGCCCAAAACCGCCACACCGCCCCCCAGCCCATCCACAACACCGTGGCCAACCAAACCATCGAGTTGATCCCAGACCCCCAACTCCAACGCGTCCTGGGGGTCGAGCGCCTCCAAACCCAGACTGATGACCAGGGGCGCTACACCATCGACATCCTGCCAGGCTATTACGGCCTGCGCGTCCCGCGCGCAGGGTTCACCACCGGCACCATCCAAGCGCGCTCCGAAGGCGGCTTGGTCTGCGTCTCATCCGGAGACGACCGCTGGCCCTACGGCATCTGGCCCCACACCGACTACAACCCCAACAGCGTCGCCCGAGGCCCGCTGGCGCTCACCAACCAATGCCGCAGCGGCCTTGACATCCACATCCGCCGCGCGGCACTCAACGTCGTCTTTGGCATCCGCGAAGACAACAATGGCGCCTTCCGGGGCGCCTTCTTCCCCGAACAAAGCCCCACCACGCTGAGCCTCTTTGACTTCTCCCCAGCTGAAATCACCGCCGAGGGACCCAACACCCCCACACACACCCGAACCCAAAAAACCACCGTCGAGTTCTATGGCCTCAACGCCGGCACCTGGACCTTCACCGCCCAGCCCCACCCCCACTACAGCTTCGCCACCCAGGAACTCGACGACAACACCCACACCCTCGACATCGCCCCCTTTCCCCTCCCCGGCGATCCCCCTGCCGCCGTCCCAGACGACCGCTCCAACCCGCCCAACACAGAACAAGTCCACTTCATCACCCAGTGGACCACCGAACTGCTCGAACCATTGGCCGAGCGCGTCACCGTCTTTCGCATCAGCCGCCAGGACTGGAACGGCAACGGCTACTCCCCAGTCCCCGGCGCTTTTGGCGGCTGGTTTGAGCGAGACATCGCCCCGGGCGTCTTCACCCCCTTCAGCGTGGCCTCTTTGCTACCCCTGGACGCCGGATACGCCTACTTCCCCTGCACCGACAACACCTGGTACAAGACGCGCATCACCGGCAACGCCTTCAGTTACCGCTGCGGCGGCCCCCAAAGCGACGCCAGCCCCGACAACGCCCCCACCCAGCTCAGCGCCCTCAACCTGAACGTCTCTGTGCGCACCTCACCCCTCTTCAGGCTCAACGGCGACCAACCCCTGCCCGACATCCCCATCACCATCACCCCAACCACCGGCGACCCCCTCACGGCCACCCACGGCCAAACACTGACCACCACACATTGGCCAGAACTCCTGGACGTCCAGCCCCCCACCGGCTGGATCCTCGACGACGCCCAGACCCGGCTCGACATCCTCACCCCCACCCTCACCGCCACGTTGGCCTGCCACCTGCGCCGGGGCACAGGCATCTCGGGTCAGGTGGTGGACGAGAGCACAGGAGAACCGCTCTCGGGTGCCAACATCACGGCCTTCAATCGGGCAGGTCAGATCATCGGCGCGCACGTCAGCGGGCCCGACGGCAACTTTGCGCTCACGTTGCCCACCACCCCCGAAGTCTGGCTCCAGACCGAGGCCCGCGGCTTCATCCCCCAACGCATCCATGCCCGCTTCCCCCAGGAAAACCCCGACCTGACCGGCCTGCGCACCGAAGCAAGGCCACTGCCCGCCCCCGACCTGACCAACTTTGAGGTGGACCGCTTTGGCGTCTTTTTGCCCGGCGTGCTCAAGAGCGGCGACTCGCGCGGCTTCAACGCCGACAACGCCAAAGGCAGCCTCACCGCCACACTCAGCGCCCGGGCAGAGATCACCACTCCGGCCACCGCCGAGCTGGCCACCATCGGCCAACCTGGCGCCACCCAAACCGTCACCCTCGAAGACACCATCGCCGAGGTGCACTTCATCGATCCCCGGATTTACACGGCAGGCTTCAACGACGCCGACCCCACAGCGCTCCAGTGGCCCCAATCAATCTCCCACCCAACATGGGAGGCCTTTGTCCAGGCCGCCACCGAGGGCCAAAACGACGACGGCGCATTCAACGTCCGCACCTTCCGCGCCCAACGCGACAACAACGGCACCTGGCGCGCCCCCGTCGAGCTTTGGACCATGACCCCAGGCACCTTCGCGCCGCTCGCCGTGGCCATCACACAACGCGGCGCGGTGGGCGTCGTGCCCTACGCAAGGCCCCTGGACCGAGAGCCGCTGCGCGGCGCGCGCTTTGCCCCCTGGATGGGGGACATGCTCAACATCATCGGCTCACTGGCCAACGCCGACGTGGGGTTGAGCGTCGCCGAACAACTCCCGCTGGGTCCGCTGCGGGTCTCGGAGTCCTTTGAGGGGGGCATTGTGCTCGATGAGCAGGGTTACCTGGACTACCAATACTGGGTCGGGGTGACCTTTCAGGAGGGGCAACCCGCGCCAAACAAGGGCTTGATCGGCCTGGCAGGCGGTCATGTGGGACTCTCAGCCACAGGGCGCGTGGAGTTTTTGTCGATGGGACGCACCGGTGAAGTCACCGTCAGCGGCCGAGGCGCGCTGACCACGACCCGCGATCTGGTCGAGACCGGCGCCGCCACGCCAGGGCTGGCAAGGCGCGTGTCGCGGGGCCTGGTGACCTTCATCAAGCCTGCGGTGAGCGTCGAGGCGAGCCTGGGGGTGGCGCAGCGGATTGGTGGGGATGGGGATGCGGCGCGGTTTCGGTTGCAGCGAGAGGTTGGCGGCAGCGTTCGCACAGGGGTGCGCGTCAATTTGGAGCCCTTTTTTGCCCTCATCCCTGGGATTGGACCGGCACTGAGCAGGCTCAAGGCGCTGGGGGTGGAGTGCACACTGAGGTTTTTGATTGAGCTTGGGGGGACTTTCCGCAGCAACATGGTCACCGGGTATGTTCAGAACGAAGAGACCCCGCAAGGCGCGGCGATGATCGGCAGCTTTCTGGGGCCAGACCAGGGGGTCCGCCAACCTCCCCAGAGCTTCACCTTCAAGTCCAGCATCGCCCTGGAGTTTCAAACCCCTGGCAACCTCTTGAGGGCTTCAGGCGGCATTCAACTGGGTCCGCCCGAGGGACGCCCTGCGCCGGGACTGGAGGTGACCTTCGCCACCGACAGCGACGCCCCGTATGTGCGCCGGGTGCGCGGCGCCGTCAGCGCCACCGCCAGCGTGGGCTTCTCCATCGCAGGCCGCTCGCTCTCGCGGCGCTTTCAGTTTGATGTGTTGGGCATCGACTGGCAGTCCGGCACCGACCCTTTTGTGACCCTGACCCCCAACCAGGAAACCACCACCGTGCTGACGCCCATGACTGCCCCGGCGCCGTCCTGGGTGGATGACGCAGGCGTGTTGGTGGAGCGCTTCTACCCGGCAGCACACTGGGACACAAACGCCAAAGACGCGCTGGCGTTCATTCAAACCGATCCCGACACGGGCGCCATGGACATCATGGTGTCGCTCCCCCAGACCGAATCCAAAGCAGGCCGCCAGCCCGTGCGCGTGGCCAACACCGAAGGCGCCGCCGAGGTCGCCATCGCCGAACTTGACGATGGCCGGCAGATGGTGGCCTGGCTGGGCTTTGGCGCCGCAGACCTGGGCAACCCCTACGCCCAGATGTCCGTCTTCTACACCATCTCCGACGATCCATCAGGGCAAAGCTGGCAGCCCCCCACATTGATCACCCAACTGGACGGCTACGGCGTCCACCTGCTCTTGTCCACCAGCGCCAACAGCGCCGCGCTGGTCTGGATGGTCTCCGAAAACGCCCTGTCCACCCAACGCGACGTACACGCCGCGCTCTGGGACGGCGAAGACTTTGGCGCCGTCCAAACCATCACCGAGCGGGCCAGCGTCCTCAACGCCGCGCTCGAAGGCCTCCAGGACCCTGAAAAGTCGGACTTTGCCCTGGTTTTGCAACACCAAGGCGGCCTGCTTCAGGCCCACCAACTCACCCCAGACACCATCTCCGCACCCACCGAACTGGCCAACGACAGCGCCGCAGGGCTCGCCATGACCGCCAACAACCAGGGCGGCGTCCACCTTGTCTACGACACCGCCAACGGCGACCTGGCCCTCTTAAGCCGCACCGCCCAAAGCCCCTGGGCCGCGCCCCAGGTGGCCATCGAGGGTGAAGGCGCCCGCGACCTCACCGCGTTGTCCTGGCCCTCAGACGTCCCCGACGCCGAGGCCGGAGGGATTTTACTCGCCTGGACCGTGTCCAACGGCGGCGACGACCTCTTGCGCTACGCCACCCTTTCCCCAGAAGGCCTCCCCATCGACGGCCCACACACCATCGAAGATGAACTCCAGGGCAACCTCTTCAAGCCCCAGCTTTCACTCTGGAGCCGGGAACCTCTGGCAGCAGCGCTGCGCGTCATCCACCCGTCCGCCAACCAGGATCGTCTGGTCGAATACATCCTCTTGCCCGGCCAGGACCCCATCGCCCCGGCCCCGCCCGAAGACCAGCCCACCCCCCCGGCCCACCCCGACGCAGATCCCGACGCCCGCGACTCCCCCGACGCTCAAGACAACACCGACGCTGCCCAAAACCCAGACGCCGACCCTTCACCGCAGCCCCCCGGCACCAACCCAGGCGACGATGGCTGCGCCTGCCAGACACTCCCCCCTCAATCCCCAGGCTCGCCGTTGTGGCCCCCGGTGCTCCTGCTCCTGGCGGTCGTCTGGCACCGGACGCGCAGTGCACGGGCGGGGCGCAAAAAGATATGAACGATGCCCAAAGGCACAAGGAGCACATTGCCTAGCATCCGACGCCACAAAACCTTGCCTCCTGCGCGCTTTCTTGTGCACCCCTTCTAGAGCACACTCCTGCCCCATCCAAACGCTGCGCCCCCTTCTTGCCAGCGCCCACATCGGCTATGCTCCGCCGCGTCAACTTGCACCTTGCCCCACCCAAGACCACACAGGACGCCTCATGCGCTACGAAGGCCCTCTTTATCGCCCCCCATCTGAACACAACGCCTACATTCTGCAGGCCACCATCGGATGCAGCCACAACCTGTGCACCTACTGCGACATGTACCGCAGCAAGGCGTTTCGAGTGCGGCCTCTGGAAGAGTCACTTGAGGACTTGAAGATGGCCGCGGCGCGCTACGGCAACCGCGTCGAAAAGGTCTTTGTGGCCGACGGAGACGCGCTGATCCTGGACACGGACCACTGGCTGGAGTTGCTGGGGGCGGCCCGGGAGCATTTTCCGGGGCTACGGCGAGTGTCGTGTTACGCGATGGCGAGCAACGTGCTGGAGAAGAGCGATGAGGAGTTGCGGGCGTTGGCCAAAGCGGGGTTGACGCAGCTTTACATTGGACCAGAAAGCGGCGACGGGCCGACGCTCAAGCGCCTGGTCAAGGGCGCCACCTACGACGACCACGTCGAGGCGGCGCGCCGGGCCCAGGCGGCGGGCATGAAGATCAGCGTCATTGTGCTGCTGGGGGCCGGGGGGACCGCCCGCAGCCAGGAACACGCCCAGGAGACCGCGCGGCTGATCACCGACATGGACCCGCAGTTTCTGGCAGCGCTGACGCTGACGGTCATCCCCGACACGCCCATGGCGCGCATGCAAGACAAGGGGCTCTTTGAGTTGCCCGACATTTATGGGCTCTTGGGCGAACTGCGAACAATTGTGGATGTGTGCAGGCCGACAGAGGCGCTTTTTCGGACCAACCATGCCTCCAACCACCTGCCCATCGGCGGCCGCCTGCCCCAAGACCGCCAGCGCATCCTGGAGGTCATTGACGCCGCCCTGGACGGACGCATTCCGCTGCGCCCCGAGCATTTTCGCGGGCTTTGACCCCAAAAATACGCACAACACGCATGGCTCGCCCGTCCGAACGGTGTGGTTCCACACTCAAAGCACCACACCGCGCGAGACCCATCAGTGTCCACACCCAACAACCCCAAGCGCCACGTGCCCATGGCGTGGCTCAACAGGCTCAAATGGCCCACGCGCCTGGCCGTGTTGGCCACCCTCACGTCTTGGTTTATCCTGGTCTGCATAACCCCTCTGGTCAGCAGCCCATTGGCCCACATCATCCACGCCGTCCCCATTGCCCTGGTCACCCTGGCAGAGTGGCGCCATCGAAACCTGCTAAGGCTCGACAAGGACCCACGCATCGGCTTCTTTTACCTAGCCGCCTGGCTCTCCCCCACCATCCTCCTGTCCCAAGCCGCCTTTTTCCTGGCCTTTGCCATCGTTGGCCTCTTTGGACACGGCATCAAACCCGCAGCAACAGACAGCATCATCGGAATCTGGAGCACCATGGCCGCAATGACCACAGCTTGCACCGGCCTGATCGCAATCTTCGCTGGTGCCATCCACATCGCGGCCAACACCCGCTGATACCAAGCTGGGGTTGCGCACGTCACAAAGAGACTTAATCTGTGCCCATCGTTTCACGGATCGCCAAAGATCCGCAGTCCACAGGACAACACGTCATGTCCATGACAGAGCAAAACCAGCCCCGCACACAGGGGCTCAAGGGAGGACAGGCGCTGGCTTTGCGCCGCGATGCACAACGCCGTGCAGCGCGCAAAGCCATGGGCAACACTTCAAGGTCTTAAGGCGTGTTTGCAAAATCTCCCATCGACATGCGGCCCGATGACAACGATCCCGTCGTCATCGATGCTCGACGAACCTCCAGTTCGTCTGCGCTCTCTTCGATTGTAGAGAATCTCAAGGTCTAAGAGATGCCATTTTCCAATGTCATCTCTTGAGAGTCACTGTCGTGACTCCAAGCCTTTCGACTCTCTGCCTCGATGCCATCGGGCTCGCCTGTCTCGGTCCTATTTTGCAAACACGCCTTAACAGGCCAACGTGCCCGAAATTGCGCCGAGCGCGACCATTGCGTCGCCCTCTTTTGATGCGGACACACAACCCCTGACCAACCGCCGCGGCCACAGGCCATGGGGCAAGGCAGCCCGTGCGTCCCACCAAACATCACATTTTGAAGCCAACATACCGCCGCTGTGCCCTGGCATGCACAAGGCCTTCGGCACCACTGCGTCCAAACTGAGCGCTGCTTCAAGCGGGACCATCGCGGGCAAAACCGCCTGTACAGAGCCCCATTGAGCCACGCTCATACCAAACCACACCGCTGGCCTGGCGCCGCTTCACAAACGCGCCTCCAAGGCCGTAGGTGTCCGTTCAGGCGCACCCATGACAGCGCCGCGCTCGGTCCAGTTGCAAAACGGCCGAGTTCGACTGTCACGGCGCTCAAAACGGTGTTGAAGCAGACGCATAGGTGCCGCCCCAAGCTCCAGGCGCGCAGTAGTGCATTGCCAGCAGTGCCCCAAACAAAGGACGTGGGCGCCGCTGGCCAAAGGACATACACCATGAATACCCCTTTGAACGTCGTCTTTGACATGGAAACCCACGACCCCGACGACTTCCTGACCCTCCTCCTGCTCCTGGGCCACCCCCAGGTCAACCTCAAGGCCGTCACCATCACCCCCGGCTCGCCCTTTCAAGTCGCCCTGGTCCGCCGGGCGCTGTCCTGGTTCGACGCGGACATCCCCGTGGGCGCCCACAACCTCCAGCGCTACAAAGGCTGCGTCTCAAGCTGGCACTACCACGCCTACGGGCTGACCGGCCCCAGCCTCGACGCGCGCCCAGGCGGCGAAGTCCTCTTTGAAGCCTGCGATCTGGACACGACGCTGGTGACCGGCGCGCCGCTCAAAAACCTGGGCGCCGCCATGGCCATCCCCGGCTTTGAGTTGGGACGCTGGGTCGCGCAAGGCGGCTTTGCCGGCGAAGGCGTCATCCCCCGCGAGCGCCAACTGGCCAAGTTCAAAGGCATGACCACCTGCCCCACCTTCAACCTCAACGGCGACCCCCGCGCCGCCATCCGTGCCCTGAAACACCCGGGCATCAAAGCGCGCCGCTTTGTCTCCAAGAACGTCTGTCATGGCGTGGTCTACGACCAGCAGATGCACCTCGAAATCGCCAAACTCAAGGGCCGCTCACACTCTCTGAGGCTGATCTGGCAAGGCATGGAGACGTACCTGAGCCGCAAGCGCAAACGCCGCTGGACCAGCCCCCGAGACAGCGGCCTGGACGACAACGACACCGTCATGCTCATCGACGCCGACGGCAACAACCAGGGACACACCACGCTGCTGCTGGCCGAAGCGGCCGCCACCGAAGCCGGCATGGGGCTGCGCCGCCTCAAACAACGCGGTCAGGTCCCCGTCTGCCGCATTGGAAACCCCCAAACCGTGGAAGGCAAAAAACTCCACGACCCGCTGGCGGCCTGCTGCGCCATCGATCCCCAGATTGGCCAGTGGGCCGAGGTCGACCTCTACAGAGACCAACGCGGACACTGGGGCTCGCGACCCTCACCCGGCAGCGACACCTGGATCATCACCGACTACGATCACCCACGCTTTATGGATGTCCTGACCCGCAGCGCACGCTGAGCCAGGCATGACATCGCCCGCGCAGGCCGCCGCTCAATGCGGCCTGCGCGGCCCCCTGTTGACACTGGCCATTGTCAGCCAGAGCGTCTAAACTTCAACGTGGACAAACCATCCACACCGCACCACGCGTGGTGACGCTGGAGGATATCGAGCATTTCGCCCATTTCACCGGCGACACCTTCTACGCGCATATGGACGACGCAGCCGCCACGCGGAACCCGGTCGTTCCGGGCCGCGTCGCGCATGGCTACCTGCTGTTGTCCTTTGCGGCGGGGATGTTCGTGGAGCCGAATGAAGGCCCGGTTCTGGCCAATACCGGGCTGGATGGTCTGCGTTTCATGAAGCCGGTGCAGGCAGGCGACGCGATCAAGGTGCGGCTGACGGTGAAGAAGAAGACCCGGCGTAATGACGAGTATGGCGAGGTGCGCTGGCATGCGACCCTGACCAATCAGGATGACGAAATGGTCGCGGAATACGAGCTTGCGACCAGGGTTGCCTGCGGAGAGTGGCGGGTCAGGGCGCGCCTGCCTATAGTCGCGCCATGGAGACGGAAAGCCAGACATTCAGGGATGCGGCGGCGCTGCTGACCGGGGGCGAGAGCCACCGGGTCTGGTCGCTGATCGTGACCATTTTCGGGGATCTCGCCCGGCAAGAACGGGACCGGATCAGCGGCGCGGCGCTGACGCGGCTTGTTGGCATGATGGGCGTGGAACCCGAAGCGATGCGCGTGGCCCTGTTCCGCCTGCGCAAGGATGGCTGGATCGACAGTGTCCGCGAAGGGCGGGGCAGCCTGCATTTCCTGACCCCCATGGGGCGCAGGCAAAGTGCCGAGGCCAGTCCCCGGATCTACGACTCACAGCGTGGCTTTCCGGTCCGCTGGCATATTCTGATTTCTGGCAGCGGCGAGCAGCCCGGGCGAAGTCAGCTGGAAAGCTATCTGCTGACCGGGGATTACCTGCCGGTCGGATCGCAGGTGGTCATCGGGCCGGGGCCATTGCCGGCTGAACTCAACGGGCTGCTCGGGGCAGAGCCGGACCGTCTTTCGGTG
>CAKZKQ010000440.1 GCA_937123825.1 uncultured Pseudomonadota bacterium
CGTTGTGAACAAGGGCGACAAGGTGCAGCGCGGTGACATTCTGGCCGACGGCCCCTCGATGGACACCGGTGAGCTGGCCCTGGGTCAGAACATGCTGGTCGCCTTCATGACCTGGGGCGGTTACAACTTCGAGGACTCGATCCTGATCAGCGAGCGCGTCGTCAAAGAGGACGTCTACACCTCGATCCACATCGAGGAGTTTGAGTGCGTCGCGCGCGACACGAAGCTGGGCAAGGAAGAGATCACCTGCGACATCCCCAACGTGGGTGAAGAGGCCCTCAAGGACCTGGACGAGTCGGGCATCGTGCGCATCGGCGCCGAAGTCGGTCACGGCGACATCCTGGTCGGCAAGATCACGCCCAAGGGCGAGACGCAGTTGTCCCCCGAGGAGAAGCTGCTTCGCGCGATCTTTGGTGAGAAGGCCGGCGACGTGCGCGACAGTTCTCTGCGGGTGCCTCCGGGCGTGCGCGGGACGGTCATCGGCGCGAAGGTCTTTGTCCGTCGCGGTGCCGAGAAGGACGAGCGCGCCGAGTCCATCGAGGAAGCCGAAGAGATGCTGATCCTCAAGGATCAGAACGACGAGATTGAGATCATCCGCGATGCTGCCTACCAGCGCATCGGCGAGCTGCTGACGGGCAAGACCCTGGCGGCGTCGCTGACCGGTGAAGGCAAGCAGGTCTTGATCGCCAAGGGCGAGGTGCTCAGCCAGGAGCTGCTCGGCGGTGTGCCGCGTCGTTACTGGGCCGACATTGCGCTCAAAGAGTACGACGGCACGGAGTCGAAGATCGATTCGATTTTGAAGGACGTCGAGCGTCAGGTCCGCGTGATCCGCGAGACGGCCCAGGAGAAGATCGAGCGTCTGAAGCGCGGCGATGAGCTGCCCCCCGGCGTCATCAAGATGGTCAAGGTCTATGTGGCCATCAAGCGCAAGCTCCAGGTCGGCGATAAGATGGCCGGTCGTCACGGCAACAAGGGTGTCGTGTCGCGCATCCTGCCTGAAGAAGACATGCCGTTTATGGAAGACGGCACCCCGGTGGACATCGTGCTCAACCCGCTGGGTGTTCCCAGCCGCATGAACGTCGGCCAGATCCTTGAGACCCACCTGGGTGGTGCGGCGCGCGCGCTGGGCATCCAGATGAACGACACGTTGGACTACTACATCCGTCCCGACCGGATGCCCGACGACGAGATTGCGCCTTTGAAGGCCAAGCTCAAGTCGGTCTTCGACAAGCCCGAGGAGATCGAGCTGGTCGAGAGTCTGGACAAGGCCAACCTGTGGAAGTTGGTGCGCAAGGTCCGCGAGGGCATGCACGTGGCCACGCCCGTCTTTGACGGCGCCAAGGAGTCGAGCATCCGCGAGATGCTGGCCAAGGCCAGTCTGCAGGAGAACGGTCAGGTGGTGCTCTTTGACGGCCGCACCGGTGAGGCCTTCGAGGAGGATGTGACGGTGGGCGTGATGTACGTCCTGAAGTTGCACCACCTGGTTGACGACAAGATCCACGCGCGTTCGATCGGGCCGTACTCGCTGGTGACCCAGCAGCCGCTGGGTGGTAAGGCCCAGTTTGGTGGTCAGCGTGTCGGTGAGATGGAGGTGTGGGCCATGGAGGCGTACGGCGCCGCCCACGCGCTCCAGGAGTTCTTGACGGTCAAGTCCGATGACGTCACGGGTCGTACGCGCATGTACGAGTCGATCGTCAAGGGTGAGATGAAGCTCGACGCGGGTCTGCCTGAGTCGTTCAACGTCCTCATCAAAGAGCTCCACTCCCTGTGTCTGAACGTCGAGTTGCTCGAGGATGTGGCCTGAGCGCCCCGTTTGGGGTGTGAGGGTCGCGTTTTGCGGCAATAAACAAGCGCGCAAGCGGGTTTGGTCGTCCACAGCGGCGGCGTGCCCGCGTGTGCGTGACGCATAGATAAAGCATTTTCCCGGCCCGAACCGATGTGGTGTCCCCCTTGTCAGTGGGGCGCGTCGGTCGGGGCTCCTGACATCTGATACGAGGGCAGGGGGCACAAAAGCCCGGCCTGGCCCTCAGGAGGCGATGATGGTCAAGGACATCTTCAGTTTTTTCGAAAAGCCCAAAGATCCGCTCAGCTTCAGCGCGATTCGGATCAGCCTGGCAAGCCCTGAGAAGATCCGGGAGTGGAGCCACGGTGAAGTCAAAAAGCCCGAGACGATCAACTACCGGACATTCAAGCCGGAGCGTGACGGGCTCTTTTGCGCCAAGATCTTCGGCCCTGTGAAGGATTACGAGTGCAACTGCGGCAAATACAAGCGCATGAAGCACCGCGGGGTTGTGTGTGAGAAGTGCGGTGTTGAGGTCATCCAGAGCAAGGTTCGTCGCGAGCGCCTGGGTCACATCAACCTGGCCACCCCGGTGGCGCACATCTGGTTCTTGAAGAGCCTGCCCAGCCGCATCGGCAACCTGCTCAACATCACGCTCAAGGATCTGGAGCGGGTGTTGTACTGCGTCAGCTACATCGTGACCGAGCCGGGTCTGACCCCTCTTAGCAAGGGTGAGATCCTCTCGGAGCAGAAGTACATGATGTACCAGGACGAGTACGGCTACGACTCGTTTGAGGCGGAGATGGGCGCGGAAGCCATCCGCAAGCTGCTCCAGGACCTGGACGTGGACTGGTTGGCGATGGAGCTGCGCTCGGAGATGCGCGAGGCGACCAGTGACGCCAAGCGCAAGCGCATCGCCAAGCGCCTGAAGGTCGTCGAGGCCTTCCGCGGTTCGATGAACGATCCGGCCTGGCTGATCCTGGACGTGATCCCGGTCATTCCCCCCGATCTGCGCCCGTTGGTGCCGCTCGACGGTGGTCGTTTTGCGACCAGTGACCTCAACGATCTCTACCGTCGCGTGATCAACCGCAACAACCGCCTTAAGCGTCTGCTTGAGCTGCACGCCCCCGAGATCATCATCCGCAACGAGAAGCGGATGCTGCAGGAGGCAGTCGATGCGCTCTTTGACAACGGCCGTCGGGGCAAGACGATCACCGGCGCCAACAAGCGTCCGCTGAAGTCGCTCAGTGACATGCTCAAAGGCAAGCAGGGTCGCTTCCGTCAGAACTTGCTGGGCAAGCGCGTTGACTACTCGGGCCGTTCGGTCATCGTCTGTGGTCCGACGCTGAAGCTGCACCAGTGTGGTCTGCCCAAGAAGATGGCTCTGGAGCTCTTCAAGCCCTTCATCTACAACAAGTTGGAGGAGCGCGGGTACGTCAACACGATCAAGTCGGCCAAAAAGCGCGTCGAGCGTCAGGAGCCGGAGGTCTGGGACATCCTTGATGAGGTCATCAAGGAGCACCCGGTCCTGCTCAACCGCGCCCCAACGCTTCACCGCCTCGGCATCCAGGCCTTTGAGCCGGTGTTGATCGAGGGTAAGGCGATCCAGGTTCACCCGCTTGTTTGCGCGGCGTTCAACGCCGACTTCGACGGTGACCAGATGGCCGTCCACGTGCCTCTGTCGATCGAGGCTCAGATGGAAGCGCGCGTGTTGATGATGTCCACCAACAACATCCTCAGCCCCGCCAACGGTGGTCCGATCATCGTGCCCAGCCAGGACATCGTCCTGGGGTGCTACTACATGACGCGGGCGCGCAAGTTTGCCGCTGGCCATTACCGCGAAGATGACAAGGGTCGTCCGCTTCAGGGTTTCTACTCGAGCCCCGAAGAGGTCCGCATGGCCTTTGATGCCAACGAGCTGCACCTGCAGGCCGAGATCATGGTCCGCATGGGTGAGTTCTTTGACATCTACATCGATGAGCTTGGCGAAGACGAAGAGGGGATGGTGATCCTGCTGCGTCAGATGCTCAAGATCAGCGAGGAAGAGGCGCTGGAGGTGCTGCGCAGCGACGATCGCAAGCTGCCCGCCGGTGAGCACGGTGGTTTCTACCGTCACAAGGCCCACGAGCTGCGCGAAGCGCTGGAGACCGAGGGCTGCAAGATCTGGATGAAGGACAAGCCCATCCACACGACGACCGGCCGCGTGTTGTTGTGGGAGATCGTGCCCCGTGGTTTGAGCTTTGAGTTGGTCAACCAGGTGCTGGGCAAGAAGCATCTGGCCAAGCTCATCGACCAGGCCTACCGTCGCTGCGGTGACAAGGACACGGTCTTGCTGGCCGACCGGATCCGGACGATGGGTTACACCCAGTCCACCCGCGCTGGCATTTCGATCTGCTCGAGTGACATGGTCATTCCGCGCAAGAAGATCGAGCTGCTCGACCAGGCCGCCGCAGAGGTCGCCGACATTGACACCCAGCGTCTCGACGGTCTGATCACCGACGGTGAGCGCTACAACAAGGTCGTCGATATCTGGGCCAAGTGCACCGAGGACGTCACCAACGAGATGATGGAGGAGATCAGTGTCGATACGGTCGTCAACGCCCACGGCGAGACGGCCACGATGCCTTCCTTCAACTCGATCTTCATCATGGCCAACTCGGGCGCGCGTGGCAGCCGCCAGCAGATGCGTCAGCTCTCCGGGATGCGCGGTCTTATGGCCAAGCCTTCTGGTGAGATCATCGAGCAGCCCATCACGGCGAACTTCCGTGAGGGTCTGACGGTCCTTCAGTACTTCATCTCGACCCACGGTGCGCGCAAGGGTCTTGCGGATACGGCGCTCAAGACGGCCAACTCGGGTTACCTGACCCGTCGTCTTGTGGACGTGGCCCAGGACTGCATCGTGACCGAGGTGGACTGCGGTACGCTCGACGGCATCGAGATGGGCGCCCTGATCGAGGGTGGCGAGATCATCGAGAAGCTCGAAGACCGTATCCTGGGTCGCGTGGCGCTCTACGGTGTCTATGACCCGGTCACGGGTGCGGTCATCGTTGAGCCCAACGAGTCGATCACCGAAGAGCACATCGATGCGGTGCTCAACTCTGGTCTCAAGACCGTCACCATCCGCTCCGTGTTGACCTGCAAGACCCGTCGCGGCGTGTGTGTGCGCTGCTATGGTCGTGACCTTGCCCGTGGCCGTACGGTCAACATCGGTGAGTCTGTGGGTGTCATCGCGGCGCAGTCCATCGGTGAGCCTGGCACGCAGTTGACGATGCGTACCTTCCACATCGGGGGTGTGGCCTCCGGTTCGGCCCAGCAGTCTTCGCACCGCTGCCGCGCCGGTGGTCGCGTCAAGTACGAGAACGCCGAGTTGATTGAGCGCGCGCGTGTGGACATGGACGGCAGCGAGCAGAAGGTCTGGAAGGTCATGAACCGTCAGGCCGAGCTGGTGATCGAGGATCCGGACACGGGCCGCGAGCGCGAGCGTTACCCGCTGGTCTACGGCGCCGAGGTGCTGCACGCATCGGGCGACGTGGTCGGTGAGGATGTGCTCATCGCCGAGTGGGATCCCTTCTCGTACCCGATCTTGACCGAGACCAGCGGTACGGTGAAGTTCGTGGACATCGTCGAGGGTGAGACGATGGAGGAGCAGGTCGATGACATGACGGGTCTGAGCCGTAAGGTGATCAAGGACAACCGCAACACCGACAAGCGCCCCCAGATTCGCATCCGCGACGAGGCCTCCAAGGCGACGTTGGCCAGCTACTTCCTGCCGGCCAACGCGACCATCATGCCCGAGATCGCCGACGGTGAGGTGGCGCGCGCAGGTGACATCCTGGCGAAGATCCCCCGTGAGACGACCAAGAACAAGGACATCACCGGTGGTCTGCCCCGTGTTGCGGAGCTCTTCGAGGCCCGCAAGCCCAAAGAGCCTGCGGTCATCACCGAGATCGACGGCATGGTCAGCTTCGGCAAGGACACCAAGGGCAAGCGCCGCGTGGTGATCACGCCGGACATCGGCGATAAGAAGGAATACCTGATTCCGAAGAACAAGACTTTGATCGTGCACGAGGGCGATCGGGTCAAGTCGGGTGATCCTTTGATGGACGGCTCGGTCAACCCCCACGACATTCTTCAGGTCAAGGGGCGCAAGGAGCTGGCCAAGTATCTGGTGGACCAGGTGCAGGAGGTTTACCGCCTGCAGGGTGTGCGCATCAACGACAAGCACATCGAGATCATCGTCCGTCAGATGTTGCGCAAGGTTAAGATCGTGGAGGTTGGCGACAGCGACTTCCTGATCGATCAGAACGTGGACCGGACCCACTTTGAGGAGATCAACAACAAGCTCCTCGATCGGGGTCTGAGCCCGGCCGTTGCGCAGGATCTCTTGTTGGGCATCACCAAGGCGAGCCTCTCGACCGACTCCTTCATCTCGGCCTCTTCGTTCCAGGAGACGACCAAGGTGCTGACGGAGGTGTCGATCGCGGGCAAGGTCGATTACCTGCGCGGTCTGAAGGAGAACGTCATCATGGGCCGCCTGATCCCTGCGGGGACGGGTCTGGAGGCGTACCGTCACCTGGACATGCGCGTCGATCGCCCCGAAGAGACCGCCTGAGGTCTTTGTGGCCCTCCAAAGGTGGCTTTCGAGCTGCTTTTGGGGGGTGAATAGCCATTGTGAGCGGCCATAGCATTCAAAACGCGCCTGCGTGCGTTGCTATGGCTTGACACCATTTTGTGCATCCGTATACTCCGCAAGCCCGACGCCAGGAATCTGGGGTTGGGGGTTGGTCACCTGGTTTGTTGGTGTTGATGAATGCCGTTGTTGCTAGGCGATCGCGTTGTATAGAAATGAATGATCATTTCGGTTGGATGGATTCCATAGACGAGTAAACTGCATCATGCCGACCATCAATCAGTTGATCCGCAAAGGGCGGACCAAGATTAAGAAGAAAGGTACCTCCCCGGCGCTCAAAGCCTGCCCGCAAAAGCGCGGTGTGTGCGTGCGCGTGTATACGACGACTCCCAAGAAGCCCAACTCGGCGCTTCGTAAGGTTGCTCGTGTGCGTTTGACCAACGGGATCGAGGTGACGAGCTACATCCCCGGTGAGGGTCACAACCTCCAGGAGCACTCCGTGGTGCTGATCCGTGGCGGTCGTGTCAAAGACCTTCCGGGTGTTCGTTACCACATCGTCCGTGGGACGTTGGACGCCATCGGCGTCAGCGCGCGTCGCCAGGGTCGTTCGAAGTACGGCGCCAAGCGCCCGAAGTGAAAATGGTTTAATGCCGCGCAGGTGTGGTGTGGTTTGTGGTTCAGGGGCGCTGAGGGCGTTTGTGGGCGGCAGGCTGTCGGCACCTGGTGTGGGGTAAATGTTGTCGCTGGCGAGCGCGGATTGAAATGGCGAGCGCGGGCGAAAGGACGGGTGATAAGGAATGCCGCGTAGAAGAGAAGTCCCAAAGAGGGTGATCCTCCCGGATCCGAAGTTCCACAGCGTGCCTGTGAGCAAGTTCGTCAACATCTTGATGCGTGATGGCAAGAAGAGCACCGCGGAGCGGATCTTCTACGGTGCCATGGACATCGTCGAGCAGAAGATGAAGAAGGATCCGCTTGAGGTCTTCCACGATGCCCTGCGCAACGTGGAGCCGAAGGTGGAGGTCAAGAGCCGCCGCGTGGGTGGTTCGACCTACCAGGTTCCGGTGGAGATCCGCCCGGAGCGCCGTGAAGCCCTGGCTCGCCGTTGGGTCATCTCCTACGCGCGTGGTCGCGGCGAGAAGACCATGATGCAGCGCCTGGCCGGCGAAATGATGGACGCCTCGGACAACCGCGGCAGCGCCATCAAGAAGCGCGAAGACACCCACCGTATGGCCGAGGCGAACAAAGCCTACGCCCACTACAACTGGTGAGTGTGACGCCAGCGCGTCAGAGCAGCTGATTTTGTGTGCGAATTGCGCGCCCGTCCTTGTTGGGACGGTGGTGCGCAGCGCGAGAGTGTTTGGGGAGTGGTCTTTGGCTTTGTTCAGGGACCGCTCTTGGTGTTTTTGGAGGAGGTTTTCATGCTTGGACATCTTCGCAACATCGGGATCATGGCCCACATCGATGCGGGCAAGACGACCACGACCGAGCGGATCCTCTATTACACCGGCCGTTCACACAAGATCGGCGAGGTCCACGACGGCGCCGCGACCATGGATTACATGGAGCAGGAGCAGGAGCGTGGGATCACGATCACCTCGGCGGCCACGACGTGTGCGTGGACCTCGACCCGTGGTGGTGAAGAGCACACGATCAACATCATTGATACGCCCGGGCACGTGGATTTCACGGTGGAGGTGGAGCGCTCGCTGCGGGTGCTCGACGGCGCGGTGGCGCTCTTTTGTGCGGTGGGCGGTGTGGAGCCGCAGAGCGAGACGGTGTGGCGTCAGGCGACCAAGTACGCCGTGCCCCGGATCGCCTTTGTGAACAAGATGGATCGGATCGGTGCGGATCTGGACAATGTGCTGGAGATGATGCGCGATCGTCTGGGTGCCAACGCGGTGAAGTTGCAGGTGCCGATCGGCGCTGAGGATGATTTTGCCGGGGTTGTGGACCTGATCACGATGAAGGCCCTGGTCTACGACGAGGATACGCTCGGCCAGGACTGGTCTGAGGAGGCGATCGGGCAGGAGCAGCTCGACGATGCGCTCCTTGCGCGCGAGGAGCTTCTGGAGGCCGTCAGCGAGTTTGATGATGATCTGATGGAGGCTTACCTGGAGGACAACGCTGAGGCGATCACCGAGGCGATGATCCGCCGGGCGGTGCGCGCGGCGACGTTGGCCGGTGAGATCGTGCCGGTTTTGTGTGGTTCTGCGTTTCGGAACAAGGGCGTGCAGCCGCTGCTGGATTCGATCCTGGACTTTTTGCCCAGCCCGATGGATGTGGCGGCGGTGGAGGGCACGCGGCCCGAGCGTTTTGGCGGTGCGGACGCAGGCGCGGTGGTGCGTCGTGCCGATGAGGCGGAGCCGTTTTCGGCGCTGGCCTTCAAGGTGCTCAACGACCGCTACATGGGTCAGTTGACCTTCTTCCGCGTGTACTCGGGTCAGTTGACGGCGGGTTCTGCGGTGTACAACAGCACGCGCGATCGCAAGGAGCGCATGGGTCGGTTGATGCGGATGCACGCCGACAAGCGCGAAGACATCGATCGGGTGCAGGCCGGTGACATTGCGGCGGTGGTGGGTCTGAAGCACACGGTGACGGGGGACACGCTCTCGGACCGGGATGATCCGGTGGTGTTGGAGACGATCGAGTTTCCGGAGCCAGTGATCGCGATCGCCATTGAGCCCAATACCAAGGCGGATGAGAGCAAGTTGGTGGAGGCGCTGGGGCGTCTGGCGCTGGAGGATCCGTCGTTTCGGGTGAAGGTCAACGAAGAGACGGGCCAGACGTTGATCAGCGGGATGGGCGAGCTGCACCTGGACATCATTCGGGATCGGTTGCTGCGCGAGTTTCAGGTCAACGCCAGGATTGGGACACCGCAGGTGGCCTACCGTGAGACGGTCCAGGGTCAGACGAAGGCCGAGGGCAAGTTTGTGCGTCAGAGTGGTGGCCGCGGGATGTACGGCCACGTGAAGATCCGCATGAAGGCCTTGGAGCGCGGCGCGGGGATCCATTTTACAAACAGCATCGTGGGGGGAGCGATCCCCAGGGAGTATATCCCGGCGGTGGAGGCAGGGATTCGGGAGTCGGCGGGCCACGGTGTGGTGGCGGGTTTCCCGGTGGTGGACTTGTCGGTGGAGTTGTACGACGGCAGTTACCACGAGGTGGATTCATCGGAGATGGCATTTAGGATTGCGGCGTCGATGGCCTTTAAGGAGGCGATGCGAGCGGGCGATCCGGTGTTGCTAGAGCCGGTGATGGATCTGGACATTCTGGTGCCACCGGAGTTTGTGGGAGACGTGATCGGCGATTTGACCAGCCGTCAGGGTCGGGTCAATCAGTTGGAGTTGCGCCGTGAGGTGCAGGTGGTCAAGGCCGAGGCGCCGTTGGGCAAGATGTTTGGTTACGCCACCGATCTGCGCAGCGCCACCCAGGGCCGGGCGACCTACTCGATGCAATTTGGTCATTATGCGCCGGTGTCGCGCAGCACCCACGAGGAGATCGTGGCGCGTTACGGCGGGGCGTATTGAGGTTTGGGTCAGCGGCGGGCCAGGCGATCGGGTGATCGCTGGTGTGCGGCGGGCCTTTTGGTAGGTGGTGAGCCTGGTGGTCTGTAGACAGTGAGGGCTGCAGGGCTTGCGAAGTGACAATGTGTTTGTGGTGTGAGGGCGATCGGGTTTGGCGCGCTTTGGAGTGCCCCTGGTGGTCTTGCGGGGGTGGTTTTGTGCATTGAGGGCACAAAAGCGCCTTGGTGTCTTGCACCGCGGCAATGGGTATGGTACAGACTGCGGGCTTTCGACCACGGCGTCAGATGCAATGGTGTGGTGGTTGCTGAAATGGTTGCTTGTCAATCTGTAACGATGGGATTGAAGACAGATGGCTAACGATAAGATTCGTATCAAGCTCAAGGCGTACGATTACAAGTTGCTTGACAGCTCGGCCGCCGAGATTGTTGACACCGTGCGCCGCACGGGGGCGAGGGTTGCGGGCCCGATTCCGCTGCCGACGCAGATCAGCCGTTACACGGTGCTGCGCTCCCCGTTTATCGACAAGAAATCGCGCGAGCAGTTCGAGATTCGGACGCACAAGCGGCTTCTGGACATCCTGGATCCGACGCAGGCGACGCTGGACGCGTTGATGAAGCTCGACCTGTCGGCGGGTGTGGATGTCGAGATCAAGAGCTGAGTCTGTGCAGCACGCGCTGGGGGGCGATGATTGTGCCCTTTGGTGTTGTGTGTGCGGGTTTGGTTTGAGATGAGTTCTCAAAGAGCCAAGTTGAATTGTTCGATGAGAGGTGTACTGCGCGTGTCGTAAGGCTCGGCGGCGATGTGCAGCACCATGTTTGGGCCGGTGATTGTGTGCCGGTCTGAGGGTAAAACGATGAAGTTGGATGTTTACAACACCAGCGGCGAGGTCACCGGCCAGGTGGAAGTCTCGGAGGCGGTGTTTGGTGCGGAGGTCAAGGAGCATCTCTTCTGGGAGGTGGTTCGTTGGCAGGACGCCAAACGTCACGCTGGGACGCACGCGGCCAAGACGCGCGCTCAGGTCACCGGCACGACGCAAAAGGCGTACCGTCAGAAGGGCACCGGTCGTGCCCGTCACGGCAGCTACAAGGCCCCGGTCTTTGTGGGCGGTGGTGTGGCTCACGGTCCGAAGGTGCGTTCGTACAGCTACCGGATCAACAAGAAAGTCAAAGCTGGCGCGCTGCGCTCGGCGTTGAGCATGAAAGTGCGCGACGGCAAGCTGCGCGTGCTGAACAACTTTGAGATGTCGCGGATCAAGACCCGCGACGCGCTGAAGGTCTTTGGCGCGCTGGGTGCAGAGAAGGCGTTGATCGTGGATGAGGACAACGACAAGTTGAACCTCTCCGTGCGCAACCTGCCGAAGCACAAGTACCTGGATGTGGCGGGTCTGAACGTGAAGGATCTGCTGCGTTACGACATGGTGATCCTGACCCAGGCGACCCTGGAGAAGGTGCAGGGGAGGTTGGGCTGATGAACCGCAATGTTTTGTATGAGATCGTCGGTCGCCCTGTGGTCACCGAGAAGACGACGGTGCAGCGCGATCAGGACAACAAGGTGGTGTTCCGGGTGGCCCCGGGTGCCAACAAGATCCAGATCCGTCAGGCGATTGAGAAGCTCTTTGGTGTGCGCGTTGTGAAGGTGAACACGGCGAAGATGCCGGGCAAGCCCAAGAGGGTTGGCCGCATCGCCGGTTACCGCAGCGGCTGGAAGAAAGCCGTGGTGACGCTGGCCGAAGGTGACTCGATCGAGTTCTATGAAGTTGAAGAGGCGATGGAGGGTGAGGTCTGAGTTCTCCCTTGATTGTGTAAGGGATGGAACCGGAGACACCCCCCGGATCTGAATAGATGTTGTTGGAGGCATCATGGCCATTCGTAAATTCAATCCGACGAGCCCCGGCCGGCGTGGGATGAGCGTGCGCGACATGCGCGAGCTGACCCAGAAGTCGCCCGAGAAGGCGTTGACCTCTTCGCTGACGAAGAAGGGCGGTCGTAACAACACCGGTCGCATCACTCTGCGCCATCGTGGCGGCGGTCACAAGCGCCGTTACCGCCAGGTGGACTTCCGTCGCAACAAGACCGGCGTGCCGGGCAAGGTTGTGGCGGTGGAGTACGACCCCAACCGTTCTGCGGACATCGCGCTGATCCACTACGTGGACGGCGACAAGGCGTACATCCTGCGTCCCGACAAGCTTGGTGTGGGCGATCAGGTTGTCAGCTCGGCGCACGCCGACATCAAGCCTGGCAACTGCCTGCGTTTGAAGTACATCCCGGTCGGTACGGTGATCCACAACGTGGAGCTCAAGCCCGGCAAGGGTGGTCAGCTGGTGCGTTCGGCGGGAGCCGGCGCGCAGTTGCAGGCCCGTGAGGGAAGCTACGCGTTGATCAAGTTGCCCAGCGGCGAGGTTCGCCGCGTGCACGTCAACTGCCGCGCGACGGTCGGTCGCATTGGCAACTCGGAGCACGGCAACCTGAAGTTGGGCAAGGCGGGGCGCAAGCGTCACCTTGGCCGTCGCCCGCACGTGCGTGGTGTTGCGATGAACCCGGTCGATCACCCCCACGGTGGTGGTGAGGGTCGTACCTCTGGTGGCCGTCACCCGGTCAGCCCCTGGGGTATGCCGACGAAGGGTAAGCGCACGCGTTCGAACAAGCGCAGCGACAAGTTCATCGTCAAGCGTCGCGGCAACAAGTGATCGTGTCCACGAGGGTTTGACCTGGCCTAGCGTTGGGTCGGGTCACTGGGTACAGCCAGGAGAAAAGAGAAATTGCCACGTTCAGTTAAAAAAGGCCCGTTCGTGGATCTGCACCTGCTTAAGAAGGTGGATCACGCGTTGGACACGGGAGACAAGCGGGTCATCAAGACCTGGAGCCGCCGTTCGACGATTCTGCCCGAGATGGTCAACTTGACCTTCGCGGTGCACAACGGCAAGAAGTTTGTGCCGGTGTATGTGACCGAGAACATGGTGGGTCACAAGCTCGGTGAGTTTGCGCCGACGCGGACCTACTACGGTCACGCTGCGGATAAGAAATCCAAGAAGCGCTGAGGCAGCGCCCTTGTGGCTGCGACATTGGCTCTTGTGGCTGGCGCCTTTGATGGCGCGGGCTGTGAAGCGGCGGGTGTCTTTGTGGCACACAGTGAATGAATGATGAAGTGTTCGGAGGCGCCTGCTTGAGATGGGGCGTGAGGCTTTGGCCATGTAAAAGGGGTCAGGGCCGCCGGTCACGAGGGTGAATGGAGGCTTATAAAATGAGTGATGAGATGAACACGAGGGCGCACACGGCGCGGTTGCGTTACATCCGCATCGCGCCTCGTAAAGCGCGGGTTGTGGTGGACATGATCCGCGGCGAGCGGATTGATAGGGCGTTGGACATCCTGCGCAACAGCGACAAGGGCGCCGCCAAGACGGTGTACAAGTTGTTGGATTCGGCGGTGTCGAACGTTCAGAACAGTGAGTTGGAGTGGGATCTTGACGAGTTGTTCGTCAAGCGCGCGTTTGTGGACGAAGGTCCGACGATGCGCCGTTTCCAGCCGCGCGCGATGGGTCGTGCGACTCGCCTGCGCAAGCGCACCAGCCACATTACCATTGAGCTGGGTCAGCTCTAAGCACGAAACCAGGAGGATCGCATGGGACAGAAAGTCAACCCGATCGGGTTTCGTCTGGGGGTGACCCGGACGTGGAAGTCGAAGTGGTACGAGGAGCGCAACTACGCCCGTTGGCTCAAAGAAGATCTGAAGCTTCGCAAGTACATCAAGAAAAAGCACTACGCCACCGGGATCAGCTCGATCGACATTGAGCGCTCGCCCAACAAGGTGAAGATGACGGTTCACACGGCCAAGCCGGGGATCGTGATCGGCAAGCGCGGTGCGGGTGTCGAGCAGCTCAAGCGCGAGCTGCAGAAGCTCAGCGACAACGAGATCATCCTGAACATCGTCGAGGTCCGCAAGGCGGAGTTGGACGCGCAGTTGGTGGCCGAGAACGTGGCCACGCAGCTTGAGCGTCGCACCTCTTTCCGTCGCGCGATGAAGAAGGCGATGGGCACGGCGATGAAGTTTGGCGCCAAGGGGATCCGGATCGCGTGTTCGGGCCGCCTGGGCGGCGCCGAGATGAGCCGCCGCGAGTGGTACCGCGAAGGTCGGGTGCCGCTGCACACGCTGCGCGCGGACATCGACTACGGTGAGGCGCTGGCGCGTACGACTTATGGCATCATTGGTGTCAAGGTCTGGATCTTCAAGGGAGAGGTGCTTTCCGAGCGTGGGATCACGCAGGAAAAGGCCGCGAACTGAAGATCGTACCTCGAAGGTACGCAATGGCTTGACATGGCCGGGGGCGGGAGATATAACGACCGCCCGCTGGGGTAAGATGCAGTATTGGTCTGCCGCCAGTGGCCATAGAGTCTGTTTAAATGATGATGTCTTTGACCAAGCCGTGAGCGCGTCCGCGTTGGCGGTTACAGAAACATCCACGAGTGAAGCAGCTCCCCGAAGGGTCACCTTCGCCATCCTCAGGAACGGGTTTTACCGCTGAGGGATGACGAAGGGCCGGTCTCTACGGGGACTTTCGTGCTTTCTGCGGCGTTTCGAAGCGCTGTCAGTGGAGCGAGGAGCGAGGAAATGCTCAGCCCTAAGAAGGTTAAGTTTCGCAAGCGTCACAAGGGTCGCGTCCGTGGCAAAGCCCATCGTGGCTCGACGGTGTCGTTTGGTGACTTTGGGTTGATGTCGCTGGGGACGGGTCGTCTTACGGCGCGTCAGATCGAGGCGGCTCGTATTGCGATGACCCGCCACATCAAGCGTGGTGGCCAGGTCTGGATTCGGATTTTCCCAGACGTGCCTGTGACGTCGAAGCCTGCCGAGACTCGTATGGGTAAGGGTAAGGGTTCGCCGGAGTTCTGGGTTGCGAACGTCAAGCCCGGCCGCGTGTTGTATGAAATGGATGGTGTTAGTGAGGAGCTGGCCGCTGAGGCGTTCCGTTTGGCGGGACACAAGTTGCCGGTGAAGACGAAGATGATCAAGCGGGGTGAGCTGTGATGAAGGCGTCAGAGCTGCGAGAGAAGTCCATGGGCGAGCTGCGTGAGATGGAAGGTGAGCTGCGCGAGCAGTACTTCCGGCTCAAGATGCAGCTGTACACGGGACAGCTGGAGCGGGTTTCGGAGTTGAAGTCCACCAAGCGTGACATTGCCCGTGTGCTGACGGTCCTGAAGGAACGCGCCCAGGCCTGAAATTTTCGGAGGAATGAAGATGGCGTCGGAAGAACAAGGCCGCCGCAAGACCCGTGTTGGCCGCGTGGTCTCGGACAAGATGGACAAGACGGTGGTGGTGGCCATTGAGAAGAAGGTCATGCACCCGGTTTACAAGAAGTTTGTGCGCCGCCGTAAGAAGTACAAGGCGCACGACGAGCAGAACACCTGCCGGATTGGCGATGAGGTGTTGATCAGCGAAACGCGTCCGCTGTCGAAAGACAAGCGTTGGCGGGTGGAGAAGGTCCTGCGTCGGGCGGTGTGAATGGTCCGCAAGGGGCTCTGGGCAGTGCGGCGGTGGCGTTTGCCACAGCGTGCGGCGCTGGGGTGCGTGCGGTCAATGGATAGATGAGTTCGGCCAGGTCTGGCAGTAGTGATGGCCTGGTTGCTGATGGAAATGAACCAGATGGATATCTGGATGCGGGTGAGCAAGGCCCGCAAATAATGTTGGAGGTGCTCCATGATCCAGATGCAGACAATGCTTGCGGTGGCGGACAATTCAGGCGCCAAGAAGCTGCAGTGCATCAAGGTGCTTGGAGGCAGCAAGCGCAAGTACGCCAGCATTGGTGATGTGGTGAAGGTCTCGGTGAAGGAGGCGCTTCCCAACAGCAAGGTCAAGAAGGGCGACGTTCGTCGCGCGGTTGTGGTCCGCACGCGCAAGGAGATCCGGCGCGAAGACGGTTCCTACATCCGTTTTGACGAGAACGCGGCGGTGTTGATCAACAACATTGATGAGCCGATCGGGACGCGTATTTTCGGGCCTGTGGCTCGCGAGCTGCGCGGTCGGAACTTCATGAAGATCATCAGCCTGGCGCCGGAAGTCCTCTAGGAGATAGGGAAGATGCACATCAAGACTGACGATACGGTGGTGATCATCGCCGGCAAAGAGAAGGGGCTCAAGGGCCGCGTTCTGAAGGTGCTGCGCAAGAAGAACAAGGTGATCGTCGAAGGGCGTAACCTGGTCAAGCGTCACCTTAAGCCCAACCCGCTCATTGGTCGCGAGGGTGGCATCATCGAGAAAGAGGCGCCGATCGATGCCTCGAACGTGATGTTGTGGAGCGATCAGAAGAAGACCCGCGCCGGTGAAGTTGTCGGCGGCGGTGTTCGGGTGCAGATGCGCTACGTGGGTTCGGACGGCAGCCTCTTTGCGACGGCGGCCGAGGCGGCCAAGACGTACGATGCTGCTCCGGCCAGGTTGCCCAAGGTGCGTTACGCGCCTGCGACCGGCGAGCGCTTTGAGTGATTGGCGCTTTGCGCGCACACAAGAACAGGCGCTGACGATGAATGTGTCGGGCGCCGGTTTGGTGTGGCGCCTGCGTTGTAGCAATGGTGTTGTGCTGCCTTGCGCGAAGTGCACGCGGTAAAGAGAGTGTGTGGGCGCGCCGGGAATGGATGACGAGGAAGACCGATGGGGCAGAAAGCCAAGCTTGAGACGGTGTACCGGGAGAAGGTTGCCCCGGCGCTGCTCGAAGAGTTCAAGTACAAGAATGTGATGATGGTGCCACGGGTTGAGAAAGTCGTGGTGAACATGGGCCTGGGTGAAGCGATCCAGAACCCGAAGGTGGTCGATGAGGCTCTCAACGAGCTGATGGCGATCACGGGTCAGCGTCCTGTGATTACGCGCGCGCGTCGTTCTATTGCGACCTTCAAGCTGCGCGAGGGGATGCCGATCGGGGTGATGGTGACGTTGCGCGAGCGCCGTATGTGGGAGTTCCTGACGCGTCTGCTGGACATTGCGATCCCGCGCGTTCGTGACTTCAAGGGCGTCAGCCGCAAGGCCTTTGACGGCCGCGGCAACTACTCGCTGGGCGTGCGTGAGCAGATCATCTTCCCGGAGATTGATTACGATAAAATCAGCAAGATCCGCGGGATGAACATCACGATCGTGACGACGGCCAAGACGGACGAAGAGGCGCGCAGCCTGCTGACGCACCTGGGCATGCCCTTCACCAAGCTCCGGGTGTCTTCGGACACTGCGGCTGCGTGAGCAGGAGATAGATCGATGAATTTGACTGATCCGATTGCAGATCTGTTGACGCGCATCCGCAATGCGCAGCAAGCGCGCCACAAGACGACGCGCATTCCTGGCAGCAAGATCAACCTGGCCATCAGCAAGGTGCTGCGCGACAGCGGCTACCTGACGGATGTGGCCTGGTTGGACGAAGGGCCCCAGGGCTGGATCGAGGTGACCTTGAAGTACACCCCGGCCGGCGAGCCTGTCATTCGCGGCATCAAGCGCGAGTCGAAGCCCGGCCAGCGTCGCTACGTCAAGAAGAAAGACATCCCCCAGGTGCTCAACGGTCTTGGCATCACGGTGCTTTCGACCTCCAAAGGTGTGATGACGGGCGCTGCGGCGGCCCAGGCGTCCACCGGCGGTGAGTTGCTGGCCTCGGTGTGGTGATTGAGTAACCTCTGGGTACGGCCCGTCGTTGGATGATGGTGTGGGCCGAGGAGTGAGATAGACATGTCCCGGATTGGAAAAAAGCCGGTGGCGTTGCCTGCCAAGGTCGAGTTGAAGATCGACGGGCAGCACGTGACGGTCAAAGGCCCCAAGGGTGAGTTGTCGAGGGAGTTCCATCCTCTGACGACGATCAAAGTGGACGGTGGGCAGGCGTTGGTGGAGCGCGCTGGTGATGATCGCACCAGCCGCGCGGCCCACGGTCTGAGCCGTTCCCTCTTGGAGAACATGGTCAAGGGTGTCAGCGAAGGTTACGCGCGCAAGCTTGAGATCAACGGCGTTGGTTACAAGGTCGAGAGCATCGGCCAGTTCATGCGCTTTGATCTTGGTTACAGCCACGCCATCCTTTATGAGCTCCCCGAGGGCGTCAAAGGCGAAGCCGACAAGCGCGGCAACGTGACGATCTCTGGGATCGACAAGGAGTTGGTGGGCAAGGTTGCGTCGACGATTCGCGGCTTCCGTCCGCCCGAGCCCTACAAGGGCAAAGGCATCAAGTACGCCGAAGAGGTCATCCAGCGCAAGGTCGGTAAGTCCGGCGGCCGCTGAGGTTTTCTTCGCAAGTTGTGTATGGATGTGGTGGCGGCTGCGCGCTGGGCATTGGATGTCCCAGGTGTGGTGCGTCGCCAGAATTGTTTGATTGAGGTGATTTTATGAAGAACGCGATCAAGCGTCGTGAGGGCCGGCTTCGCCGCAAGCGCTCGATCCGCAAGCGCGTCAGTGGTTCGCCGTCTCGCCCTCGGCTGACGGTGTTTCGCAGCTCCCGTCACATCTACGCCCAGGTGGTCGATGATGTGTCGGGTGTGACGTTGGCGTCGGCTTCGACCCTGGATAAGGAGTTGCGGGGTAAGCTGGGTGATGACAACAAGAAGAGCGCTGACGCTGCCGAAGTGGGCAAGCTGATTGCGTCGCGTTGTCTTGCCAAGGAGATCACCACGGTGGTCTTCGATCGCAACGGTTTCATCTACCATGGCCGGGTCAAGAGCCTGGCGGACGGCGCCCGTGAGGGCGGCCTCCAGTTCTGACCAGGGAGTAGCAAGGCCAATGGCGATGCGCAACAACAACCGCAACAACAACAAGCGTTTTGAGGACAGCGACCTCATTGACAAGGTCGTCCACATCAACCGCGTGGCCAAGGTCGTCAAGGGCGGCCGCCGCTTCAGCTTCAGCGCCATCATCGTCGTCGGTGACGGCAACGGGCGCGTCGGTGTGGGTCACGGCAAGGCCAACGAAGTGCCCGAAGCGATCCGCAAGGGCAAAGAGCAGGCCATCAAGACGCTGGTGACGATCCCGCTCAACAACGGCACCATCCCGCACGAGGCCCTTGGCCACTTCGGGGCTGGTCGCGTCTTCATGAAGCCCGCCGCCCCGGGTACCGGTGTCATCGCCGGTGGTCCGGTCCGCGCGGTCCTGGAGGCTGCCGGCGTGCAGAACGTGCTGAGCAAGTCCCTCGGCTCGAACAACCCGCACAACGTCGTCAAGGCGACGATGGACGGTCTGCGTCAGCTGCTGTCGCCCGAGGAGTACAACAGTCGTCTGGGCCGTCAGGCCCAGGACGCCTGAGGGAACCTCGGGGAGGCCCTGAAGTTTGGGCCGCAAGTTAAAAAAGAGCCCGTTGCCGTGCTTTAAGTGGGGCAAGGGGCTTGATTGCGGCGCCTTTAGGGGATAGATCAACGCGACGTGCAGTGTGCGGCAACTTTCTGGGAAAAGATTGACCGCGCTGTGCGTTGAGCAAAGAAGGTGAGCAAGATGGCAGAGGGCAAGCTCAAGATCACCCTCAAGCGCAGCACCATCGGCCGCAAGGGCAAGCATAAGCTGACCGTGGCGGCGCTGGGTCTTCGCAAGATCAATCACACCGTGATTCACAACGATACGCCTCAGATCCGCGGCATGATCAAGCAGGTCGGTTACCTGCTCAGTGTCGAAGAAGTCTGAAATCAAAGGCGCAACCTCCTTGCAGGTGCCGGGGCCGTGTTTAAGGTCATGTCGGTGTCGCGGGAGATTGAGATAGAAAAGAGAGAGGTCGAAAATGAACCTGAGCAGCCTCAAGCCCCCCAAAGGGGCCCTGAGTAAGCGCAGGCGCGTTGGCCGTGGACCTGGCTCCGGCTGGGGTAAGACGGCGGCGCGTGGCCACAAGGGACAGAAGAGCCGCAGCGGCGGCAAGGTGCCGGCAGGATTCGAGGGTGGGCAGATGCCTCTGCACCGCCGGATCCCCAAGCGCGGCTTCACCAACATCTTCGCCCAGCAGTGGTCGATCGTGAACCTGGATGAGCTCAACAAGCGCTTTGAGGACGGCGACGTGGTGGATCCCGACACGCTGGCCGACAAAGGCATCATCTGGAGCCGGATGGAACGTCCGGGAGAGAACAAGGACAAGGTCCGCCAGATGCACCCTGTGAAGGTGCTGGCTCGGGGGACGTTGACCAAGAAGTTGACCATCAAGGCCCACAAGTTCAGCCGCGCGGCCAGTGAGGCGATTGTCGCGGCCGGAGGCGTCGCAGAGGTGATCTGACGTGTCGACCAGCTTCGCAAACATCACCAAGGTCCCGGAACTTCAAAAGCGCATTGCCTTCACCCTGGGGTTGTTGGCGGTCTACCGTATTGGCGTCTTCGTCACGGTGCCGCTGGTCAACCGCTCGAAGATGGCAGCCATCATTGCTGGTGGCGAGCGTGGAGAGGCTGGGTTTCTCAATCTCTTCAACCTCTTCTCTGGCGGTGCGCTGGAGCAGTTGAGTATTTTTGCGTTGGGCATCATGCCCTACATCTCGGCGTCGATCATCTTGCAGTTGTTGCAGGTGGTGGTGCCGACCCTGGAGCGCCTGTCGAAAGAGGGCGACGCGGGACGCAAGAAGATCACTCAGTACACCCGCTACGGGACGATATTTTTGAGCGTGATCCAGAGTTTTGGCATCGCGTTCTATCTGGAGTCTCTCAACGATTCCAATCCGGGACTGGTGCTTGAGCCTGGCTGGGGTTTCCGTCTGATGACGGTCCTGACGTTGACGACTGGCACGGCGTTCATCATGTGGCTCGGTGAGCAGATCACCGAGCGAGGTGTTGGCAACGGCATCAGTTTGATCATCATGGCAGGGATCATCGCCACCTTCCCGGCGGCAGTCTTTGAGACCTACCAGCTCTTTGACAACCAGCAGTTGTCGGCCTTTGACCTGATCTTGATCCTCTTGATCATCCTCAGCGTCATCGCCTTCATCGTCTTTATGGAGCGCGCCCAGCGGCGCATTCCGCTACAGTACGCCAAGCGCAGGGTGGGCAAGAAAGAGGCCGAGATGCAAAGCTCGTATCTCCCTCTGAAGGTCAACACCGCCGGGGTCATCCCGCCGATCTTCGCCATGTCGATCCTGCTCTTCCCTTCGACGGTCGTCAGCTACTTCCCCGAGGCCACCTGGGGGATCGCGGTTCGCAACGCGCTGACGCCCGGCGACTGGCGCTACAACTTGATCTACACGATCTTGAACATCTTCTTCTGCTACTTCTACACGGCGGTGACGTTCAACCCCGTCGATGTGGCTGACAACATGAAGAAGTCTGATGCCAGCGTGCCTGGGATCTACCCGGGTAAGAAGACGGCCGAGTACATCGACAAGGTCCTGACGAGGATCACCTTTGCAGGCGCGATGTATATCTCGGTGGTGTGTGTGTTGCCCTTCTTCCTGGTGGATTACCTGGGGGTGACCTTCTACTTCGGCGGCACTGGGCTGCTGATCATCGTGGGTGTGGCGCTCGATACGGTCAACCAGATCGAGTCCCACCTGGTGACGCGTCACTACGAGGGCTTTACCGGAGGCGGTGGTCCTGGCGGTGGTGGCGGTGGCCGAAGCATCCGTCGTCGGGTGGCGGCCTGAGCCCTGGTCTGTGGCTCCTGTGCCGGCCCCACTTTGCGGGCCGTCAACACGCAGCAATAAGCGAGGAAAAAATGGCGCGTTTGATCATGCTTGGCCCGCCCGGCGCGGGCAAGGGTACCCAGGCTCAGCGTCTGTGTGCCAAGCTCGGCATTCCGCAAATCTCCACCGGGGACATGCTGCGGGCCGCCGTGGCTGCAGGGACTGAGATGGGCAAAGCGGCCGACAGCTACATGTCTGCCGGCAAGCTGGTGCCCGACGAAGTTGTGGTGGGGATCGTCAAAGATCGCCTGGCGCAGGACGACGCTCAGGGTGGATTCATCCTCGATGGTTTTCCGCGCACGGTGCCTCAGGCCGAGGCGCTCGAGGAGGCCGGTGTGGCGCTCCAGGGGGCGATCAACGTGGTGGTGCCTGCCGAGCTGCTGGTTGAGCGCGTCACCGGACGCGTCACCTGCCGCGACTGCAAGTCGATGTACCACACCAAGTACAACCCGCCGGCCAAGGATGGGGTGTGCGACAACTGTGGTGGCACCGATCTGTACACGCGCTCGGACGACACCGAAGAGGTCTTCCGTCAGCGCCTGACCTCTTATGAGGCCAAGACGGCGCCGTTGGTGGCCTTTTATCAGTCGCGCTCGCTTTGCCACGACGTGGACGGCGTGGGTGATCTGGACGAAATTCAGGCTCGGATTGAGGCCATCGTGGTCTCTTTGCAGGGCTAGGGTCTCTTGCGACCCGATCGGGATTGACGATGGCTGTTTCCCTTAAAAATGCTGCTGAGTTGCAGAAGATGTACCGCGCTGGTCAGTTGTTGGCGCGCGTGCTCGATGCGGTTGAGGCGGCTGTGAAGCCAGGGGTCAGCACGGGTCAACTCGACGCGATGGCGCAGGAGATGATCGAAGCAGCCGGAGCCCGGGGGGCCTTTAAGGGTTACCACGGTTTTCCGGCCGTTTTGTGTACGAGTGTCAATGAGGCGGTGGTCCACGGGATCCCCTCCATGGATCAGGTTCTCCAGCAGGGGGACGTGGTCAGCGTGGATTGTGGGGTGATCCTGGAGGGCTTTTTTGCCGACTCGGCGCGCACGATCCCCGTTGGGGAAGTGGATCCCGAGGTGAAAAGACTCCTTGAAGTCACCTCCACGGCCTTGGAAAAGGCGATCGCCCAGTGCAAGCCAGGCGGAAGGCTTGGCAACGTGGGTGCGGCGATCGGCAAGGTGGTGGGGCGATCGGGTTTCAGTCTCACGGAGGGTTATTGCGGCCACGGCATCGGGCGGCAGCTCCACGAGGACCCTGCGGTGCCCAATGAAGGCCGTGCTGGACGAGGTCGTAGGCTTCAGCCCGGGTTGGTGTTGGCGATTGAGCCGATGGTCAACATGGGAACAGGGGCCAGTAAGACGCTCTCGGATGGCTGGACCGTGGTGACTCGAGATGGTCGATATGCCGCCCATTTTGAGCATACGGTGGCGATCACGCCAAAAGGGCCGTGGGTCTTGACACAGACGGCGCAAACCCTTACAAGTGGCGGTCCTGTCTAAGACCCCCTGGTTGCAGTGGGTGCGCAAGTGGCGCAGGGACGGGAACGATTGGTTGATGAATTAATGATGAGGCGCAGCCGCAAATGAGGGGTTGTGCTGGGAGTGACAAAGATGAAGGTTCGTCCCTCCGTGAAGAAAATCTGCGATAAGTGCAAAATCATCAGACGCAAAGGGGTCATTCGCGTCATCTGCGAAAACCCCCGTCACAAGCAGCGTCAGGGATGAACTGGAAATGACCGGCCGGCCAGGCAGCAAATGGAATACTGCTTGAAAGGCCATCGGCGTCAAACAAGCCCGCTTGTGTGTAAAGGGCAGACGCCACCATACCGCGAAATCAGGAGGCAGGTGTGGCACGTATTGCTGGTGTAGACCTTCCGCGCCGCAAGCGGATCGACATCGCGCTGACATACATTTTCGGCATTGGGAACCACACGGCCAAGGAGATCCTCTTCAAGGCCCACATTGATGGTGGCACCCGTACCGAAGAGCTCAGCGATGATCAGGTGCGTACGATCCGGCGAGTGATCGATGAAACCTACAAGGTCGAGGGTGATCTGCGCCGTGAAGTGCAGATGAACATCAAGCGGCTGATGGACCTGGGCAACTACCGTGGCCTGCGTCATCGCCGTGGGTTGCCCGTCAACGGTCAGCGCACCAAGACCAACGCGCGCACCCGTAAGGGGCCGCGTCGTGTGGCGATCAAGAAGAAGAAGTGAAGCGCCCCGTTGGTGCGGCCCGCTTGGGTGGGTTGTCACCGAGGGTCTTGCTCGATGCGGCGCTGTGCTGCGCCGGGCCGTCTGTGCAGGCGGCCCAGGCGGCGCGCAGTTGTCCATGGGCGATGGCCTCATGAGGGTGTGAAGCAGGCGGTGGCCCTGGGATGGTTGGGACTCCCGATACGGAGTCGGTCACAGAAGGGTCACAAGTGAATATTGCCGTGTTGGGGGTTGAAAGAATTCCTGGCACGTGCCCTTTTGTAACGACTTGGTATAAAATGTCGCGCTGCCGCTGGCGGTGCACCAATGAGCTGAGATTGTCTTATGGCGAAGGATAAGGGTCGCAAGCAAAGCGGCAAGCGCAGGGTCAAGAAGAACGTCCAGAACGGCATCTGCCACATTTCCTCGACGTTCAACAACACCAGGGTCACCATCACCGACACCTCGGGCAACACGTTGTCCTGGTCGACGGCTGGTGCGATGGGCTTCAAGGGGTCCCGCAAGAGCACCCCGTTTGCCGCCCAGCGCGCCGCCGAGGACGCCGCCCGCAAGGCGATGGACCATGGTCTGAAGTCGGTCGTCGTGCACCTCAAGGGGCCCGGCAGCGGTCGTGAAGCGGCCCTGCGCACGCTCCAATCCGTGGGTCTGCGCGTGACGCTCATCCGTGACGTCACCCCCATTCCCCACAACGGTTGCCGTCCGCCCAAGCGTCGTCGCGTCTGATTTTGTCGCACCGCGCCCTTGTGTGAACCGGTCCTGGCTTTGGTCACATTGCTGGTCTGGTCATGGGGGCAAACGCCATGGCGGCGTAAAGTTTGTCTGGGCCCCTGGTGGGGCGGGACAAGGCTTAAAGCGGCAGCGGCGTCAGTTTTGTAAAGAAAACGCGCCGCCGCCTGGCGCACACACTGGCCGCAAGGTTCCGGACGCCCGATGATGGCGCCCGTTGGGCCCTGCGGCTCGACTGTGCAAGCGGTCACCTCAAGGTCACGCAAGCACGCTCAATCACCTCAAGTCGGGCGCCCTCAACTTGATGCGCTCTCATGGGAGGAGACATGTACAGGAACTGGAGAGACCTCATCAAACCCAAAGAGGTCAAGATCGACGCCGATTCAAAGCGGTCGACGTACACCAAGTTTGACTGCGAGCCCTTGGAGCGCGGCTACGGCACCACCCTGGGCAACGCCCTGCGGCGGATCCTCCTGTCGAGCCTCCACGGCGCTGCGGTGACCTCCGTGCGGATCGACGGAGCCCTGCACGAGTTTATGTCTCTGCCCGATGTCAAGGAGGATGTCACCGACATCATCCTCAACGTCAAGGGCCTGCTCATCAAGCTCCACGGCCACGACTCGCGCACGATCCACATCGACAAGCGCGGTCCCGCCGTCGTCACTGGCGCCGACATCATCACCGACCCCAACGTTGAGATCCTCAACCCCGACCATGTCATCGCCACCGTGGCGGACTCCGGTCGGCTCAAGGTCGAGATGACCGTCGAATCCGGTCGCGGTTATGTCCCCGCTGCCCACGACGCCGAAGAGAGCGTCCCCGTTGGGGTCATCCCCATCGACAGCCTCTTTAGCCCCGTGCGCAAGGTCAACTACACCGTCACCAACGCCCGTGTCGGCCAGCAGACCGACTACGACCGCCTCATCATGGAGGTCTGGACCGACGGCAGCGTCGATCCGGTGGACGCCGTGGCCTACGCCGCCAAGATCCTCAAAGAGCAGGTCAGCATCTTCATCAACTTCGACGAGAGCCTCGAGCCCGACGTCGAAGAGGTCGAAGACGAGCCTGTGGTCTTCAACGACAACCTCATGCGGCCCGTGGATGAGCTCGAACTCTCTGTTCGCTCCGCCAACTGCCTGCAGAACGCCAACATCAAATACATTGGCGACCTCGTCCAGAAGACCGAAGCCGAGATGCTCAAGACCAAGAACTTCGGGCGCAAATCCCTCAAAGAGATCAAGGACCTGCTCGTCAGCATGGACCTCTCGCTGGGCATGAAGCTCGACAACTGGCCTCCGCCTCAGCTTCGCGAGTAGTTTCAAGTTTCAACCGAAAATTCAGCGCCCGGTCACCACGCAGACACACTGGCTGTGATGACCGTCTGCACGCCGGGCCCAATGCCAATCTTTTCTATTGTTCGTCTGTGGAGTAAGTCATGCGACACCTCAAAAAACGCCATAAGCTGGGCCGTACCGCCAGCCACCGCAAGGCCATGCTCGCCAACATGGCTGCCTCGTTGCTCAAATACGAGCGCATCCAGACCACCGACGCCAAGGCCAAGGCCCTGCGCCCCTACGTCGAAAAACTCATCACCCTCGGCAAGCGCGGCGACCAGCACGCTCGTCGTACCGCCTTCTCGCGCATCCGCGACAAAGAGGCCGTCACCAAACTCTTTGGTGACATCGGTCCCCGCATGGCCGAGCGCAACGGCGGCTACACCCGCATCCTCAAGCTCGCCAAGCGCGAAGGTGACAACGCCCCTGTCTCCATGATCGAACTCGTCGACACCAGCCTCGAGCGCATCCTCGCCGCCCGCGGTTACGAAGACGAAGACATCAAAGAGCTCCTCGAGGCTGCCCAGGACGCCCAGGGCGGTTTTGATGACGACGATCAGGACTACGGCACCTCCCTGGCCGACGATGAAGACGCCCCCGCTGAAGGCGGCGACGACATCCCCGCCGAGGAAGACGTCAAAGGCTGAGTCAAGCCTCCAGGCGCCGCTCGGTGCCCCCATCTCACCGAATCAACCTGTTGATTCACCCCCCTGAAGGCTGTGGAATACTTTCCATGGCCTTTTGACGTTTTTACCCCCGTACTTTGCGCAGCAACCTTGTGCGCCAACCCGCAACCCACCACACCCTCTGTGCATCCCAACAACACGCCCTCTTGCCCCTTCACAAGAGCCTCGACGCACCTTGTCTGGTGTGATACCCCAATGGACTGCATTCAATGGCCAGACCCTCGACAAACCGTCACCTCGTCTGGGCCACTCACCAAAACACAACCCTTGTGGATACACGCACGCGCCATGCCCGGTCCAAGACCCAAGCGCATGCACAACGAACCATAACCCGCGCCGCGCCAACTCGCCGCGCACCCCAACACGGCACACACCATGATCACACAACGACACCCCGCGCTCCTGCTCCTGGTCGCCGCCATGATCTGCGCGACCCTCGTCGGCGTCGTCTCCTCCACCGCGATGGCTCAGGCCGATCTCGGAGACGATCGCATTGAGTTGCCCTCCAAGACGCTCGAAAATGGCCTTGAGGTCATCGTCATCGAAGACCACTCCGTGCCGCTGATCACCATCGAGGTCGCCGTGCGCAACGGCGCCTTCACCGAGCCCCCCCCCTACAACGGCCTCAGCCACCTCTACGAACACATGTTCTTCAAGGGCAACGCCGCCATCCCTTCTCAAGAGCAATACCTCAAGCGCGTGCGCGAGCTGGGCATTGTCTTCAACGGCACCACCAGCGATGAGCGCGTCAACTACTACTTCACGCTCGGCTCAGAGCGGACCGAGGAAGGCATCGTCTTTATGAAGAACGCCATCCAGACGCCGCTCTTCAACGAAGAGGAACTCGTCAAAGAGCGTCAGGTGGTCATCGGTGAGCTTGAGCGCAACCTGGCCAACCCCTACTTCCACCTCTACCAGGCCACCAACGCCAAGCTCTGGTACAAATACCCGACGCGCAAAGACACCATCGGCGACCGCCAGACGATCGAAAACGCCACCGTCGCCCAGATGACGACCGTCAAAAACAAGTTCTACCACCCCAACAACTCACTGCTGATCCTCGCTGGCGACATCACCCCCGAAGAGGGCTTCGCCATGGCCCAGAAGCACTTTGCCGACTGGGAGCGCGGCCCCGATCCCTTCAAGGCCGATCCCATCCCCGCGCACCCGCCCCTGAAGAAGTCCGAGGCGATCATCGTCAACCAGCCCATCAAGACCGTTGCTGTCAACCTCAGCTTCCATGGCCCCTCGGTTGGCAAGGACCCCGGCGCCACCTACGCCGCCGACGTCTTCAGCTTCATCCTGGCCCAGAACAACAGCCGCTTTCACAAAGCCCTGGTCGACTCGGGTGTGACGCTCGGCGCCGGGGTCAGCTACTACACCCTCAACCACACCGGCCCCATCTCCATCTCCTTTGCCTGCACCCCCGACAAAGTCGAGGCGGCCGTCAAAGCGATCCAGGATGAGGTGCGCAAGTTTACCCAGGACGACTACTTCACCGACGAGCAGATCGAGACCGCCAAGACCCTCCTGGCCATCGACCACATCTATGGCCGCGAGAAGACCAGCTCCTACGCCCACACCGTCTCTTTCTGGTGGGCCGTGGCCGGGCTCGACTACTACACCGGCTACATCGAGAACCTCAAAAAGGTCTCTCGCGCCGACATGAAGAAGTATGTCTCGACCTACATCCACAAAAAGCCCTACATCATGGGGATCCTCATCTCCGAAGAGAACCAGAAGGCCACCGACCTGACCGAGAAGAAGGCCGCCTCCTGGGCCAAACCCATCAAGCCCTGAGGCCAATGCCAGGATCTTTGGTCCACGCAACACCCTTTTGGATTTCAAAATATCCCGGCCCAGCCACTTTGGGGCCGGTCAGACATACGGAGCAGACAAACCCATGAAGAAACTCACCCTGCTGTGCTGCCTGAGCGCCGCCGCCATGGCCCTGACGGCCTGCCCCGGCCCTCAGCCCGTGCCCGACGAAAAGCCCACCGACCAGAAGCTCGTCACCCGCGCCACGCCCGAGCTGCCCACGGTCCCCGCCGACGTCATCGCCGCCTCTGGCATTGAAGACTTCGACGTGGACGGCATCCAGGTCATCCTCAAGAAGACCCCCGGAAAGTCGGTCGTCTCTGCCCAACTCTTTGTCGATGGCGGCGCGGCCAACATCACCGACAAAAACGCTGGCATTGAAGAACTGGCCCTCTCGGTGGCCACCACCGGCGGGACCAAAAACACCCCCCGCGACCAGTTCAACGCGCGACTCAACGCCATGGGCTCCTCCATCGGCGCCAGCTCCAACCGCGACTACTCCGTCATCAGCATGTTCTCCATCCGTCCCTTCTTCGAGGACACCTGGGGACTCTTTGCCGAGGTTGTCTCTCAGCCCGCCTTTGACGAGAAACAGTTTGATCTGGTCAAAGAGCGCACCGTCCAGGCCATCGCCGCCGAAAACGACGATCCCGACGACGCCATGGGCAACACCGCCGCCGATCTCTTCTTTGACGGCCACCCCTACAAGATCCACACCTCCGGCACGCTTGAGAGCGTCAAGCCCATGACGCGCCAGGACATCATCACCTTCTACCAGGGCCTGCTCACCCGCGAGCGCCTGACCCTGGTCGTGGTGGGCGACGTGGACCGCGCCGCCATCGAGGCGGGCATCAAAGCGGGCCTTGGCAACCTCCCCACCGGCACCTTCAAGCGCCCCGATCTGGACCGACTCAGCCCCGGCAAGGCCGATCTGGCCATCGACGAACGCGAGCTGCCCACCAACTACATGCTGGGCTACTTCACCGCGCCGTCGCCCTTTGACCCCGACTACTACCCCATGCTGGTGGCCACCAACGTCCTGAGCGATCGCCTCTTTGAAGAGATCCGTACCCGGCGCAACCTCACCTACGCCGTCTCCGCTGGCCTCGGCTCGCGCCCCTACAACTACGGCTACCTCTACATCACCACCGTCAAGCCCAACGAGGCGATCCCCGTCATGTACGCCGAGATCGATCGCCTGGCCAAGACCCCCCTGGACGCCGAGCAGATGAACGAGCAGGTCCAGCTCTTCCTCACCGAGCACTTCATGCGCCAGGAGACCAACGCCGCCCAGGCCAGCACTCTGGGACGCTACGAACTGACCGGCGGCGGCTGGGAGCAGAGCCTGGTCTTCATCGACCGGATCCAGGCCGTCACCCCCGAGCAGGTCCAGGCCGCCGCCAACGGCTACTTCAAAAACATCCACTGGGGCTTCGTCGGCAAGGCCGCCTCGCTGGACAAATCCGTGGTGCTGGCCCGATGACCCAATCCAATGTCCTGGCCCAGGCGCAACTCGAAGGCATCGATCCCTGCCGCTGGATCGGTCTCCACGCCGAGATCGACGCCATCGGCGCGTGCCTGCGATACGCCGGCTTCGATGCCTCCTTCACTCGCCTGATGGGCATGACCGCCTCGGCGCTGCGCACCCACTTCTTTCGCCTGCAAGAGAACCCTGGTTTGCGCCTGGGGCCTGACCCCGAAAACCCCGAAGCGCTCTGGGGCCCCCGTTTTGGTTGGAGCAGCCTCCAGCACAACAACTACGGCCACTTTGAGTCCATCGGCCACTTCTTTGGCGCCGACATCCGCCAGGTCGATGGCCTCGATGCCGTCTCGACCTGGAAGCTGCTGCGCTTTGAGCTTGACGCCAACCGTCCCGTGATCGCCTCCCTCCACGGCGATCCCCTTCAGATGGACATCATCACCGGCTACCGCCTTCAAAAGGCCCCGCTGGGACAGATCCTCCACGTCGTCACGCCAAACGGCCCCATCGAGATCGACATCACGGCCCGCAAACCCGAGCAGGAGGGGGCCTTCCCCCGCAGCCTCATCCTGGTTCGCCCTGAATCGCTGGCCCCTCACCGCGCCAGCGACGACGCCCTCCAAATGGGCGCGCTGCGCTGGGCGCTTGGCCACGGCCGCACGCGCCGCGAGCTGGTCTACGAAACCCAGCGCTTCTACGCCACTGGAGAACACGCCTTTGAGGCCTTCGCGCTCTTCCTGCGCCATGACGCCCAGCAAGAACTCGAAGAACCCATCGAAGCCGACAAAGATCAGATCGCGGCCCTCTTGCCCATCTTTTGCCGCCTCTTGACCGACCAATGGGCCCGCGCCCGACGCCAAGCGGCCCTCTACTTCCAGGCCTGGTCCGACGACCTGCGCCAAAGCGGTCGCGAGATCGAAGGCTTTCCCGACGCCGCCAACGCCCTGGGCTCCCTGCCCGAGTTCTACAACAAGACCGCCCAGGCCCTCGAAGAAGCCCTGGCCATGATGGGCTCCAACGGCCTCGACCTGAGCGACGCCAACCTGCGCAACAAGCTCGCCGATGCCATCGGGACCGCTCGTCAGCACGAACTGCGCACCCTCGAAGCCCTGGCCGCTGTTCTGAATTGATGTCCTTGTTCAGGCTTCGAAGTCTGTAAACTTCAGCAGATGGGCCAGCCAGGCCATGCCATCATGGTGCCAGCGCCCAGGTGGGGTTTGCATGGTGCCCGGTTGGCAGATGCGGCTGGCGCCGAAGCGCGCGGCGAACATGAGGCCAAATTGTGCCCGGAAGGAGGTTGTTCCCGCGATGGCGACGGCGTGTAGGCGGCGCTCGTGTTGGGAAATGGTTGCTTCCAGGTTGTGGTGGTCGCCCTTGAAAGCATGGACGGCGATGGTGCGGTGCAGTGGGCAGTCGGCGCGCATGGCGGTCGGCTCCCATAGAACGGTGGCGTCGGTGGCCTCAAAGATGCGGCCGCCGGTAAAGGGGGCGGTGGCTTTGCGCTGCATGATGGCCGCCGCGGCGTCGTTGGGCAGCGGGCCGCGCGGGAGGGTGGCGCCGAGACGATCGAGGGCTTGGGCCAGCGCTTGGCAAAAGGCGCGTCCTGTGGCTTCGTCGGCGTTTTGGAGCCATATGGCTTGTGGGGAGAGGCAGCCGAGCTGGTCGTAAGCGGCCACGTCGAGCGCCAGCGCGTCGAAGAGGTCGGGGCTGTGGCTCTGGCCATCGAGTACCACCGCGAGGCTCCTGCCTGGGCCAAAGAAAACGGCGGGCAGTGGGCCGGGCTGGTCGGCGCAGAGGTGGGCAAAGCGCTCCACGGCCTGGGCTCCGGCGCTGACGACCAGCGCGTCGCTGCCTTGGACCAAGATGGCGTCTTCAGGGCCGCCGCCGCGCCAGACCGAGACCTGGACGCTCTTGGCAAAACAGGGATCGGCGTCTTGCAGGGTCCTGGCGAGCCAGAGAGCGGCGGGCAGGGCGCGCTGGGGGGCTTTGATGACGGCGGCCGAGCCGCAGAGCAACCCTGTCAGCACTGGCATCCAGCCCGAGGTCGGCAGCGTCGAGGCCCAAACGTGGCCCCAGACGGGCGGGCTGAGCACAGCCACGCCGCCGGCCGAACCGTCAAGGCGGTTTGGATCGCCGGTGGCTTCGGTCAGCAGCACCTGGGCGTCCTGGATGAAGGCCTCACAAGTGGTGCGCGCGGCCCAGGCGACCATTTGGGGGCTCATCTGGGCCGCGTCGGCGATCTCAGCGATGGCCTCGGGGTTGGGGCGACTGCTCCACACCTGCGCCCAGCGCTCAAGCGCCTCCAGGCGATGCTTCCAAGACACCGCCTGCAGCGCCGCCAACCCCTCGCGGGCGGTCTCCAGCGCGTTCTTTAGTGCCAAAGTGTCCATATCGGGTTTCCATCCTGGTTGTGTGCCACTATGATGCCTTGGACACTGTCGGATCCTGGTTTTGAACGCATGACCCATCAGCCCGCGACCATCGGCCCATATCGCATCCTGACCGAGATTGGTCGAGGGGGCATGGGCGTGGTGTACCGCGCCCAGCACATCCAAACCGGCGATCTCTTTGCCGTCAAGACCGTGCGTCTGGCGTTGGAACGTCAGGTTTCCAGCCTGGCCCGCGAGATCGAAGCCCTCAGCCGGATTGAGCACCCCGGTGTGGTGCGGATCGTGGACCGAGGCGCTCGCCAGGGGTTGCCCTGGTATGCCATGGAGCTGCTCGAAGGGGTCACGCTCCAAAATCTCTTTGATGACGGTTGGCGCCGCTCCAATCAAACCGGCGCCACCCCCGACGAAGTGCTGACCGCCCAGGTGTTGGCCGCTCAGCACACCGGGCAGGTGGAGCCCAGCACCGATCTGCAGCAGGCCCCCAGAGGCGCCCCCACCAAAGTCCGAGAGCCGTCTCACCTGGGGGTCGCGGTCGGGACGCTCGACCCCATGCCCGCCACCGCCATGGAGGCGGCCCGCAAGGTTGGCGGGGTTGAGCCCCGCAAGATTGCGCGCGCGCTGGGTTCCTTCATCCCGCTTCTTGAGCGGCTCTGCGGTGTGCTGGCCTTCATCCACGGTGAAGGCATCGTGCACCGGGATCTGAAGCCTGAGAACATCTTTGTGCGCTCCAACCGGGAGGTTGTCCTGGTGGATTTTGGTCTGGTGTCGCGCGTGGGCGCGCTGGGCCGCGAAGTCCTTGATGTCCACAGCCGCATGTTGGGCACGGCCCTCTACATGTCGCCCGAGCAGATTCGGGGGGATTTGGTCGATCCCAGGGCCGATCTCTACGCGCTGGGCTGCATCCTCTACACCATGCTGACGTGGTTGCCGCCCTTTGTCCGCGCCTCCACCGAAGACGTCCTGCGCGCCCACCTGGAGGACGAGCCCGCGCCGATCTCCTCAAGGGTTGTGGGGGTGCCCGAGGCGCTGGAGCGGTTGGTGATGCGCCTTTTGGCCAAGCGCCCCGAAGAGCGCCCAGGCCACGCGCTGGACGTGGCCGCGATCCTGGCCACGCTTGGAGACGGCCCCACCGAAGTGCGCGCCAGCCTGCATCGCCCCAAAGATTACCTCTATCGGTCGACCTTTGTGGGGCGCGACGGCCTCCTTGAGTTGCTCGGCGATGCGGTGGCCTCTGCCCAGAACCGCCGTGGTCAGGTTGTCTTGGTTGGGGGCGAGAGCGGGATGGGCAAGACGCGCCTCGTGATGGAGGTGGCCCGAGAGGCGTTGGTGCGTCGAATCAACGTGGTCGATGTCCAGTGCAATGCGCCCGAAGAAGGTCCTGTCAGCCCGCTGTGGCCCATGCGCAAGGTGTTGGCGTTGATGGTGGCGCGCTGTCGCCAGAAAGGCGCCGCAGAGACCGAGCGGATTTTTGGCCCCCGTGGCCCGCTGCTGGCCAGCATCCTGCCCGACATCGCCTCGTTGCACGGCCAGATAGAGTTGGAGCCCCCCGAGCCGCTCCTCACAGCCAGGCAGGACAATCAACGCCTCTTTAAAGCGCTGCGAGAGTCCATCTGGGCCATGGTCAAGGCCGGTCCTTTGCTCCTGATCTTTGATGAGCTTCAGGGCGTGGATGACGCCATGCTCTTGTTTTTGGCGAGTTTGGCCAGCGATGAGCGGCTCGAAGACCGAGGGCTTTTGGTGGTCGCCACCTACCGCAGCGATGAGGTCCGACCCACGTTGCAGGAGCTGCTGGCCCGGCGCGCCGTGCGCCACATGCGTCTGGAGCGCCTCGACCCGCGCAGCGTGCGCCAGATGATCTGCGACATGCTCTCGACCTCAGATCCACCCGCCCCGATGGTGGCCTACCTCCAGCGCCACTGCGGCGGCAACCCGTTCTTTGTGGTCGAGTATCTCTACGCCGCTGTTCATGAAGGGGTCTTGACCCGCAGCGCGGACGGCTCCTGGCATTTGAGCGCCAAAGCCCGCAGCGACGTCGAGGTCGCGCTGCCCAACTCGCTGCGCGGCCTTGTCGCCAGGCGCCTCGACGCGCTCTCGCCGTCGGCCAGGCTCCTGGTCGATGTCCTGGTGTTGGCGCGCGGGGATGTGGATTTGGGGGTGTTGGCCCGGTTGAAGCTCTTTGCGCCCGGCGCGCTGCTCCAGGCCATGCACGAAGCCATCGGGCGCCACGTGCTTGTGGAGGGACCAGGCGGTGTCTTGCGTTTTGCCCACGGCACGATCGCCGCTCAAGCCGCCGAGCGCCTCTCGGACGACAACCGCAAACGCATCCAAGCCGCGCTGGACCCGCTGGACGGGGCCTGAACGGTTTTCTAAGACGAGCCCCAGGCGCTCTCTTCAATGATCAGCGAGCACCCTCTGGGCACCGCCCCCGGCGCGCGGCCTTTGAGCACGATGGTGTCCCCCATCGGGCTGGCCTCCAACACCGTGCCCATGTCGCTGGTCTGGATGCTGATGACGCTGTCGAGGTTGCTCAGATCGGTAAAGCGCAGCAACCCCGTCTGCCCAACTCCAAGCGGAGCCAACGAGATTGGGTCGTGCGCTGTCACGCGGCACCAGTGGGGTCCTTTGAACGTGGGCGTGTCTGGCAGCGGCTGGTTGTCGAGCCACAAGGCCAGGCGGGGGTCATAAAGCTGGCTGCCAAGCTCTGTCATCCCATACTCGTGCACAATGTGGTGGTGCGGCACGCCCAGGCGCTCGGTGACCATGGATTCGATGTCCTGGACAGAGATCTCCCGCGTGCGTCCCTTGGTGCCGCCCGTGAGCATCACCATGGAGTTTGGGGGCAGGGCCAGGGTGGTCTGCGGGTCGGCGTCGAGCAGGTGGACCATCGCAAAAGAGGTTGCCAGGACCATCACGGGTTGATCCGCGCGCGCAGCGGCATCCTGAAGCCAGCCCCAGGCCGCCGGGATGTTCAGTTGCCCGCTTGACCAGGCGAACGTGGCCCGGTTGCCCGTGTGGTGCTCGGCGATCAGGCCCAACATGCTGCTCAATGAAGAGTCCGGCAGGTCCTGTGGGCTGGGCGCCAGCATCAGCGCGGGTCGCTCCAGGCCGTCTGGCACGAGCAACCGCTCAATGCTTTTGAGCGCGCTGGTGTGGTAAACGCCCAGCTCCCGCAGGTGATGCTCGCCGCGCCGCCCGCTGGTTGTTCCGCTGGTGCGGAAGATAAACGCCCCCTGGCTGGGTTCTCCACACAAGAGGGTGGTGAACCTGAAGACATCGGTGGGGACCGTCGGAATTTTTGTCCAATGGTCGATTTGAGACGCCTGGGGGGCCGCGGCGTCGCAATAGCGCCGGTAGGGCTGATTGTGGGCGTATTGATGGGCAAAAAGATCCAGAGCCAGGGTGTCAAAATCGCCCTGGTTGTGCTCAATGTAGTCCAGCAAACGTGCGCGCAGCGCTTTACGCTCTTGTTGGTGTGTGTTCATCTCCGACCTCTGGCCTTGTCAGGGCAGCTTGTGCCCGACCAGTCTTGACGTGGGCGGGTGTGTGGTTTCAAGTAATACCAAGTCGTGCAGAAGGGGTGTATGGATGGAGACTGCGGGCGTTGCCTGCGGTCATCCACACAACCACCTGCGGAGTTCTTACTTGAGACGGTCTGGGATTGCCACAGATTCGTCCCACAGCGAGCGCACACTCGGTCAAGGGTTGTTCCTGGTCGGCATCGACTTCTTAAATCAGATCCTCAGAGACGGAGAAGGTCAGTGATGGAGGTTTCTTCCCCAACCCCCTACGTGGACGTGCCGCAGGCCGTCGCCCAGCTTCAAGAGCAGTTCTTGACCCACCCCCTCGAAGAGGACCGGGGTCGGAGCCTGCTGAAGCTCGGTCGTTTGGGGGCCATGATGGTCGATGGACGCTTTCCGTACCGCGACGCGGTGGGTCGGACGCTGGTTGAGCTTTACAACCTCAGCGTCTGGTGGCCCGAAAAGCGGGCCATCTTACGGGCCATGGGGGAGTGTCGAAACTCGATCGTCATCTTCCGCTACCTCCTGCGCACCCTCGACACCGTCGATCTTGAGGCCGATTCCCGAGGCCCCGAGCTGGTCACCGCCATCATCGACGCCTTTGGCCGCCTTGGCCTGCCCGCCGCCGGACCCATCTTGATGCGGCGCTACCTGGGCGCCGACGTCCCCGAACCGGTCCGCCTGCAGGCGCTCGAAGTCCTGGGCCACCTGGGCTTCACCGAGGCCGTCCCGGCCATGCTCGACGCGCTGGAGATCGACGGCGACGCCAGGATCGTGGCCATCTACGCGTTGACCGAGATGGTCTCACCGGCGGGCGTCGAGCGCGTCGGCGAGATTCTTGAGGCCGCCTGGCACGGCGGAGAGCTTGAGGGCGACCACGACCGCGATCTGGTCCGCGCCGCCATGACCTACCTGTGCAGCTTGGGCGTCGAGCAGGCCGAACCCTGGGTCAAGCGCCTGCTCTACACCCACGAGCCCGATCTGCGCTCCCTGGCCCTGTGGGGCCGCCGCATCCGTCGCCAAAACGCCTCCAAAGACCTCCTTGACCTCATCACCTCCGGCCTGGAAGAGGACGACGACTATGTGCGCGCCTTCCTGGGCCGCAACCTGCGCACTGAAGACGCCACCGAAGTCATCGAAACCGGCGAAGTCTTTTGCGAAACCCCCAAAGGCCAGCGCCGCCTCATCCGGATGGTCGGCGAGATGGGCGGTCAGGAGGTTCACGACTGGTTCTGGGAGCGGTTCATCGATGCTGAAGGCATTGAAGAAGCCGTGCGCGGCGACGCCGCCCGCTCGCTGCGCACCGTCAACCTCGAAGAGGGCGAAAAGCTCCTCGAAATCGTCGAGAACGCCGGTGACCAGCTCATCAAAGCCGTCATGCGCACCGCCGCCAACTTCGGTCCGCTGGCCCTCCTGCCCAAGTTCGTCAAACTCCTTGAAGACGAAGAGCCCCTGGTTCGTCAGGAAGCCGTCCGAGGCATTCAGCACCTCCTGTTGGCGCACCGCCCCAGCCACGTCTCGCTGCGCGAAAACAAAGGCCAGAGCTTCCAGCACCGCCCCGACGACCTGCCCTGCGATGAGCCCACCCGGGACTCCATCGACACCGGCTTTCGCAAGATCCTGCGGCGCGGCGACGACGGCACCACACAGGGCTTGGTGGCTTACGCCGCCGCCAACCTGCGTCGCTTTGATCTCTGGCCCCGCATTCTGAAGCTGGCCGAAAAGAGCCAGGACGTCTTTGCGCGCCTGGCCTCCTACCACGCCCTGCTCGATATGCCCGACATCGAGCAGGTTGACCGCCTCATGGCCGCCTTCGTCAAAGAAACCGACCGCGTCGCGCGCTCGGCCTGCATCCGCACCCTGGCCCCGCTGCTGGGCTCCCTGTCCAAGCCCAACCAGGAATGGGAGCAACAGCTTCTTGAGGCCATGGACGACATGGTCGCCGAAGCCAACGAATACGAACTGACTTTCTTTGCCCACGCCCTGGGCCTGATGCGCTCGGTGGACCCGCTGCCCGTCCTCGACGCCATCGCCACCCGCGGCGGCCACCGCTCCAAGTTGGAGGTCGTCAGCGCCCTTGGCCGCCTGCGCCGCCTGGGCTCCGCCGAGGTCATGGCCCGGCTCGACAACGCCCTCATCAGCGACCAACTCGACACGCGCCTGCGCGCTGTCGACGCCCTCTCAGAGCTCAACGTTCGCCCCGCCACCGACAAGCTCCTCGATCTCCTCAAGATGCACGAGGAACCCCGCGTGCGCGAGCGCGCCATCCGCACCCTGGCCGTCCTGGGCCGCAGCCGCCGTGGCCTGACCTTCTCCAGCGACCGGCTCGACTCCGCGCTGGAGCGCGTCGCCTATCTCCTGTCCCAGGAACAGGGCCCCGACCCCCACATCACCCAAACCACCATTCAGGAAGACCTGATGGACCTCAAGCTGGCGCTGTGGCAGGCGACCAGCACCGGCGGTGTGGACGACGAACGCGTCGAGCGCGTCATCTCCGAACAGCTCGGCGACGGCCTCGACGCCCTGACCCGCTACCACGGCGAAGCCGACGAAGTCCTGCGCGCCCTGCGCGGCGCCGAGTTCTTCCACCTCCAGTCCCGTGAGATGCCCGTCTCCGCCGACCTCTCGCCCGCCATCCTCTCCTACACCAAAGGCATCGAGCTGTGGCTCCACGTCCGCCTGACCGAGCTGCTGCCCGGCCTGCGCGAGGTCGCCAAGGAGAACTACCAAACCATCATGGAGAAGTGGGACGAGTACGAGACGCTCCTGCGCTCCCTGGTCACCATCCCCGTCAAAGACGCCAACCGCGCCGTCGACTGGACCAAGGTCCCCCGCGTCGCCAAGGCCATGAAAGAGAAGAAGTTCACCGCCGACTGGCGCACCCTGTCCATCTCCAACTCCGGCGCCATCGTCATCTTCTACGGCGTCGCCATGGCCGAATACGGCTCCTGCAACGCCCTGGGCCTCAAAGGCGAACCCATGGAGATCCTCTCCGTGGCCGTCAATTCACTGGCCCTGGCTGCCCTGCGCAACGCCATGGCCCACGAACAATCCGCCAGCCGACAAGACCTCCAGGCCTGCCGCAACCTCGCCTACGACATCATGCGAGGCATCGCCAGCTGGGGCTAATTCTGGCGGGCGGAGGGGGGCGATGCCTTCGTCGCCTCGGGTTTGCTGCCCTGGTAGGTCAGCGGCACCGCTCGTCTCCTCGGCCTCACCCCCCTCCGCCTCGCCAGAATTTCAGGTCGTGTTTCATCTTACTTGGCGCCCCTTTGGGGCCCCTCACTGCGCGTTTCATCTTACTCGGCGCCCCTTTGGGGCCCCTCGCTGCGTGTTTCATCTTACTCGGCGCCCCTTTGGGGCCCCTCGCTGCGTGTTTCATCTTACTCGGCGCCCCTTTGGGGGGGCTTCGCTGCGTGTTTCATCTTACTTGGTGCCCTGAAGAGTGCCTTGGTGCTTTGTTTTGGACTGACCTGGCACCCCGAAGGGTGTCTTGGTGTCTTGTTTTCGTTGATTTGGCACCCTTGAGGGTGCCTCGGTGCTTTGTTTTGAGCGGACCCCACGCCCTGAGAGGAGCCTTGGGTCTTATTTGGAATGGATCCAGCACTCTGAAGAGTGCCTTGGTGCTTTGTTTTGAACGGACCCAGAGCCCCAAAGGGTGTCTTGATCTCCCATGACGTTGACCAGGCATCTCTTGAAGGGGCAATTGTAGGTCTTGGGTTGCGGCGTCTTTGTGGGTGACGGCATAATCCAGCCGGCTTTGAATGCATGATGACAGCACAAAGGGGGAGCCGTTCTTATGGGGTCAGAAGTGAGCGATGCGCGCAAGATCCGTTTGTTCATCGATGGTCAGTTTTGCGACGCGGCGGACGGCCGTTGGTTTGACGCCTTCAACCCGGCCACGGGTCAGCGCTGCGCGCAGGTGGCCGAGGCCAGCGCAGCGGACGTGGATCGCGCGGTCAACGCGGCCCGGCGAGCACTGACGGGGCCGTGGGGGACGATGCCGGTGGGGGAGCGGCTGGATTTGTTGGCGGCGATCTCGGACCGGATCATGCGTCGGTTTGACGACTTTTTGGACGCCGAGATCATGGACACGGGCAAGCCTGTGTCCTTGGCCAGTAAGCTGGACGTGCCGCGCGGCGCGGCCAACTTCAAGATCTTCTCCAGCGTGCTGCGGGACTTGCCCACGGAGTGCTTTCAAACGCCGACGGCCGATGGGCGCGGGGCGCTCAATTATGCGTTGCGGGCGCCGCTTGGTGTGGTGGGGGTGATTTGCCCCTGGAACCTGCCGCTTTTGTTGATGACCTGGAAGGTGGCGCCTGCCTTGGCGTGTGGCAACACGGTGGTGGTCAAGCCCTCGGAGGAGACGCCCAGCACGGCGACCTTGTTGGGTGAGGTGATGAACGAGGTTGGGGTCCCCAAAGGGGTTTACAACGTCGTGCACGGTTTTGGTCCGGGTTCTGCGGGAGAGGCGTTGACGACGCACCCTGGGGTGTCGGGGATCACGTTTACGGGGGAGAGCGCCACGGGCAAGGCGATCATGAAGGCGGCGGCCGACGGCATCAAGCATTTGTCGTTTGAGCTTGGGGGCAAGAACCCTTCGATCATTTTTGCGGACTGCGATTTTGATGCGGCGGTGGCTGGGACGCTGCGCTCGGCGTTTATGAACTGCGGGCAGGTGTGCCTGTGTTCGGAGCGCGTGTATGTGGAGCGCCCGATCTTTGACCGCTTTGTGGCGGCCCTCAAAGAGGGGGCTGAGGCCATCGTGCCGGGCGATCCCTACGCTGACGGGACGCACATGGGGCCGCTCATTTCGGCCCAGCACCGCCAGAAGGTCTTGTCGTACTACGAGTTGGCGCGCCAGGAGGGGGCCAATGTGGTCACCGGCGGCGGTGTGCCGGAGCTTGGCGGCGATCAGGCCGAAGGGTTTTACGTGCAGCCGACCATCTGGACGGGGCTTGATGAGCAGGCCCGCTGCGTCAAGGAGGAGGTCTTTGGGCCGTGTTGCCACATTGCGCCGTTTGACACTGAGCAGGAGGCGCTGCAGATGGCCAACGACACCCAGTACGGGTTGTGCGCGGCAGTCTGGACGCAGAACCTGACGCGGGCTCACCGCATGGCGGCTGCCTTGGAGGCGGGGTTGGTGTGGGTCAACACCTGGTTCCTGCGCGACTTGCGCACGCCCTTTGGCGGGGTGGGGCTCAGCGGGGTGGGGCGCGAAGGTGGCGTGCACTCGGTGGAGTTCTATTCGGAGTTGAAGAACGTGTGCATCAAGCTCTAGGTTCTGTTGATGTTTGTGGACCGAGCCCGGTGGTGACGAGAACGAGGCAAGATCGCTTTTGACAACTGAGCGCGTACTGGAAGTACACGCGAGGGCGTCGGGAGCGATGTTGGCCGTTGTCGGCCCACCGGCGACGGGAGCAAACCTCAACAGGACCTAAAGTTGAGCACCTGGGGGCTTTGGCGTTCATCGTGTTGCAGTGGGGGCGGCCTGGTATGGCCGCTTTGAACATCAAGACTTTGGTATTAGGAGGAGATTGGTGGCAGACAAGGACCAGAGTTTCATTTTGCCTGATCGCGCAGGCGCCCTGGCCAGTTATCCCCATGCGCGTCGTGTGGGCGATTTGATTTTTGTGTCGGGGATTTCATCCAGGCGCCCGGACAACACCCACGAAGGGGTGACCATCGACTCTGACGGCACGGTCCACAAGGACATTCGGGAGCAGACCCGGGCGGTGCTGCGAAACATCGACGTCATCCTCAAGGCGGCGGGCTCTGGCATTGAGGACGTGGTCGACATCACGGTCTTTTTGGTGGACATGTCGGACTACAAGGGGATGAACGAGATCTACAACACTTTCTTCAAGGCCGCCACTGGCCCCACGCGCACCACAGTGGCCGTGCATCAGCTCCCTCACCCCAACCTCCTGGTCGAGATGAAGGCCGTGGCACACGCGCCTGTTGGTTGAGCGCGCTGGGGTTGCAGCCGCAAGCCCCTGGGCGCGTTATGATCACCACCTCTTTATCGCAACCTCTCTGCGTAAAAACTGCACAATAAGCTTGCGTTCTCTGAGCGATTGTCGCAAACCTGCCCACCCTTTGGCCCAAACGGCCCCAGGAAGCTCACGTCTCTCCCCTTTTTTGAGTTTCTGGCCGTTTGCTTTGACTGCTCACCACACAGTGCCGAATGAATGAGAATCAGAGAGGCCAACGGGCAACATGATCCGCAAAGCAGTTTGAGGTACAGGTCATGTCATCAGAGTTGTCGCAACTGAAGAAAGGCTTGAAATCCATTGAAGGGACGCTGCGCGAAGCGTCCGCCGTGGAGCTGGGCGCCTACCCTCGCGCAGGCCGGACCCTTCACCTGATGCTCACCGAGCGCTTTCGCAAGCGCGCCCGCAAGGCCCGCATGTGGGGCTCCAAGGGCATGCTCACCGCCCTGAAAAACGCCGCGTACGGCTTTGATCCGCTGCGCGCCCGCAGCCGTGGGGGCAGCGACGGCATCTTTCTGGTGGACCGGGACTTCCAACCCACCAACGAGATGATCCGGCGCCTCTTTGACGGCTTCATCGACAAAGAGCCCCAGGCCGTTGAAGACATCGCCACCCACCTGGGCGTCCCCACCGACGCCCTCCGCCCCGTGCGACTTGTCTCCCACCATACTCGCCTTCTCGGACTACTGACCTCGGTCAACGAGGTGGATTGGCTGGTCCTCGTGGACGTCGATCCCAGCAAGCGCGCTTGATGCCAAAGTGCATCATAAAAGCCCCGTTTGGGGGCAACTGATACCAAGATGCAGACGAAAGGCTTGCTTTGTGGCGAGCAATAACGGATGGCAGGGACCTCGGGATGAGCGAAGCTGTAGCGCAGCTACCGCAAGTGAGTCACGTGGTTCCTGGCGCCGTTAGGGCCGTCACAAAGTAAGTCGGACGTCTGCAACTTGGTATGAGGAGCGTGGGGTTGGGCTTGATGCCAAAGTGCAGACAAAGTCCGTCAGACGTCTGTGGTTTGGTACGATCCGGGGCGGTGTTCACCAGCTTTGCCCAAAGGCATCCTCAAAAATGATCGCGTCCTGCTCCAGACGGCTCCTGGGGGCTTTCTCTCGCTCCGCCAGCTCTTCGGGCAGCGCCTCGGCGGCCCCTGCGTGGCCAAGCGCCACAACCACCACAGGCTCAAAGTTTTCGGGGATCTGGTAGGTCTGGCGCGCCTTTTGTGCATCAAAGCCCGCCATCTGGTGCGCGCTCAGGCCTCGGGCCGTGGCCTCGACGAGCATGCTGGTCACCGCAGCGCCCAGATCGTAGCGCGCGTGGCCATTGGGTTTGCCGTTGTATTCAAAATCAAGCCGCGCGATGCCCAGGATCAACACGGGCGCCTTGACCGCCCAGCGCCGGTTGGATGGCACCAGAACATCGGCCAGCGCGCTGTGGCCTTGCGGTTTGTCCTGGGTCGCGACGACAAAACGCCAGGGCTGCTCATTGCGGCTGGATGCCGACCATCGGGCCGCTTCAAACAAGCTCCGCAGCGTCTCCTTGTCCACCCCTTTGTCTGCAAAAGAGCGCGGGCTCCAACGCTGGCTCAAGGACGACTCAATGGGATATTGGGTTTGTGCTGGTTTTTCCATATCTTTTGTGTTTTGTGGTTTTAATGTGTTGATTTAAACTTTGTGCTGTCATTGGACCGAGGTTCTGGTCTATGTTGTATTAAGGTGCTTTGTGTCAAACATGCCCAAACACTGCACCTTGATGTGACGAGGCCTCTCAAACCGATGTGTTTGTGGGCCCTACCTGCGCTCAGGCCGCCGACAAGCATTGCGTCTGATACGATGCTCAAAACGATGCTTGTGGTGTTGATGCGACAGACCAGGGGCCACACACAAACGTTTGGGCGGCCGTGCATGTGCCTCTTGGCCATGCGGTGGGCATGCGCTCCCAACCCCGGCGCTGGCGCCGTGCTTGTCTTGTGAACCCTGTAGAGCTTGCCCCACATTATCTGGAACAGGACTTGTGGTTCGTGGTGGGTTTGAGCCCTCCATTGATGCTCTCGCGTCCCAGGCAAGCCACACGCTTCTTGACCCATCAGGCCGAGGTGCTTGAGGACTGTGCCAGGTCGTTGAAGGCCTACCCCGAGTTGGTGGTTGAGCCGCTGGACTTCTTTTATCGGACGCTTCGGTGTCTGGGGGCGCTCGACGCCCGGCTCCTGGCCGATCTGACACGGGTCTGCGGGTGGCGCGGTACGGCCTGGGGCGGGTGGTTGTCTTTGATGCGGCCTGAGCAAGCCCACATCGACGCGCTGCGCCACGGTTTGCGAGCCCATGGCTCTTCGGCCTGGGCGCAGCGCTGCGCGCTGGCACACCTCGGCGTCGAGCCCTTGCCATCGGAGTTGGAAGCGTTGGCCTCTTTGGCCCACAGTTGCCGAGATGCCCTGGATGGGGTGGAGGCGCCAGCTTTGTTTTTGCGCCAGAGTCCGTCGGCGGCAGAGCTCGAATGTCTTCAGATAGAGAGGGCTCGGTTGCGCGCGCTTTACCACAGCGCAGGTCCTGATGTGGCACACACAGCGCTGCGCGAGAGCCCGTTGTGGAGCACGATCTGCCCCTACTTGACCTGGCACAAAGGACAACTGAAGCAAGGGCGCCAGTAGTCGGTGCTTTAGACTGGCTCCATGCGCCGTCCGTGGGCGATCATTTCGTCTTTGAGGCGAAGCGCGCCCCGGGTTCGGTGCAGATCGGCGCGGTAGACCAGAAAGATGCGGTCTGGGACAAAGGGCAGGTCCTGGTGGAGGCGACGCAGCTTGTTGTCCTGGTTGTACATCGCCACGCGCCTGGGGATGACCCCCACGCCCAAACCCCCCAGGATGAAGCTCTTGACCAACTCCAGGTCGCCGCATGACAGGCGTTGATTGGGCAGGCGGATGTCTGTGGAGAGGGCTTCGATGAGCTGTTTGGCCTGATCAATCCGCCCGGCAAAAATCAGCGGCCCTCGCTCCAGGCGCTCGATGGCCTGTGGCAGCGTGCAGTCTCTGGGCAGCGGGTCATCGGCGGAGATGAAGAGATCCATGGCGTCGCGGAAGATCTCCACCATGACCAGATCGGGGTGGGGCAGCGGGTTGACGATGAGCCCAAAGTGGACGTTGCGCTTCAAGACCGACTGGTAGACCCCATCCGAAGTGCCGTTCCACAGGGTGATCTGGATTTTTGGGGCCAGCTCCATGAAGCCGCGCATGAAGCCCGGCAAAAAGTAGGCTCCCAGCGACTCGTGGCAGCCCACCACAAAATCCCCAACCTCTTCGGTCTCCAGCCCAAAAATGCGCTGCTCGGCGCGCTCCAGCGTCGCAAATATCTCGGCGGCGTGGTTGAGCAGCTCCTGGCCGGTGCGAGTGGGGGTGACCCCTCGGGGGTTGCGCAGCAAGAGCGTGGTCTTGAACCGCTCTTCGAGCTTGCGCACCGCCACCGTCAGCGTGGGCTGACTGACGCCGAGCTTGCGGGCGGCGGCGGTCATGCTGCCGCACTCCACGATGGTCTGAAAATAGCGCAAGTGGCTGAAGTCCATGCCTGAGTCGCCCTCCTTGAGTGCCATGGCGAGATACAAACACAGCCCTGTGCCCCAAATCCAGGTTTGGACTGGGTAGGTTCCTGCGTGGGTCTGTGGTAGGAGACCATCAGATTGCTTGGCAACATGGTTGTATGGAGGTTTGGCGATGGGCGCTCCAAGAACGTGGCAGATGTGGTCTTTGGTGGGGCTGGCGGCGATGTTGTGGGTCGGTTGCGGCGGCGGCAACGGCTCGGGCAATGGGGCTGATGGCAATGGCCCCGATGGCGGACAAATGGAGGACGTCGGGCCCAACGACGATGTGCCCTCCGAGCCGCTGGACACCCAAGACATCCAGGAAGAACCCGACGCAGACGAGCCCGATCTTCCTCCCATCGACCCCGACAGCTTTGATGACGGCGTGGCCGATGACCCGAGCGCTGTGGATCAGGGTCAGGTGGTGGCCTTTGACCCCGAGCAGGTCCCCGAAGACTTTGAGATCTTTTCTCTTGGGGTCTCTTCTGGCGGCATGGTCCACGACAGCGCGCTTTTTTGGGGCTACAGCGCCACCTCGGAGCCCGCCACGCTGAGGATCTGGCGGCCGTCTGACAACGACGGCGAAATCACTCTGGTCTACGACGAGCGCCTCACCCCCGACGACGGCGGCTACTTCAAGGTCCGCGTTGAGGGGCTCGCCTCGGGCACCTGGTACCGTTTTGCGTTCTTTGCGCCAGCCGAGCAGGGTGAAGACGAAGGAGAGGTGACGTTTGCGGCGCGCAGCGAGATCGGCGACGTGCGCACGGCGCTTGGGCCCGGTGGGTTTGCGCCCATCAAGATCGGCGCGGCCACCTGCACCAACTTCCGCTTTTCTCCCTACCGCTCGCTCCTGGCGACCTCTGATGAGGGCGTGGATGTCTTCATCAACGTCGGTGACATCAGTTACAACGACCCGGCCCAGAACCTCGATGAGTACCGCGGGTTCTGGCGTCAGACCCTTGAGGACCCTGGTTACCGGGCGGTCTTGTCCAGCTCGGGCTCCTACATCACCTGGGACGACCATGAGGTGGACAACAACTGGAACCCAGAGCGGATTGGGGCCGAGCGCCTGGCCGCGGCCAAACAGGCCTACTTTGAAACCCTCCCCGTGGATCGCGGCCCTGACAATCGCCTTTGGCACTCGTACCAGTGGGGCGACACCGCCGAGTTTATGGTCCTTGACTCGCGCTCCGAGCGCTTGCCCTCGACCCGGCGCACCGATGACCCCATCTACTTCAGCCGCCAGCAGATGGACTGGCTCAAAGAGCGCCTCATCAACAGCACCGCCCACTTCAAGATCCTGCTCAACTCCGTGCCCATCACCCGCATGCCGGACGCGTGGCTCTTTCAGGATGATCGCTGGCAGGGCTACGACGCCCAGCGCCAGGAGTTGATCGACTTTATCCTCGACAACGACATCCACAACGTCTGGTTTCTGGCCGGAGACTTTCACGTGGGCTTTGTGGGCCGCGTTGAGCCCGAAGGCCCGGGCCGGCGCATGTGGGAGATCGCCGTTGGGCCAGGGGGCAATGGCCCCAACCCGCTGCCCGAGCTGGTCAACGCCGGTCTCCTGGAGGCCGAGCAGGTCTTTCCCGTGAACCAGTTCCGCTACGGCAACGGCATGATGGAGGTCATGACCACGCTGGAGTTCAATCCCATTGCGAACAATGTTCGGGTGCGCTTTGTTGACGCCTTGACCTTCGAAGTGCTCTTTGACGAGGTGCTCAGCGAAGAGGATTGATCCTGTGCCCTTTTCACATCTCTTCATGGCCCAAAATCACCGCGTGGCCGCCCTGTCCCCAATCCGTTGGGGTGTGGCTGCGGTGTTGGTCTTTGTTGTGTGGTCTTGCCGCCACTCTCCGGTGACCCAGCCCGATCCAAATCCGGGCAACCCCACCGAATCGACACCGGCAGACCCGCTCGTGTGCACGATCGAAGGGCAGGTGCCCATCGAGGCGCACCGGGTGTGTTGCTGGCCCCAGCAGCAGTGGTCCGCCGAGGCGTCGCGCTGTGTGGGAGAGCCCCAGTGTCCAGATCAGCGCCTGCCCCACGAAGAGGACTGCGTGGTGGTGGCGCAAGATTTGGAGTCGCTGCGCACCGCATGTCGTCAAAACGGCATCCTGGCGGCGTGCGAGCCGATGCTGATGGCGCTTGAGGCCTCTTGCACCGAGCAGGGTCAGGCGGAGCACTGCCAGGAGTTGGTCGAGGTGCTCCTGGCCGAAGGCGACGCCTCTGCCCAGGAATTGCTCCAGTACCACGGTCTGGCGTGTGAAGGTGGGCTGGTCGAGCATTGCTATGAAGGCGGGGCGCTGGCAGCCCGGATTGACCCCGACGAGGCTGAGCGGCTGTGGTTTCTGGGATGCGACGCGCTGCACGTCCCCTCTTGCGGTGCCCTCTCTCAGACGCTCGTCGAGCGTTGCCGTCAGGAGCAGGATTGTCAGTGGGAGCGATTGGAAGGCCTGCTGAACAATCTGGACAAAGAAGACACGGCGATGAGCCAGAGCCTGCATATGGAGATGTGCGCAGCCTGGGTTTGGGCCGAGCAACCGATGGGCGCTGCCCAAAACCCTTGCCGCGCGTTGACCCTCCGGGCAGACGCCATGGCCCAGCAAGAAGAGCCCCCGGCACAAGACATCGAGGCGCTCTTGGAGGTCGCTTGCGCCGGGGTCATCCGGCCCCCCACGGGCTACCCTGAGACCGCCGACCCGGAGGCTTGTCTGGCGCTCGGCATACGGCTCGAAACCGAGGGCAAGCCCAAGGACCTGCGCCGGGCCGTCACGCTCTTTCGCAAAGCCTGCGCGGTCGAACTCCCTGGCGCTTGCCTCCAATTGGGGCGGTTCTATGAAAACGGTCTGGTCGTCTCCCCCAACCCTCGCCGCGCCGCCACCTTTTACCGCTCCGCCTGCGACAGCGGACTTTGGCCCGGATGCACTCGCCTTGCCGCCATGATGATCACCGGCTCAGGTGTTCGCCGCGATCCAGAAGCCGCCGCCGATCTCTTTGAGCGGGCCTGTGACGCTGGCAACCCCCGCGCTTGCTACGAACTGGGGCTTTTGCTGATCGCCGCCGATGGCGTGGACGCGGATCCAGACCGTGGCCGTGACTTGATCAAGCGCGCCTGCCAGGATGGTTATGAGCGCGCTTGCAAGGCCCGCTGAATCTTTTGTCATGAACACCGATCCTCTGGAACCATATCCACACCAGAGCCCGACCCATGGTTTGGGCGTCTGTGGGCAGATGGTTTGTTTTGCAACCTTTTGGGGTTGACGTCACCACCATCCATTGATTATTTTAACGATTGTTGAAATGATGGATGCTTGATAGGGAGCACCTTCTAATGAGTCACAACCACGAGCATGATCACGTCCATTGTGACGAGGATGGGCACGAACCCCATGAGCACCAGCGCCGCAGCGATGAGCAGATCGAAGCGGCAGCGCGTTTGTGTGCGGCGATGGGTGAGCCGGGCCGGTTGAGGCTTTTGGAGTTGCTCTTTGATGGTCCGCACTGCGTGTCAGAGTTGGCCGAGGAGATGGGGGATTCGATGTCGTCGATTTCGCAGCGGCTTAAGATCCTCTACCAGGCTCGGTTGGTGACGCGCAGCCGTCAGGGCAAGCACGTCAACTACGCGCTGGCCGATGACCACGTGCAGACCATTTTGCATCAGCTCTTTGCCCACAGCGCTGAAACGAGCGCCTGAACTGGACGACCACCCAGACCGGAGGACACCACCATGGCCCATTGCGACAAACACGGCGATCACCCCCACACCCACGGCCCTGATTGTGGCCACACCGCCATCCGTCACGGCGACCACGTGGACTATGTCCATGATGGCCACCTGCACCACGCGCATGGCGATCATTATGACGAGCATACCCTTGATGTGAACGAGACCAACCCGGCAGCGTGCACGCCTGGTCACAAGTGCAACGGCCACGATGCCGACCATGTCCACGGCCCTGGCTGTGGTCATGAGGCGGTGCCGCACGGCGATCACATCGATTACATCGTCGATGGTCACCTGCATCACCCGCACGGCGATCACTGCGATGATCACGGTCCGGTGGAGTTGGTGCGCTGACCCCGGCAAAGGAACATCTGTACTTTGGTACAATGAAGGGTTGAACAGGCTGATGGAGAGGGAGACCTCCCATTTGGCCTGTTGTTGCTTCTTGGGTCATTCAACCACGCGTTGGTGGTGGTTTTGAGGTTGTTTGGCAGGCGGAAGCTGGCTCAGGAGCTTCGAGGAGAGCGTCGCCCAACCCCTGAGAACGCTTCAAAGAACGTTTCCAGTGCGGCCAGAACGGCCTCGGGCTGTTCCACGGTGCAGTTGTGGCCAGCGTTGGGGATGTTGACCAGCATGGAGGTGTGCAGGCGTTCATGGAGTCGCTTGCAAGACTCTTGAGAGACCAGCACGTCTTCCTCGCCGCGCAAAATGAGCGTGGGCGTGTTGATCCGCGCGACCTCGTCTTCGAGCGAGGGGCGAGCCATGACGCCGCGCAGGGCTCTGTAGAGGCGTCGGCGGCGAGCGAGCAGGTGTTGGCGAAGCTCTTCGCGTCGTTCGGCGTGGTGGGGCGAGGTTAGGAAGGTGCGCCCAAACATCAGCGCCATGATGGGCTCGAGCATGAGGCGGCCGACGCCCAGGCGCATGGTGGCGCTCAGGAGTTTGTAGCGGGTGATGTTCTCTGGGGTTTCGGCCTCGGCGCTGGTGCCGATGAGGACCAGCGATCGGATCAGATCGGGCCGCCGCGCTGCCAGCATCATGCCCACATGGCCGCCGATGTCTGCCCCGACAAAGTGGCACGGGCCCATGACGCGGCGCTCAAGGAGCGTGACGGCGTCCTGGTAGAGCCCTGAGAGGGCGATGGTGCGCTCGCGGGGGATCTGGCTTTGGCCCTGGCCTCGGTGATCGTACGCCAGGCAGCGGTAATTGCCCTGGAGGACGCCGATCTGTGTGGCGAACTGTTCCATGTCCCAGAGCAGGCCATGTGCAAAGACGACAGTCTCTGCGCCGTTGCCGCTCTCTTCGTAATGGAGGCGGATGCCGTTGAGGTGCATGGTGGGCATGGGCTCGACCTGTGGGGGTCTTGACGGCTCAAGTGTGGCCGTGGTTGTGCGCAAGGGCTGGGGTGAGTGTTGCTTGTGTCCCAGGGAGGCATGGGGCCTTGCGACACCTGGAAGATTTGCACCCTTCAATAAGTCTTACTCATCGCTACAAATGCACGCAAGCGCTCTAATGTGCGCTGTGCTGCAATTTAGAGGTCTGTCCGCGCCATTGGCGGGGGGTTGAGGTCGGTGGCGCTTGAAAGTTGCCTTCAGACGCTCCATTGTTCATGGGGACGCGTGTGGAACCTCGATGAAAACTTTGTGTTTGAGACAACGGCCCACTTCAAATCAAGGCCGCATTCAGGAGAGGGTTCGGTGATGGCAGGCCGATGTGTTGGCCGTGCGTGTGCCGAATGACCTTTCATGGCAGGCAGACCGTCGCTTGGAGGGTCGCCCTGTCCGATAGGTGAGGAATCCCGATGTCGCTTCAGAGTGTGCCGCAGGCTGTGTCTTTCCATCGAGAGATGGACAAGCACGTGCACATGCCGTGTGAGCCGATGCTGGAGCTTCTGGCCGTCTCGGATCTGGAACACGTCGATCGCCAGTACACTCCCGCCGGCGGCTGGATCAAAGGCCTGTCCGGGTTGATGCTCAGCGTTTTGCTCCTGCCCGTGATTTTCCTGGCGGTGGCCATGCCCGCCACGGCCTTTGGGCGCGTCAACACCGAGTCATCCCCCTGGATCGCCGCTGGAATGTTGGCTTTGATCGTGGCGGTGACCGGGCGCGTGGTCTGGAAGTCGGTGCGCCGCTGGTGGCGGCAGCATCGTCTGGTTCGCCAGCGGGCCGATGCCTGGGACGTGCCGTTTCAGTGTTTGGCGCGATTGGCGCCGCACGTGGGCCGCGACAACGTGGTCTTCTCCATGAAGAGCCCCCAGTGTTGGGCGTTGGGCGCCGAGGTCGATGACGGCATCCTCTTTGAGGCGCGCTTTGAGCAGGCCGATCAGGGCTCAGAGCTGCAGACGCGCTTGTGGATCGACGGCGAGCCCTCTCAGAGCACCACGCGCCGTTGGCACAAAGGCCCCGGTGGCTGGGTCGATCAGGATCAGGAGGCCGTGGATGATCTGCCGTTGGCGGTCAGTCAGGCCTTTGCCCGCGCTTTGACCCCTGGGGTGATTGAAAGCACCTCGGCCCATTACCGGCTGTCGCTGTGGCACTCGCTCAACCCCTTGAAGGTGTCCTGGGCGCTCTCATCGAGCCCTGAGCCCGACAGCGACCAGGGTTTCCTGGCCGAGCTATTGCCGCGCCCCGAGGCAGAGACGCACCAGCCCCGCACGCTGCCGACCTTGCGCGCTCTTTGGGGTGGGGTGGCCAGCTACACGCTGTCGAGCGTGGCGGTGCTGGGGTTTTGGACGGCGTTGGCGGGGGGAATGATCCCTGGTCTGTGGACTCAGACGACGTTGGCCGACGCGGTGATCATGATGACCTGGCCGTTGCTGGGTGGTTTGATCACGCTGGGCGCGCTGGTGCGTGGGCGTCCGCCGTTGCCGCGCCGCAGTCCGCGCCGGGTCCGTGCCCAGCAGATGGCGTCCTCCCTTCACCTGGACCAGAGCGTCATTTACACCGACGACGCCCAACACGGCGTGGATTTGGAGCGGCCCTTTGCTGTGGTCTTCACCCGAGAGGAGCGCGGCGAGCAGCCCTGGGCGCTGCTGGGGGTGGACATCCACCAGCACCAGGAGCCAGAGCGCGCGGTGCGCTTCTGTGTGCCCATCAGCGATCTGGGGGCCCACTTTACCGAGTTGGAGGCTTTGACCCTCGACGCTTCCATTATGCGCCCCGAAGATTTTCGGGATGTGGTCTGGCCGTTGATACGCCATCAGGCGGAGTTGCTCGGTCAGCCGGTCCCCTGGGTCCTTGAGGAGACCTTCGCCGAGCGGCGAGTCAGTGTGCCTCAATATGTCAGGGAGGAGGCGCGCTGATGCACCGGTGGTGGATGCCCCTTGTGGCCCTCCTTGCCATTGTCCCTGCAGGCTGTCGCACGCCCGAACCTGCCACCACAGCCGCCGCGCCGACCACCACCGCCTCCAAAGCCGTTCCCGCCAAACGTTGGCATTACACCGTTCGAGTGGATGAAAGTCTTGTGCGCCTTGAGCTTGAGGTGTGCTTTGAGCAGGGCGTGCCCGCGTCACTGCGCCCACAAATGGGCGCATCTTTTGGGGCTTTGCGCGCTGCTCGCCGTGTGGAAGGCGGCGCGCCGCTGCACATCACAGACAAAGCGGTGCTGACGGGGGATTTGGAGACTGGCCAGTGCGCCGCGTTGGAGTTTGATGTGGACGCGCTCCTGTCCAGCGCAGGCAGCCGCGCCGACGCCATGCGTTACCCGCACGCGGTGGTGCTCTCCCCCGATTTCTGGCTGTGGAGTCCCGACCGGCGCGCGCGTGGTTTTGAGGCCACGGCCCGTTTTGAACTCCCTGAGGACATCAGCGTGGCGGTGCCCTGGCCTCGGATGGACGATGGGCGCTACAGGGTGAGTTGGTCGACCTTCAAGTGGCGCAACCACGCCGCGATGGGGCGTCTGGAGCACGAGGTCATGGAGGTGCCCGGCGCCGCCTTGGAGATCTCGTGGGTCGGGGGCGCGATGCCTTTGGGCAAACCCCGGCTGCGGCGCTGGTTGCGTCAGGCGGCCGAGGTCACCGCGAGCCTGCGCGGTCACTTTCCGGTGGAGCGCGCCCAGATCTTGCTCATGCCGACCCGGGGCGACGACGTCACCTTTGGGACTGTGGCCAGGGGAGGGGGGCCGTCGGTTGCGCTGATGGTGGGCAAAGACATCGACGAGGCGGCCTTGGAAGACGACTGGGTGGCCACCCACGAGATGGTTCACCTGTGGTTGCCCAAGATCAAGCGGGCCGACGCATGGCTCTACGAGGGTTTTGCGACCTACTACGAGGCCATTTTGCGTGCCCGCACAGGCGACATCACCCCTTTGAGGGCCATGGAGCGCCTCCATGATGGTTTTGAGCGTGGCAGGCGTTCGGGTTCTGGCCGGACGTTGCAGCAAGAGAGCATCGACATGTTCCAGACCTATGCGTTCTGGAGGGTATACTGGAGCGGCGCGGCGTTGGCGCTCAAGGCCGATGTGGCGCTGCGTACAGGTCAGGGGGCAGACAAGAGCCTCGATGACCAGATTGCCCGGATTGAGTCGTGCTGTCGCCACAAGGTCCGCTCCTGGACGGCTGCGGAGCTTCTTGAAGAGGCGTCGGGTGGTCGCCCCGAGGGCCTTGGTTTTGAGGCCAGGCGGCACCTGGGCGGCGTCGATTTTCCCGACATGACCGAGACCTACCAGGCGCTTGGGTGGCGGATCGACGCCAATGGAATGCCCGCTCAGACGGCCGCCGACGCGCTGTGGCGTCAGGTCGTTTCACCCCAGTAGGTGGCCACTAAGGTTGCCAGTTTGTCATCCTGACTTGCCATCTGTGACGGTCCTGCACGGTGCGAGGTGTGTGTGCGGTTTTTGGGCGCACACCAGCGAGCGCCGGGCTGTGCTTTGCATCTGCGATGGCTGGAGGCCGTTGGTGACGGTGTGGAACTGTGTTCCTGTCTGCTGACGGGCTGCGTCCTTTGTGAGTGTTGGAAGGATGGCGGCGCAGTTGGCATCCTCTTTGCGATGTCAGGTCTTTGGTGAAGCAGGCCATTTAATCGCAAGCGCAAAGTCGATGGGGGAGTCAACCTTGTCGGCGCAGAGTTCGGAGCAGAGCATGTTGAGCAGGCTGGGACAGTGGTTGTGTGTGGTGTTGGTGCTGGTGCTGGCCAGTGCTTGCGGTGAGGATCCTGGTCCTGCGGCCAGCTTCGCCGGTCAGACCGATTTGAACAACAGCGACAACAACCAGCCCGATCCCAACAACCAGCCCGATCCAGGCAACAACGATGTGCCGCAGCCGGATCCCCGCTTTTTGGAGTTGGTCAGCGAGCCGGTCATTGAGGTCGCCTTTGGCGAGCGCGCCCGGTTGTCGGTGCGTTACACCGATGCCCAGGGAACGCCGCTGGCCAATGAAGTGGTGAACTTCCAGATTCTTGGCGGCGGGGCCGCGTTGCAGCTCGAAGCGCTCAGCGCCACGACCGACGCAGAGGGGCTGGCCTCCAACAACCTCTTTGGCGGCAGCGCAGAAGGTGTCTTTGAGGTGGTCGCCAGTGCCCAGGACGCCGAGCCGGTCAAGTTCACGGTCTACGTCTTTGCGCTCGATGAGGCGTCCTACCGCGTGGTGACCCGCTACGAGAGCGGTGGTGTGCGTTTGGATGAGGCCGAAGTCTTGCTGGTCTCCAGCGGCATTTCATGCGCCAGCGTGGGGCTTGAGAGTGTCCCTGCGGCCATCGAGCGCCGCTCGGCGCAGGTCGACGCGGTGGGTCTTGAAGACGTGGTCTTTGAAAACCTGCCCAACGGCCAGGGTTACACCATCATCGTCTTGGGGCAGATCTCGCCGGGTGTTCCGGCCGCGTTTGGCTGCAATGACCAGGCGCCGCCGATTGAAAACGGTGCCGGTGTGCGTGTCGAAGTCGAGCTTAAAGAGGTCGAGGCGGCCCCCCGTGGCCAGATGGAGGTCACGACACTTCTGGATCTGACCGATGCGTTGCCCGACGCCTGGGCTCAGAACGTTGAGTTTGTGGGCAACATCTTTGCCGATCCGGTGCGGGCCTTTGTGGACGTGCTCTTTGGCGATCCCAACGACAATGACGACGGCTTTGCCAGCCGCTTCTTTGATGACACCCCTGCCAACCGCATGTTGGTGTCGAGCGTGTTGACCGATGTCATCAGTGAGACGCAGTTTGGTCAGCAGCTTGATACGGTTTTTGGCTTTGGCGGCGAGGCGTACCGGGCGGTGACCAACTTTGAGGTCCGGGGTCAGATGGACTTTGGTCAGGCGCCTCTGCAGGACGGCGGTTTGTTGGGCGCCCAGGTGCAGCACAACTACGACACGGTGGTGGTGCAGTGGACGCGCGGCTGTGATCCGGGCGATCTGGAGTGCAGCACCATTGAGATCGATACGCGGGACATTGACGGCGTGGGGGTCTTGACCAGCGCTTACTCGGGCCGCGTGGACGGCGGAACGCTCTACATCGATCCGCACCGGTTTGAGTTCAACTACGGCGCCATCGCGGTGGCGTTGATGGAGCGGGTGGTTTTGCCGCGCGTCTTTGGTGTGTCCAGCGTTGAGGACGCGCTGGGTCGGCTCATCGATTGTCAGGCGGTCGGCAACGCGCTGGTCGGTTTCCCGTTGAACCTGGTGGCGGAGGAAGGTTGTGAGTTGGCGCTGGGCGCGTTGGCGGACGTGGCCATCGATCGCCTCAGCGGCGCGGGTCTGAGCTTGCCCAATCTGTCGCTGGCGACCTTTGAGCCCGGCGAGCATCCTGAGTACGACGGCTGCAACCTGCTTGAGACCGACTACGACACGCCGGCGAACTTCCGCTCGGTGGGCAACATCGGCACCGACGCCGAGCGTTGCGGCTGGAACGCCCAGTTTGAAGCCGAAGAGGGCGACGGTTCGGCCGACGCCAACTTCTTTGCGCGCTGAGTTCCTTCTCGAGCCTTTTCCCAACCCCTTTTTAGATTGCTGCGATGGAGCGCTCGGCGGCAGCGACGTTTTGGTCGTTGTCGAGTGTGGCCCACATGCGTCTGGCCATCAGGAAGCTGCGCCGGGCGCGGTGTGCGTCGTGTGGTGCCCAGAGTTGTCCGCTGAGCATGAGGAGCTTTGCCAACTCGGCCTCGGAGATCCGCTCCAGCAGGGGTGGCGTGCCGATGGTCAGTGCGTCGAGGTGTTTGTCCCAAGCGCGCGAGTTGGCGTCGGCGGCGGCCAGCGTCAGGCGCTGGACGTGTTGGAGGCAGCGCTGCCTGGCGGTGCGCATGGTGTTGCGCTCGGTGTGGATGTTGTCCAGCGTGTGTTTGGCGTCTTTCCAGCGTTGTTGGAGCAGGAGCGTGGTGACGACGTTGAGCCAGGCGAACTCGGCTTGCGGCGAGGCCAACTCGGCCAGCCATTGGGCGCAGCGTCGGTAGATGGTTTCGGCCTCTGGGAGTTTGTCTTGGAGCAGGTGGAGTTCGGCGCTGGCGTTGGCGACCGAGGCGAGCATGCGGCGGTGTCCGATGGCCTCAAAGTGTTCCTGGGCGGTGTTGAGGATTTGCTCGGCTTGTTGGTATTCGCCCCGGCGTCCGTGGATGTAGCCCAGGCTGTAGAACGCCTTGCCCTGGCCCTGGCGGTTGTCGAGCTTGCGGAAGTGTTCGAGTGCGCGAGTGTAGTGTTCCCACGCCTCGTTGATGTTGTGCTGCCAGTAGGCGGCGTTGCCCAGGCGCAAGAGCGCGCGGGCTTGCCCCAGAAGATCGTTTTGGGCGCTGAACGCGGCCAGCGCCTTGGTGGCCAGCGTGTAGAGTTGTTCGTGGAACCCCGGGAGTTCGGCCAGGTTGGCGCGGTGGTAGAGATTCTGTGCCCGAAGCTGGGTCCAGCCGTGGGCCTTGATGGCCGCGGTCAGGGTGTAGATCCACCGTGCGGCCTCTTCGGTGTCGTCCATGCCCAGCGCCAGCGTGCTGCGCTGTGCCCAGCCTTTGCCCCAGCGGATGTCGCTGGCGGGGGTGCCGAGCATGTTCAGCAGGCGCTCTGACAACTCCAGGACCGCGACCGCTTCCTTGTGGCGGCTTTGGTGGGTGTGTTCTTCGGCGGCGCGCAGGAGCATGCCGTGGGCTTCTTCCATGTCGCCCGAGGCGATGAGGTGTCTGGCGATGCGCTCGCTGGAGCCGGGTTGGTGGGCGGGATGGAGGCGGCTGAGGGTGTGAACGCAGGCTTGGTGGAGGGCGGACCAGCGGTTTTCCTCTCGGGCCATGCGTTCAAGGGCCTCGCGGAGCATGCCGTGGACAAAGCACCAGCCGCCGGGGCGCGGGAGCGCCAGCCGTTCGGTCAAGAGGGCGTCTTGGAGTCCTTCGGGGATGCCAATGCCCTGGTACTGGCAGGCCACGGTCCACTCAATGCGGTCGATCTCCTGACCCAGCGCGGCGGCGATTTGCAATGCCAGGGCGCTGCTGGGGGGTTGTTGGGCCAGCAGGCGCTCCAAATGCGCCCTCCAGACCCCGTAGAGGTCATCGGGCAGTTGAATCTGTGTCCCATCGGTCAGTTCAAAGCCGTCTTTGCCCAGCTTCAACTGTCCGCGCCGCACCCAGTCGCCCACCAACTCGATGGCAAAGAGGGGGTTGCCGCCGGTGCGCTCCTGGACGCGCTGCGCCAGCGAGCTTTCGAGCCCCAGGAGTTGTTGCACGAGCGTGGCGCGTTCGGCGTCGTTCAGCGGTTCGAGGTTGAGGCGGTGGCTGTGTGGGAGGCTTTGGATTTCGCGCAGCAGGTGCCACTCCACGGGGCAGTTGGCCAGCGCTTCGTCCTGCGCGGTGAGCACCAGCATGATGGGGCAGGGGGCGTCCTGGTGCTGGCCTCGGATGAGGAGGTGTCCGGCCAGACCGATGGCATCGGCGCCCCACTGAACGTCGTCCATCCACAGGATCAGCGGCCTTTGTTGCGCCAGCGCGCTGAGCGCGGTGTGGATGATGGCGTAGCGCTCGGCGGTGGTGGTAAAGCCCACCGGACCGGCGTTGGGGCGGCGTTCATCGTCGGCGCCGATGATGATGCGGGTCAGGGCCTGGGCGATGTAGGGGTCGATCAGGCCTGCTTGTTGGAGCGCGCTGTCGATGCGGGCGTGCATGGCCTCGTGGCCGAGCCCGTGGCAGGAGAAGAGGCGGCCGAGCATGCGAGGGACGCCCGTGCCGGGGCCGCCATCGACGTGGTGTGGCGCGATGGCGCAGATGGCCCCGGTGGTCTCTTCGGCGCGCTGTGAGAGCCAACTGGCCAGGCGGCTCTTGCCGATGCCCGCAGGGCCTCGCAGCAGTGCCAGGCTGGGGCGCGTGGTCCTTTGGGTCTGGCGCATCATGGCCCAGAGGGTGTCGCGCTCCTCTTTGCGGCCGACCATGGGGATGGCCTTCATGCCGTAGAGGCCCAGTCCGACGCCCAGCAGCGGTGTGGGGGCGCTGTGGCTGCCGATCTTGTCGAGTTGAATGGTGGCTTTGGGGCCTTGCCGCTTCCAGGAGCGCGGCGCGGGTGGGTGTTGGGTCAGGTCCTGGCGTTGGAGCCTGGGGGCGATGGACGCCATGACGTCCATGGTGTCCAGCGAGAGCGTCCTTGGCGGCCCGGAGTCGACCACGGCGCGGCGAAGCACGGCCCCTGGACCGCGCACGACCCCTTCGCCCTGGGCCTTTTCGGGCAGATTTTGCAGCGCCCAGGCGGCCTGCGCGGCGCTTTGAAAGCGGGCGCGGTGGTCTTTGGCCATCATGGTGTCGAGCCACTGCTGGGCGCCGTCGGGCACAGGCCAGCGCGGCTGGAGCATGGGGACTGGGGCGTTGATGTGGGCTTGACAGAGGACCTGCACAGAGTCTTGTCCGGGGGCTGGCACGTAGGGGCGGCGCGAGCAGAGCAGCTCCCAGGCGACCACGCCCAGCGCGTAGAGGTCGGTCCACGGCCCATAGTCTCGCCAGTAGCCCTTGAACTGCTCGGGGGACATGTAATCGGGGGTGCCGTAGGCGTCTTCGGTGGAGCCTGGTCGGGTGCGCCCCATCATGGCGTGGGCGATGCCAAAGTCGGTCAGCTTGACGCCGGGGCGAGCATCCATGGGGGTGGAGATGAGGATGTTGCCGGGTTTGAGGTCGCGGTGGACGACGCCTCGGGCGTGGGCGTGGGCCAGCGCGTCCAGGAGCGTCAGCATGACCGCGCGGACCGAGGACCAGGGCAGGGCGGCGGGGACACAGCGGGTCAGGGCGCCGCCGCTGGCCAGCTCCATCACCAGATACGGGCTGCCAGCCACCAAATGCTGGTGTGCCGCCGCGACCTCTTTGGGCAGCTCGCCCATGTCAAAGACCTGCACAACCCCAGGATGGTCCAGGCTGGCCATGGCGCGGACCTCGGCGCGAAAGGCGGCGCGGATGTCGCGGGCCCCGGCCAGGTGTCCAGCCAGGATTTTGATGGCCACAGGGGTGCCCTGAGCGGCGTGTCGCCCCATGAAAACTCGCCCCATCCCCCCACTGGCCAGCGGGCGGCCCATATGAAACGGGCCCAGCTCCTGCAGGATGGGGTGGTTCATGGCGTCCTCGATGCGTCCGGTCATCGCCATCATTGGTCGACGACAGGGGGTGGTTTGTGCGACAGTCTTGCTCCCCGACGTGAGGAGGTCTCCCAAGATGAGAAAAGGTGTTGCTCAGTATCCCGTGCTGCGCTCTCGAATTCAGACTCGAGATGAAACCTATCAGACCAATCGAAAGGTCAATCTGGAAGCACTCGAGAAGCTGCGTGCGGCATTGTCCAAAGCCAATGAGGGCGGCGGTGCCAAGTATATCAATAGGTTCCGCGCCGCTGGCAAGCTCTTGCCCCGCGAGCGCATTGAGATGTTGCTCGACCGCGATGCGCACTTTTTGGAGTTGTGCCCGTTGGCAGGGATGGGGGTCCGCGGATCTTCACCGGGAGGCAGCATCATCGGCGGTGTGGGCGTCGTCTCAGGTGTGGAGTGTTTGATCACCGCCAGCGAGGCCACGGTCAAGGGCGGCGCGATCAATGAAATCTCCATGAAGAAGACCGCGCGCCTTGCCGACATCGCGCGCGAGAACAACCTGCCCAGCGTCAGCTTGATCGAGTCCGCTGGGGCCGACCTTCCCGCCCAGGACAAGATCTTTGTCTGGGGCGGCCGGGGCTTTAAGGACATCACGCAGCGCTCGGCGGCGGCGTCGCCCTCGGTCTGTGTGGTCTTTGGCAGCTCCACCGCCGGAGGGGCCTACATCCCCGGCATGAGCGACTAC
>CAKZKQ010000441.1 GCA_937123825.1 uncultured Pseudomonadota bacterium
GGTTTTGGCGTCAGGTCGGTGGCGGCTTGAAGGGTCTTATAGCGCTTCTATGGCTGCGCTCGTCCGTCAGGCGTCTGCCATCCATCATTGCTCGCCCCAAACCCGATGTTCCTTTGAGTTTTTCTTTTTGAATTGCTTGGGTTTTGCGTGAGGTCGTAGACGGCTTGATGGCCTGTGGGTCAACGACGGTTGATTCAGCCTTTGGCATCCGTCGTTGCTTGTCCCAAACCCATCAATTTTTGAACTTTTTCTTGTTGGGGTCATTCGTCCCAGGGGGGTTTGACTTCCCTGAGGGGGCCGAGGTCGGTCCAGACTTTGCCGGGGTCTTCGCCGCGCTGTCGGGCTCGGGCGGCGAAGTCGGCGCGGCGGATGGGGTCTGGGACGCGGTATTCTCCGCCCAGGCCCAGGACGAGATCGCGGGTGGCTTGCTGGCCGATGCGGTGTCCAGGGCTGACAAAGACGGGTTTGACGTTGTCCTGGGTGGTCAGGACGGCGCCGATGAGGCGTTGGTCTTTTTGGACGGGGCTCCAGGCGCCGCGGGTGCGGGCGGGCTTGGCGGGGAAACGCACCAGCGTTTCCTTGGCGCACCCGACACTGACCAGGCCGGTGGCCAGGCCCATCCAGGAGGCGACGCCAAAGAGGCGCGGGTGTGCGATGCCGTGTCCGTCGATGACCAGGACGTCGGGTTGGGGCATGCCTTCATCGCGCATGCGGTGGATGAGGGCCAGCAGCGGCGGCCCTTCGCGGAAGCAGAAGTAGCCGGGGACGTAGGGGAAGGACGCGGGGACCAGACCGACGAAGGTGCCCAGGTGTTTGGGGGTGCTCCAGTATGAGAGGTCGGCGGCGACGTGTGCCATGTGACCGTCGTACTGGATGTCCATGGCGCAGACCAGATGGTTCTGGTTTGGGGTGTAGCCGCTGGGATCGTTGTCCTCAAAGATGCGCACGCGGGCTGCGAGCTGGCTTTGGAGTGTTTCGAGGGCTTGTGGGTCTGGGAGATTCGTGTCCATGTCCTTTGGGATCCTCCGATGTTGGGAGGGTCAGGATTGCGGGGAGATGGCCATAGGATAGGCACCATCGGGCCTCTGGCCAGCCTTAAAAGCCGCAGGAGGCCATCGGGGAAGATCCAAGGGGTATGAGGCGTCCTGGCAAATGGAAGGCTCTACGCTTGATTCTCGCGGCTTTGGAGCGTAGGGTGTGCGCTGTTCAAATCTGATGTCTGAGACTGTTTGATGGGAGTCACGGATGGGAATCAAAATCAAGAATAAGTCACGGCGTGGCCGTGGACGCAATAAAGCCAAGAAGGCCGAAGTCCAAGAGACGGTGGCGGAAGAGGCAACTCAGGTTGCTTCGCGGCTGACTGGCGAGGCGGCGGTGGCGCTCGAAGAGGCGGCCCGTCGGCTCAACCCCCGGCCGACGCCGGGCAACTGGAAGAAGATGGTGCAGGCTCTGGCGACACAAAAGAGCCTGGAAGGTTACGTGGACCAGTTCATCTCGGAGAACCGCGAGGAGCTGGGCTGGGAGTGGGCGACGCTGTGGATTTGCCACACGTTCATCTGCGAAGCCGGGATGATCGAGCTTGCCAAGAGCATGTACACGGCGCTCATCGAGAACTTCCCGAGGGATTACCACACGGAGATGGCCTACGCCCGGATGAAGCGCGACTTCCTGGGTGAGTACTTTGAGGCCCGCGACCACATGCGCTATGCGACGGTGTTGTGGCCCGAGGGTTGCGAGGGGTACTACCAGTTGGGGATCCTCTACGACCTGTTGGGGATGCCAGAGTTTGCCTTTGCGATGGAAGAGCGCGCCTACACGCTGGCCGAGCAGTTTGGCGACACGGCGTACCGCTTGCGGGCGCAGCTGTCGTTCAACCAGGCGGTGGCGATGTGGCAGGCGGCGCGTCCCTACGGGGACATCAAGGCGTACCTGCGCCGCGCGCTGGAGCAATGGCCCAGCTACGAGCGGGCCCAGAAGTTCCTCGACAGCCTGCCGGAAGACGACGAGGCCGATCCGAAGGGTCGCAGCGCCATGCAGCGCCTGACGGACGACGTCAAGCGGGACATGAACAAGCCCTCGTACTACATCATCGAGCCCGACGCGGGCTGAATGTGTCTGGTGGGTGAGCGCCGCCGTCGGCTTGGAGCCGGGTTGTGAGGCCCCCGACGGTTTAGATTGCAAAGGTAGATTGCAAAGGCATATTGCAACAGATATCGAGCCCCGCGCACCTCGCCGTGCTGACCATGGCGGCGCGCGTTGGATGAGCTCTACGCAAAACACTTCAGGAGAAAGACTATGAGCGACGCACAGGACGCCACGTTTGTCCTGCCGACCTCCATCTCGGTGCACCGTTTCACGCAGATGAAGGTGGAGGCGATCCTCAACACGGAGTACCAGGTCACCGGCGAGAAGACGCCGCTGGAGCATTGCCTGGACGAGAGCAAGGACCCGGAGGCGACGATCGCGTTGTTGGGCCTTGAGGGTGAAGAGGCCGAGATCGCCCAGGACATCCTGGAGTGCGCCATGGAAGGTGGCGAAGTGGACGAGATCTACGGGCCTCGCGGCGGGGTGCTGTGCATCCTGCTGCCGACGACGGGCCCGGATCAGGACACGGTCTTCCAGACTTTGGAGGCCGAGGGCGGTGAGGAGGGCGCGGACGAGCATGGCTTTGTGCACCAGCCCAACGAACTCTTCTCGGGTTTGAGCCCGGCCCAGGTCTGGGTTGGCGCGGGCAAGCACGAGATGGCGCTGGCGGAGCAGTTTCTGCCGGAGTTGTGGGGTCGGATGAAGGACAAAGAGTTCAAGACCCCCGGCCACGCCAACACGGAGTGGCTCAGCGCCCTGCGCCTGTGGTCCTACAACCCTGCCCAGGGTTACCGTGGCCGCGTGATTGACATCGTGCATCAGGAGCGCAATGAGAACCTGGCCAAGCGCCGCGCGCTCTACGATCGACTGGGGCTGGAGACGCCGCTGGTGGCGCCGGCCGACTGAGGTTCTCGCAGGCGTACACAAACCCTTGGATTTGCTCAGCAAATTCACGCACAATCTGAACAAATTTTACGTGACAAATGGTCACGGATGCTTTAGATTTTGCAGGTCCGAAAAAGGTCCACGGGGCGGCTGTGTCGGTGAGGTATCGACGCGGGCAGACAGGTGGGCTGAAGTGAGAGTGAAAGAAGCACCATGACGACAGATCAAGTGGAACCGAAAGAAGAGCCCGGCGGTGACGCGGCGGCGGCGCAGGCCGATTATGACGCCAGCAGCATTCAGTTGCTCGAAGGGCTTGAGGCGGTGCGCAAGCGCCCGGGGATGTACATCGGCGACACGGACGACGGCAGCGGCCTGCACCACATGGTCTACGAGGTCGTGGACAACTCGGTGGACGAGGCGCTGGCGGGTTACTGTGACCGGATCATCGTCACGATCAACGAAGACAACTCGGTGACGGTGGACGACAACGGCCGCGGCATCCCGACCGGGATCCACGAAAAGACCGGTCGTTCTGCCGCCGAGGTCGTCATGACCGAGCTTCACGCCGGTGGCAAGTTCGACCAGAACTCCTACAAGGTCTCGGGCGGTCTGCACGGCGTGGGTGTGTCGGTCGTCAACGCGCTCAGCGAGCACGTGGACCTGGAGATTCGTCAAAAGGGCCAGATCTGGCGCCAGAGCTACCGCCGCGGTGTGCCGGTCGAAGATCTCAAGCCCGACGGGAAGGCCAAGCGCACCGGTACGCGGGTGCGTTTCAAGCCCGACTCGACCATCTTCACCCAGACGGTCTTCAACTTTGACACCCTCTCGGCCCGTTTGCGTGAGTTGAGCTACCTCAACAAGGGCGTGGCGATCTCGATCATCGACGATCGCGGCGAAGAGCAGCGCCGCCACGACTTTGAGTTCGAGGGCGGCATCAACTCCTTCGTCAAGGCGATGGGCAAGAACAAGACCGTCCTCCACGAAGAGCCCATCTACATGGAGTCCACTCGCCCCCTGAACGAAGAGGGCCGCGAGGCGACGGTGGAGTTGAGCCTGCAGTGGAGCAACGCCTACAACGAGCAGATCTCGTGCTTCACCAACAACATCCGCAACAAGGACGGCGGCACCCACATGTCGGGCCTGCGCGCCTCCCTGACGCGCACCGTCAACACCTACGCCCAGAACAACAACCTGCTCAAGGGTCTGAAGACCAACCTTGAGGGCGCCGACGTGCGCGAGGGTCTGGTGGCGGTGCTCTCGGTGAAGATGCCCGACCCGAAGTTCTCCTCGCAAACCAAGGAAAAGCTGGTCTCCAGCGAGATCAAGGGCATCGTCGAGTCGGTCGTCAACGAGCGCCTGAGCGAGTACTTCGAAGAGCACCCGCAGAAGGCCAAGATCATCGTCATGAAGGCCTCTGAGGCCGCCCGTGCCCGCGACGCCGCCCGCAAAGCCCGCGAAGCCAGCCGCAAATCGGCGCTCAGCGGTCTCTCGGCGCTGCCCGGCAAGCTGGCCGACTGCCAGGAAAAGGATCCGGCGCTGAGCGAGCTCTATATCGTCGAGGGTGACTCCGCGGGCGGCTCCGCCAAGCAGGCCCGCGACCGCAAGAACCAGGCGATCCTGCCCTTGCGCGGCAAGATCCTCAACGTCGAGAAGGCCCGCTTCGACAAAATGCTCTCCAGCAAGGAGATCACCACGTTGATCTCGGCGCTGGGCTGCGGCATCGGCGCGGATCACTTCGACATCGAGAAGCTGCGCTACCACTACATCATCGTCATGACTGACGCCGACGTCGATGGAAGCCACATCCGCACGCTCTTGCTGACCTTCTTCTACCGCCAGATGGTCTCCATCATTGAGCGCGGGTACCTCTACATCGCCCAGCCGCCGCTCTACAAAATCAAGCGCGGCCGCCGCGAGGAGTACCTCAAGGACGAAAAGGCCCTGCAAGAGTACCTCATCGGCGCCGCCACCGACGGCCTGGAGATGGGCATCGAGGGGCAGCGCATCGGCGGCGCTCAGCTGGCCGACTTTGTCCGCGAGATGGCCACCTGGCGCTCGGCGCTGGAGAAGCTCAAGCGCCACGGCGACCGCCGCATCTTCGAAACATTGCTGAAGTTCCGCGTCACCGGCGCCACGCTCGACAGCCGCCAGAGCATCGATGAGCTCAACGGCCGCCTCCTGGCCCACCTCAGCGAACTCTACCCCAACGCCTCCTGGCCCCAGCCCATGGTCCACGAGGATCCCGAGGACGAAGGCTTCCAGATCGTCTACACCACCCGCGTCAACGGCTCGCGCGTCACCACCCGCGTTGATCGCAGCCTGCTGGACTCCCAGCAGTACGGTCGCCTGATGGAGACCCAGGGCCGCTTTGAGCAGATGAGCCAGCAGGGCGCCATCCCGATCCAAAAGGTCGGCGCCGATGAGGCCGACACCGCCCAGAGCATCGATGAAGCCCTCGATCACATCCTGGCGGTGGGCAAGAAGGGTCAGACCATCCAGCGCTACAAAGGTCTGGGTGAGATGAACCCCGAGCAGCTCTGGGAGACCACCATGGATCCCACCACGCGCACGCTCCTCCAGGTTCAGATCAACGACGCCGTCGAGTCCGACCAGCTCTTCACCGTCCTGATGGGCGATGAGGTCGAGCCCCGTCGCGAGTTCATCTTTACCAACGCCCTCAACGTGCGAAACCTCGACGTGTGAACGCCCTACCCTCCCATCAAACCATCCGGACCCGCGTGCTGGGGACCGGCCATCATGTCCCTGACCAGGTCGTCACCAACGCCGACCTGGCCGCGCGCATGAACACCAGCCACGAGTGGATCCTGAAACACACCGGGATCGCCCAGCGGCGCTACGTCGACAGCCCGGTGGGCTCCTCAGGCCTGGGCCTTGAGGCGGCGCGCAAAGCCCTCGACAACGCCCAGCTCTCCCCCAGCGACATCGACCTCATCATCTTCGCCACCCTCTCGCCCGACTACTTCTTCCCAGGCAGCGGCGTGCTCCTGGGCGCAGAGCTGGGCATCCCAGGCGTACCCGCGCTGGACGTGCGCAACCAGTGCTCAGGCTTTGTCTACGGCCTCCAGAGCGCCGACGCGATGATCCGCGCAGGCATCTACAAACGCGTGCTCCTGGTCGGGGCCGAGGTGCAGTCCACGGGGCTGGACTTCTCGGATGAAGGGCGCTCGGTGGCGGTGCTCTTTGGCGACGGCGCAGGCGCCGTGGTCCTGGGCGCTGGCCCCGCCGACGAAGGCGGCATCATCCACACCATCCTGGGCGCCGACGGTCGCCACGCCGACGCACTCATCTGCCGCGTGCCGTCCAGCCGCCGTTTTCCGGCCCAGATCACCGCCGAAACGCTGGCCAGCCGCGATCAATACCCCCAGATGAACGGCCGCAAGGTCTTCAAAAACGCCATCCGCACCATGCGCGACCTGTGCCGGCAGATCCTGGCCGACACCGGCCACAGCCTCGACGACATCTCACTCATCATCCCCCACCAGGCCAACCTGCGCATCAGCCAACTGGTCCAGGAGTCTTTGGGGGTCGAGCCCGAGCGCTTCTACAACAACATCGACCGCTACGGAAACACCACAGCGGCGGCGCTGCCCATCGCGCTTGATGAATGCCGCCGCACCGGGCGCGTGGACACTGGCGACAAAGTCCTCCTGGTCGCCTTTGGCTCCGGTTTCACGTGGGGCGCGGCGTTGATGGAGCTTTGAGCCTGCAAGAGACGCTCAAATCCAATCAAACCCGGTATAAGAACAATCAAAAGAAGGGAGCAAATATGAGGCAATGTGTCTTGGCGTTGTGTGTGGCGCTGTGTCTGGGGGCTTGCAGCCCATCGGTGAGCTTTGTTCAAACCGGCTCGCCGCAGCCCGCCCAGGCCATTAGCGCCCCGGTGGAGGTCTTCTTGACCGGGGTGCCCAAGGCCAAATACAGCGAGTTGGGCGTCATGGAAGTGCGCGGCGGTAATCTGGAAGACCGCGTCGAGGCCGCCAAAGCCGAGGCGCGCGTGCGCGGCGGCAACGGCATCGTCCTGGTGGGCACCAGCAGCGGCTTGACCGCCACTCGGGCAGGCAACGCGGCATCGGCCTCGACCTACGACATCTCGACCTTCGCGGTGGTGCTCCTAGAGCGTTGACGCCCAGCCCCACCACAGGCAACCCACACGGCACCTGACGCCATCTGAACCGCTCCAAAGGGAGTTGGACGTCTGTGGTTTGGCCTCAGCACCTGACAGAACCCCACCAAGAGGCGCTTTGGGCGCCTTTTATGGGTTTTTGAGGGGTTCTTGCTTCGGTGATGGGCCCATGCCAAGATCCCTGGTGGCGATTCGGCCAGTCAAAAGTCCATACAAAGCACCGTGACCAGGGTCTTTGCAGCAACCCACAGTGAGGGTGAGGTGGGTCCAATGCGGTGTTTGACGCAGATGACGCATCCGCCTGGAGGCGATCGATGGGTTTGTCCATCTTCCAGATAGGTCTCACGCTCTCCTTTTTGCTGACCCTGATTGTTGTTTTGCGCCTCTACCAGGGGGTGCGCACGCTCAACGCGCGTGTGACGATCCTCTCACACCTGGTCAGAGAGCTGCGCCGTGAACTGCGCGAGCGAGACAGCGCTGAGGGGACGCCCAGCGACGAGGAGATCTTCGACCTGGGCGATGAAGGGGCGTTGTCCATCGAGGATCTGGAGATTCGCGAGCAGGAGCTTGGAGCGCGTTTGGGGCGAGACTTTGCTTTGGCGGCAACGCGAGACTTTGGTCCGGCCAAGCCGAATCAGGCTCCGCCCCGAGGCAGGCGCGCGCCGCACCGGGCCGAACGCGCAGGTGCCAGCACAGCATTGTCGTTGAGCAACCGGGCAGCGCGGGGGACTCGCCAGCGAGACACTCAGCAGGCCGACGAAGGCGGTCCACAAGACAGCCCGCTGGCGCGCTCGAAGCGCTGAGCGTGAGGCTTCATACGGCGGTGAACCTCATAAGGGGCTGCTGGGCAAAGGTGAACAGGCGTGGAAGGGAGGCGGTGTCATGAGGGTGGTGTTGACGGCGTTTGGGACGGCGGGCGACGTGGAGCCGATCTTGGGTTTGGGTGTGGCGTTGCAGCGTCAGGGTGATGACGCGGTGGTGGTGACCAACCCATACTTTGAGCAACGCGTGCGCAGCCGGGGTTTGGGTTATCGGGGCTGCGGTGAGCGCTGGGATCCGTCGGTGGTGTCCCACGACAAGCGCTATACGGACAAGAACTTTGGCCCATTCAACGTCTGGAAGGACATTTATCGGCCTCTGGTGGGTCCGATGTACGAGGCGACGGCGGCGGCCCTGGCAGAGTCCAAGACAACGGCGGTGCTCAACCACATCTGGTGCTTTGGGGGTTATTTGGCAGCAGAGGCAGCCGAGGTGCCCACGGGGATGGTCTCGCTGGCGCCGCTGACGTGGTATTCGAGCGAGGATCCGAGCCTCTACGGCCCCACCAAACCACCGGCCTGGATGCATGGGCGGCTGATGGCGGGCCCGATGCGTTGGATGATGAACGGCTTTTTCAGCCGCTCGCTGCGCGGCGCGTGTCGCGAGTTGGGGGTCAGGGACCACCGGGCGCTCTTTTTCGACTCTCAGTCATTGGGCGCCATCAACCTGGGCCTGTGGTCGCCGACGTGGCGGCCCGAGGCGAGCGATGATCCACCGCACGCGCAGATCTGCGGCTTTCCGTGGGGCGGAGACGGTCGCCAGAAGCGCCCGCTGGATGAGGCGCTGGAGACCTTTTTGGACGCGGGTGAGCCGCCTGGGGTCCTGGGCCTGGGCGCGGCGCTGCCCGCTGGGGCCCAGGACATCTACCGGGCCGTGGCCGAGGCGTGCACGTCGCTGGGTTGCCGAGCGGTGTTGGTGGGCGGTCAGCCCGAGGCGCTGGGGCCGCAGCCCGAGGAGATCATGGTGGTGGATTATGCCCCGTACGTGTCGCTCTTTGAGCGCGCGTCGGTGGTGGTGCATCACGCGGGGATCGGCACCCTGGCGGAGGTGCTCTGCGCGGGCAAGCCGGGCTTGGCGGTTCCGTTTGGGAATGATCAATACGACAACGCCTGGCGAGCACACCGTCTGGGGGTCAGTCAGACGATGCCGCGCGACAAGGTGACGGCCAAACGCATGACGCGAGTCCTGGGCCAGATTCTGGAGGACGCGGCGCTCCAAGCGCGCGCCGCCGAAGTGGGCCGACAGATCAGCGCCGAGCCAGACGGTGCCCAGGTGGCCGCAAAAATGTTGCGCCTGCACTTTGTGCATGATCCCTGACACCGCCCTGCCCTCTCCCTCCCCTCTTTGAGTTCACGCCTGCCTCTACCCCCTTGCACCCACCTCTGGGGCCACGCGCCCGTGTGCGCGATGGTCTGAAACATTTCACGTGAAACAATCCTGGCACGCTCCTGGCTCTACAAGGCTCCCAGAACGCGTCTAAGCGCTAAAGACTGTGTTCAGCAGGGCGCCATTTAGCCTGTTGGATACAAAACAAGACCAAAAGATATGAATGGATAAACCAAGCCATCTTGTGAAAGGAGGAGCCACCATGAATGAAACCACTTTGAACCCCACCGTCATGCTTTGCGGTCGCTTCTTCAAAACCCACAAAACCCTCAAAGATCTGCTCAAAGCCCGCAACATCCACGTCGGGCACAGCGTCACCTCCAACACCCGCGCTGCCATCATCGGACAACGCCCCGGCACCATCGGCACCTTTGACGCCCGCTCACGCAGCTTGCCGTTGCTGGGACCAGACCACCTCAAGGCCCTGCTTGAAGGCGCCCACATCGATCAGGTCATCGAAGCTGCGCGCCACCACAACCCCTTTTGCGCCCCCACCAACAGCGTCCTGACGCAACTGCGCAGCCTCATCCATGACGAACCCAACGTCGCCACCTTTGAGCGCATCTGTGCCCTGCTGGAGACCTGTGACCCGGACATGCTCCCCGTGGCCATGGAGTACGTCCAGAACACCCTCGACTCGTGGCCCATCCTGGGCGCCCACAGCACCCCCCTGCACCCCGCCTTGCTGGGGTTGCCGCCCTACAAATGGCGCACGGCCCTGACCCGTGGCATCGCCATGCCCCACTTTGGCGTCATCCGAGCGCTCTCGCTCTATGGATACAGCCCACACGAGAGCTGGAAACAGCTCGACAACGCCGCGCTGCGGCCCCTGCGGGCGCTGCAGTGCTACGGCTACAAGTCCGACCTCCTTGAGCGCCTCCAGCACCCCAAGCTGCGCCAACTCGAATACCTGGCCATCCGCAACCAGGCCCCGTTTGAGCTGCTTCAGCAAATCTCGCGCGCACAGTTCCCCAGGCTGCGCACCCTGGCCTGCTACGGCTTTATGGGCAGCCTGGAGGCGCTGGACAACGGCGGCTCCCACAAAATCCAGCGCCTGGACCTGCACGGCAATGTTGAGATGCTGACCCGCTCGGTGGGCCTGCCCAACCTTTTTGATGCGCTCCAGCGCGTCAACATCGGCGCCGGGATCCTGGCCAGCGGCCTGCACGCCACCAACTTCGTCAAAAGCCTTGGCCCCTCGCTCCAAAGCCTCGACATGTCCCACAACAACATCGGCTGGCGCTGTGTCAGGGCCATCTTCAACAACACGGACCTGCCAAACCTCAACGCCCTGACGCTCAACAACTGCAATGTGCGCCGCTCGGCCATGCGGCAGATCCGAGAAAGCAAGCAACTGCGCGGACTCCAGAGCCTGTCGCTGACCCACAACAAGATCGGCCAACGCGCCCTGGGCATGCTCTCGCGCGCTGAAGGTTTTACACAGCTGCGTCACCTCGACCTGTCCCACAACTGCCTGACGCCCGACGCTGTGCGCACGCTCCTTGACCCGCAGACCCCCCTCAACGCCTCGCTGCGCTCGCTGAACCTGCGCGCCAACGCTGGCATCGGGGTCGCGGCCGCCGAAGCGCTCAGGGACAACCCCGAGCTGTGCCGACGCCTGAAATCCATTGACCTCAACGCCACCACGCTCGGCTCACGCGGCTACGCGCTGCTGCGCAACAACCCCGCCCTGGCAAACACCAACGTCAACACCAAAGGGCACCCCTGAGCACCCAAATCTCTCACCCAAACGTGGAAACACCACAGCATTGAGCGCATATTGGCCCATTAAAGCCGACAAAAGCCCCCCACGCTCGCCCACAACCCCCACATACACACAACTCCAGCCTCCACAGCGGGCCCAGCTTGTGTTAGGGTCGTCTCCATAGCCTCAATCGCACAGGATTCTGATTGAAAACCGCAACCCAATCAGCGTTATTGATGGTTCAAGAAGCCCCCACTTCGACCCACCATCAACCAACTCGCCGCCCCAAGACTGACGCCCTTAAAAACGCGTCCAAGGGACCGCGGACATAGGCACAGAGCAACTGTTTGTGGGCATGGAAGCGTTTGACCCCAAAGACATCCTGGCACTGCTGGCGTCCTCGCAAGAACTCCACTGCGTGATCAACCACAACGCAGAGATGACCTGGTTTGGACCCAACTGGATGCAAATCCTCGGATGGTCTGAGGACCTCCTCCACGGCGTGCCACTGACGCAGTTGATCCACGCCAACGATGTGGCGCCATTCCAGCGGCGCATTACCCAGGATCTGACCCGCCAAACCATCGGCCCACCCATCGAGGCCCGCTTCCGCCATAAAGACGGCTCATGGCGGTGGCTGCGCTGGAACATGCGCCCGTCGGCCACAGGCGGCCTGTGCTGCACCGCCAGCGACGTCAGCCACGAGTACCAACACAAAGCCCAGGAACTCAAACACGCCAGTCTCCTAGATGCCGCCGAGCGCATCGCCCGCTTTGGACACTGGCGCATCGACATCCAGCAATCCCACAGGCCCGAGTGGTCCTCTGAGATCTTCCGCATCTACGGCCTTGACCCCTCACAGCCGCCGCCGCTGATCGAACACGTCATGGACTACTACCACCCCGACGACCGAGAACGGGTGGCCAGACAAGTCCAGGAGGCCATTGAGCGCCGCGGCGGCTTTGACTTTGAAGCACGGCTCCAAGGCGCCGACGGTGTCGAGCGGATCATCACCAGCCGCGGCATGACCGAGCACGATCCACACAGCGGCGCGCTGGTCGCCGTCTTTGGGATCCTCCAGGACATCACCGAACACAAACGCGTCCAGCAACGCCTGATCCACTCCGAGCGCATGGCCAGCCTGGGCTCACTGGCCGCCGGGGTCGCCCACGAGATCAACAACCCCCTGGCCTACATCATCGCCAACCTCGATTTTGTCCTCGAAGAATTGGCCCAGATCGGCCACCAACTCGACGCCGAAGACCTCACCGGACTGCGCGAAGCCCTCATGGACGCCCACGAAGGCACACAGCGCGTCCAGCGCATCGTCAAAGACCTGCGCAACTTCTCACGCGCGCCGCGCTCCGCCTCACTGAACGTCGACATCCACCAGGTCATCGACACCGCCGTCCAGATGACCCACAACGAGGTCAAACACTGCGCGCGGCTCCAACGTGACTTTGGACGCGTCCCGCACTTCAAAGGCAGCCACCAGGGGCTCGTTCAAGTCTTCGTCAACCTCCTGCTCAACGCCGCCCAGGCGCTGCCCGACACGCGCCCCTCACAAAACACCATCACGCTGCGCACGTGCACCGATGAGCACGGCCGAGTTGTGGCAGAAGTCAGCGACACCGGCCCGGGAATCCCCGAAGACATCCGTGACCGCATCTTTGAGCCCTTCTTCACCACCAAACCCATCGGCGTGGGCACTGGCCTTGGCCTGTCCGTCTGCCACGGCATTGTCAGCGCACACGGCGGTGAACTCCAGGTCGAAGAGCGCCCCGGCGGCGGCACCGTCATCCGCGTCAGCCTCCCCGCCGCCCCCAACACCTCAAACGACCTGCCCGACACCCCCACCACCAGCCAACACTTCCGCCACCGCGGCAGAATCCTCCTGATCGACGGCAAAGAGAGCATCACCCAGATCGTCGAACGGGTCATGAACCACCAACGCTTCCTCGTCACCACCACCACGCAAGGAGACGAAGCGCTGGCCGAGATCCGCACCCAGAACGTCCCCTTTGATCTTGTCCTATGCGATCTGAACATGCCCGACATGTCCGGGACCGAATTCCTTGAGCGCTTGCGTCAGGAGAGCCCACCCTTGCTGCAGCGGGTCGTCTTCATCACTGGCCCCAACCCATCGGCCAGCCAGGCCGCGTTCCTTGACGCCGCCCCCCACCCACACCTGACCAAACCCTTTGGCTTTGCCGCTCTCTGTGACCTGCTCGACCGCATGATCGGCCAGGACACAAACCCCTGACCCCCCACACCCACAAAGCGCTACACAGGCACACGGATCCAGGGCCGACCGTCCTCAAAGGCCTCAAAAACCGCTCTGGCCTTGCGCACCACACCCGGGATGATCTTCACCATCCCCTCAAGCTCGCGGCGGCTGTGCACCCAGGCCAACGATTGCACCCTGTCCATCACCGTCAAAGCCCCCAAAACACGCTCGGTCCACCCCTCCAGTGAACCCACGCGCCCGTACCCCTCAAAGTATGCCTGCGTCAACGCCTGCGCGTCGGGCTGAGCCTCGATCTGACGCAGCGTCACCACCGCGTCATACGGAAAGTAACCCAAACCACAATCGTCAAAGTCGATCACCTTCGCCCGGCTCGCCTCAAACAACACATTCCACCGGTGCAAATCCGCGTGGATCAACCCAAAAAATCCACCGCCGTCACCGCCCAACTCCGACTCAATCACCTGCGCCGCCCCGCTGCGCACCCTCTCCACCAGCGCCCGATCCCCATCGGTCAACTCAGTGAGCGCCAACGGATCGCCAAAGACCGACCCAGCGCCCATCGTCCCCTCCACATCCAACCGAGGCCGCATGCACCCCTGGGGCAGACGCGCGCCCCTGGCGTGGTGGTGCAACCTGGCCGTCAACTCACCCAGGCGGCCCATCGACGCCGCACCCCAACGCTTGGACTGAAAACGCCCCGACACCCACTCAAAAAGCACACACCAACGCCCCTCGGGGATCCCTGTGGTGGCCACGCGCTGCAAACAATCCCCGTCGCGCCCCACCACCGCACAAGGCACCGGCACCTCACCGGCCTGCCTCAACGACGACAGCCACCACAACTCCCCACGAATGCTGGCCTCGGACTGATACCCCTCGCGGTGGATCCTCAACGCCCACCGGCGGCCATCCACACCGCGCACGTCATAAACCGTGTTCTCCCAATGGGTGATCAAACGCACCGACCCAATCGCCACCCCCCAGCGCCCCAAAGCCGCCTTCGCCAGCGACGAAAGCCTCTTCAACTGGGCTCGCCGTGTCATCCGCTCAAACTCCACCAGTCACCCCCCTCAATACGCACCGCCCCACACCACACAACGCCGCACTACAACGCCGGCGCCTCCAACGCCACCCAGCGATCGCCGTCCCAGGACGACAACTCAAAGCGACGGGCATCAATATGACCGGTCCCGGCCAGGAGCAACCCATAATTGAGCCGAATGGCGTCGTCACCCACCGGCGCATAGAGCACCAACGTCCTGCTTTGCACCGTCCCGCGCAGCGCTCTGCCGTGCATGTTGTCCAAATAGAGCTGTCCCTGGTGGCCATCGACCCGCACCCACGCCCCTGCCCACCCCGAAACCACCCGCGCACGCACCACAACCCTCAACCGCACCAGCCCATACGGCACGCAAGAGGCCGCCACGCGCTGTATCGTCACCCCAAAGTCACCCTCATCGGTCCCCTCACCGCTGCTCAGGCGGCACCACGGCGACAAATCCCCCACAATGGACCGCTCAAAGCACCCGCTGGCGCCCATCACAAAGGGCACACCGTCGTGCCAACACTCCAAACCCGACTCAAAGCCCAGATTTGACGGCGATTCCACCTCAATCGAGAGCAAAGGAGGCTGCGCGTCCTCATCCAACCCACGCTCACGCAGCAAACACCCCTCGTGTTCACCCTCATCAGCGCCCAGCGGCGACAAACAACGCCCACAAACGCCCCGCGCTACCCCCAAAAGCGCCCAAAATCGCCTCGTTCCCCCCGAAGAACCCTCACCAGACTCAATGTCAGCGGCCTCATGCACGCTCAAGTCCGCGTTGGCCACCTCCAGACGCCGCGACAAGACCCTCAGCGCCCTCTCCACATCGCCAAAAGCGTCGTCGTTCAGCGTCTGACGCAGGTCCTCAAGGCGATGGCGCAGAAAATGACCCACCGCGCGCCCATCATCGGGCCCCATCGAGGCCTCCAAGCCCACCATCCACCGCTCCACCTCACCCAGCCAGGCCCCAATCTCCTCCAATGAAGCCTCGGGAGGCAGTGGCGCACGGTCTGGGAGGGGGAAAACCTCAGCGTCGTCCCCCAAAACATTGTCCAGACGTACGATGTTGGGGCTTTCGGGCATCCCCATCGCCTGATCGAGTCCATAAAAGCGCCGCTGCGACACTCCCACATGGGCGCGGACGTACTCCACGGCCTCGCGCCGCTGTGCCACACCGCCGCTGGCCCTGAACCACGCCGATACGCTGACCAGATCGGCGGTGTAGATCCACCCTCTCAGCGCCTCCATTGCCCGATGCGGCGCCCGAGTGCGCTCCAAGACCTCTGGTTCGAGCGCCAAAGGCCACAAACGCTCCAAAAGTTCACCGCAGTGGGCCAGCCGCGCCCCTGGATCCTGGCCCAAGGCGCTCATCAAGACGTCGTCGAGCTGCGGTGGAACCTCAGAAACCCACGCAGATGGCCGCCTGGGGGCTGGCGACTGCATGAATGTGCGGACCTTTTTGATGTGCGGCACCACTTCCTGCGGTGCATAAGGCGGCACCCCCGTCACCAACCAGTACAACAACGCCGCGACCGCCCTCACAAGGCTCGCCGTTCGCCCCCGCACATCCCCCACATCACCCTCGTCCAGGCTCGGCGGGTACAAACTCCACAAATCGTCAAGTTCGAGCAGTGGATAGAGGGGGCGAGTTGGGGAATGCCAGGGATTCCCCCAATCTTCGCCGCAGGGGTCGGCGGCGCGCCCGGTCCCGGTGAGCTTTTCATGTGGGCCAAGCCATAGATCCTGGGCGATGAAGGCGGTGGGGATCCGTTGCCATTGGCCAAGGGCCTGGGCCAGGAGGCAGAGCCGAATGGCCAGCCGCACCGCCATCGCCACGGGCATGCTGCCCCCCGTGCGCTGCATCCAGCGGCGCAGCGAGACGCCGCCGACGCCTTCAAACGCCAGCCACCTGACCGACCCCGTCGTCGCCAACCCCAGTGAATCGCTCACTTTGGGGATCATCGGCAAGTTCAGCGCCGACAACCACCGGGCTCTGGCCTCAAGCTGGGCCAACCTCGGCACCGAAACCCAACGCGTCGTCGGGGCCAACAAGACCCCACTGGCCTTCTGACTGACACCGCGCCACGCCCCATCGAGTTGCCACGGCCGCAAACAATCGGCCAACGCAAAGTCCGCACCCCGCAGCCCCCCCGGCCACCCCACCACGCACGCAGGCCAAGGACACAAGTCCGGCGGCACCCCTTCAAAACGCGGGTGCAACAAAACCCCGGCCATCGTCACATCGCTCGCCAGAGCCTCGCGCAGCGCGTGCAACGCAAAGAGACCGCTGGAGTCCGGGGTAAAACCCACCTCTGCCCGTTGGGCGCGCTCGATCACCCCATCAAGCTGGCCCAGCGCGTCCGCACGCAAACCGGGCACCTCCAACGCCTCCAACGCCAACGCCACCTCCCGATGGCCCTGGTGCGCCTGCTGGGAAAATATCTCTCGCAGGTGCTTAAAAAGTCTGGTTGCATCAAGTCCGGTCATGAGCGCCTCAAGAGAGGTTTCAGGGGGTCACAGCGCCCCGGGAGGGTGACAGATAACTTGCCTTACCCCCCAGCCCAGAGCGACGATCTCTTTGGCAGGCCACACACGCACCCGGCCTGTTTTGTTCGCATGCTGTCTTGTTCTACAGGTCCGTGACGCTGTGGAACAACCCACCCAAAGACCCCAGAAGGCATGTCACTCTACGCCCGCAGCAAATTCGGCTACCTCCAACAAGCCGAGGCCTTCTTCCTGAGCCACAGCCAGATCGGCCTGATGCTCGGCAGCAAGGATACCGAGATGCTGCGCCAATGGCGCAACATGGGCGTCCCCATCGAGGTCATCTGCGCCGGCATCAAGCGCGCCTTTGAGCAGTTTCAGGAACCCCCAAGGCGCGTGTCCAACTGCCGCAAGATGATCGAAAAGGAGCTGCACGACTGGCGCGTGCGCCAAGCCGGCGGACACGACAGCGACGAAGACGACGCCCAGGACTGGCGCACCCTGCCCGGCAAAGAACTGCCCGACCCCACAGACCCGCGCAGACGCAAACACCGCGAATCGCTGCGCCAAAAGAAACCCAGCTCACACAAAGAAAACACCGCCGCCCGAGACGCCAAACGCATCCCCGAAGACGAGCGCTACCTCGAACTGTGGTACCGCTGCATGTGGCGCCTGACCGAGCAAGGCCAACGCGCCACCACCGCCGTCGGCCGCGACGCCTACCGCTGGGCCTACAAACAAATGCAACAGCTTCGCCTCGAAGCCCTCGACCTGCGCGACGACCCCGAAGCCCTCAGCCGCCTGGGCTTGGTCATCGGCGAAATCGAAGCCAGCATGTACGAGCGCTTCTACAGCGCCCTGTCCAGCGCCGAACAAGGCCGCCTCGACTCCAGCCTCCCCATGGGCGTCGAAAACATGCTCCAAAACATGAGCCCCGCCGCCCGCGAACGACAACGCCGCGTCTGGCGACGCCGACTCATCGAGGAAAAGCTTTTGTTTAAGCCTTTCTTCGTTCCGTAGGGAGTGGGAGAGCTTTTCGGTTCGGTTGCCGCGCTTCGCTTGGCTGCCCTTTCAGTTCGCGGCGCTGCGCTTGCTTTTGGTTCGGTCGCTCGCTTTGCTCGCTCCCTTTTGGTGCGGTCGCTGCGCTCCCTAATAGCGATTGTGATGAGTGGACCGTGCTTCGCTTCGCCGTACCGTGTCGTCATCTCGTCGAAAGTGCTTTCACTTTTGGGGGTCGGATGCACGGTGGCGGAGATTTTTTGGGGCTTTCCAAGGGGTTTTGGGTGGACGGCGGAGGCTTGGGGGGCTTTCCAAGGGGGCATCGGGCCGTTTTGGGGCGAAGGTAGGCGGCGATAGCTCGCCTTACCGAGCGGCCTTGGAGCTTGCGGACCAACACCGACAGTGACCCGATGAGGGCGAAGGCAGGCGGCGAAGCTCGCCTTGCTGAGCGGCTTTGCGAATTTGAGGACCAGCGCCGTCATCACCCACAAAGGCCGGCAGGAAGGCGAGCTTCGCCGCCTACCCTGCCCCCTAAAGCCGGGCACATACGTGTGGGGGGAGGCACCAAACTCAAATCACCAACCAGCCGTTCGTCCCCACCCTCCCTCTGGAGTGTGTTTCGACGAGATGGCAACACCGCCCGGCGAAGCGAAGCACGATCCACTCATCGCAATTGCTATTAGCGAGCAACGCGAGCGCACCAAAAGGGAACGAAGTGACCGAACCAAAAGCGAACGCAGTGAGCGAACCGAAAGCAAGCCCCAACGGGGCGCAGCGAACCGCGAAGTGCGAAGCACGAAGCCCAATCACTCCGCAGCCGCACTCGCATCCAAAATCGCTTGGGCGAGCTCGGGTTTGCCGGCGACGGTGACGACGAGGAAGGAGGTGCCGTTTTGGCGGACCTTGGCGTCGTCGGTGGCGTTTTCGGCGGCTGCGGCGGCTTGTTTGGCCATTTCTTCGTCGCCGAAGTCGCTGAAGACAGCGGAGCCTCCGGTGCCGTCGATGAGGAAGGCGTAGGTGATGGTTTTGATGCCAGCGGCGTTGCTTTCGGTGGGTTCGCCCTGGATTTCGCCGCCTTCGCCTTCGATGGCTTTTTTGATGCTCTCGCTGGTGATCTCGCCGCCAGCGTTGCCGTTTTCGCTGTCTTCGTCGCCGTCTTCAGCGGTGGCTTCCTCGGCGACGTCGGAGACACCGGCCAGGCCCATGAGGGTGTCTTTGAAGAAGTAGCCCAGGGATGAGGGGCAGCAGCAGAGCAGGAAGAAGGCGGCCACGCCGATGCCGATGTAGAGGCCGGTTTTGCTCTTCTTCTCTTCGCCGCCGCCTCCACCTCCGCCGCCGGTGGAGACGGGCGGGGGCGGCGCCGGGGCGGCTGGGGCGGGTGCCGGGGCCGGTGCGGGGGCTGCCGCCACGGGCGCGGGGGCTGGTGCCGGGGCGCTGGGTGAGGGCGGCTTGTTTTTGATGGAGTCCTTGAAGTCGTCGTAGTTCATCGCCTCGGTCGGATCGTGGCCCATGGATTGGGCGGCGGCCGGTGGAGCGGGCGCTGGGGCGGCTTCAGGGGGTTTGTTTTTGATGGAGGCCTTGAAGTCATCAAAGTTCATGGCCGCCGTGGGGTCGTAGCCGGCGGGTTTGTCGTCGGCAGGCGGCGGCATGTGGCCGCTGGAGACCATGGCCGAGAAGTCGATGGCTTCGGTCTTGTCGGCGACTTGAACCGGCTCTTCGGTGGCGGGGTTCAGGCCGTCGAGGGCTCCGGAGGCCAGCAACGCGGAGAAGTCGATGGCCTCGGTGGGGGCGGCGACCTCTTCTTCGACGGCCTCGGAGGGATCACCGCCGACGACGTGGTTGCGGCGATCTTGGTGAACGCTGCGGTCACCGGCCAACAACGCGTCAATATTGGAAATGGCCTGGGTCTTCATGGCGGCGTCGGCCGCGACGGGCGCTTCGAGCAGCGCGCCGCAGTTGACGCACGTGATCCGCTCACTGGAGTTGTGATGGCCGCAGGCATTGCAGGTAATGTATTCGCTCAACGCAGGCTCCCCTGGTCTTTGAACCCGTAGGCAGACCACCGCGGTGGTGCGGTGGACAATCTGGGATGCGCTTTCGGGCAGTTCCGGCGCCACATAGTAGAGAAGCCCACCATTTTGGGCAACCAAATTGGCATCAGGTTGCAAGCCGTGACCGAGCCGTCGACAATCTGGGGGGAATCGCCGCGCCCTGACCAACCGTTGGAGGACTCGTGGGCCGGGCGCTGATGACTGGTGGATGGGTACGTGGACGCGCGATGCGTGTGATGGGTGGATGATGAACATCGGACAGAGCAAAATGAGGGCCGCGACCCAGGCTGCGGTGGTGCTGGGGCTGGTGGCGGCGGGGGCCTTGCTCCTTCATGGGGCCGAGGGTCACGGCGAGACGGTGACCTTGGAGCGCAGGCCGTTGCCGATGGCCGAGGGGTTGGAGCTGGACTTCAAGATGAGCCAGCAGCGGCCTCGCTCGGACACTTACACCGCGCGCGTTCGCTTGATGGGGATCGACCGGGGGCTTAAGCAGGAGCCGTCGCGGGTGCGCTACCGCTGGGAGATCTTCAACCGGGAGCGGATGCGCGGTCAGAACGAGATGGGGCACGTGACCACGATGGGGTTGCACAAGGGCAACTCGCTCGATCCCTGGTGGGCCAACGGCCAGGACATGACCACCGCGCACACGCACATGTGGCTGAGCCAGTCGGCCTGCCAGGAGCTTCGCCGCAAGGGCGTCACCCAGTACGCCGTGGACGTGACGCAGCGGCGCGACAATGATCAGCAGGAGTTGCGCCGGGACTCGGAAGAGGATTTTGAGGTCAGGATCGATGGGCGCACCATGACGCTGCGGACCATGAAGCTGGTCAACGAGCACAACGACGCGCTCTGGGTGCTCAACGACTGCGAAAACCCGCTCGTGCTCAAGATCAACATCCCGGGCTACTACCAGTGGGCCTTGAGTGAGGCGCGCACGGGCAAACCCATCCACAAGCGCCGCTGATCCATGGTCGGCCATCGCCCGACGCCGCCCGATTTTATGGCACGCGCGTTCAAATCCACGCTTCGTGGGCATCTTCAACAATGGCGACGCAGGCCCAGAAGGTGGTGTGGGGTCTTGGGGCCATCTTCAAGGTGACAGGTCTTGTGGCCACATTGGACAAGACCTTATCCAATACAACGGCGAGCATTGGCCCTGGACAGTGCGCTGACCACGGCGAGCCAACAACCCATGACACAAAAAGACAAAGTCCAGCCTTCGACCTCGCCGCCCGACGGCAAACGCCTGGGGCAGTTGATGGATCGCTACCGCCGGGAGGTCAACTTCACGCGTTCGCTGCGCTTGAAGACGCCCTTGAGCCTGGGGTTGCTGGTCTTTTTGCTGGTCACACACACCCTGGCCTCGATGATGGACATGGTGCTGCAAGTGGCCGACCGGAGGGTGGTGCCGGCCATCCTCCATGGGGCCAACATTGACTTCCTGGTGTGGGAGGGACAGTGGTGGCGGCTGATCTCGGCCACGTTTTTGCATGGGGGTTGGTTGCACCTGGTTTTCAACGCCTACGCCCTCTACGTATTGGGGCCGGTGTTGGAGAGGCTCTACGGGTCGCGGCGGTTTGTGGTGCTCTATGTGGGCGCGGGGCTGCTGGCGAGTCTGGCGAGTTTGTGGTTGACGGGCAGATCGGTGGGCGCTTCGGGTGCGATCTTTGGGTTGCTGGGGGCGTTGATGGCCTTTGGGCTGCGCCACCGACAGAAGTTGCCACCCAAGGTGGGCAAGGCATTTGGCGTGGGGATGTTGCCGTGGGTGGTGATCAACATCGGCATCGGCTTCATCCCTGGGTTGCAGATCGACAACGCGGCGCACATCGGCGGTCTGATCGCGGGTGCGTTGTTGGCGTTGCCGATGTCGACGACGTTGGAGGCTGAGCCGCTGCGTTGGAGGCGCGCGGGGCTGGAAGTGCTCTTCCTGGTCTCGATGCTGCTGGTGTCGTGGGGTCTGGTGGGGATGCTGCATCAAGCGATGCGCTGCACGAGCAGCGTTCAAAGCGCGATGGTGTGTTACCCGTTGGACAAGATTCAGCCCGAGCAGACGCCAGACCAACCGGAGCCCTGAGAGACACTGGCGGGATGTTCGGAGACGTCTTTTTTGAGCAAAGAGATCCATCAAAAGCGGGGCCACCTCCCTCATCGGCCCGGACAGCTTGAACACATCAACCAAACAAAACGCGATCGTCCCATTTTGGGGCGTTCAGAAGGCATCAACACGCAGATGCGGTGCTTCAAAGCGCGCCCACCCTTGCGGCCTCGGTTCAGTATTGCTAAGACTGCGCCCGCCCAGGTTGACGCTGGAGTGCCTGGCTCTGTGAGATCAATGTGTGAAGGGGTAATTTGAGATGGCAATGAAGATCTGTGTTGTGGGCACGGGCTATGTGGGCCTGGTTGCGGGTGCGTGTTTGGCCGATACGGGCCACACGGTGGTCTGCGTGGACATTGACAAGGCCAAGATCGATGGCCTCAACAACGGCATTTTGCCGATCTACGAGCCCGGCCTGAAAGAAATCGTTGAGCACAACCTGTCCGACGGGCGTTTGAGCTTCACGACGGACTCGGCGACGGCCATCAAGGGCTCCAAGGCGGTCTTCATCGCCGTGGGCACGCCGCCTGGAGAGGACGGCTCGGCCGACCTGAGCCACGTCCTGGCCGTGGCGCGCACCATCGCCGACAACCTCAACGACCACAAGCTGGTGGTCGTCAAGAGCACCGTCCCGGTGGGCACCTGCGACAAGGTCAAGGCCGAGATCAAGGGCCGCACCGACCAGAGCTTCAGCGTGGTCAGCAACCCCGAGTTCCTCAAAGAAGGCGCCGCGGTGCAGGACTTCCTCAAGCCCGATCGGATCATCATCGGCACCGAGGACGAGGCCACGCGCGAGCCCATGCAGGAGCTCTACGAGCCCTTTGTCCGCACGGGCAAGCCGATCCTCTTTATGGATCTGCGCTCAAGCGAGATGACCAAGTACGCCTCCAACGCCATGTTGGCGACCAAGATCTCGTTTATGAACGAGGTGGCCACGCTCTGCGAGCAGGTCGGCGCAGACGTGAACAAGGTCCGCCGCGGTATGGGCGCCGATCCCCGCATCGGTCCGCACTTCATCTTCCCCGGCATTGGTTACGGCGGCTCCTGCTTCCCCAAAGACGTCAAGGCGCTGGTGGGCACTGGCCGTCAGTACGGCGTGCCGATGCGCATTCTGGAGTCGGTCGAGGAAGTCAACGCCGACCAGAAGCGCCGCTGCTTTGAGAAGACTCTGGCGCACTACGACAACGACCTGTCGGGCAAGACGGTGGCGGTCTGGGGTCTGGCCTTCAAGCCCCGCACCGACGACATGCGCGAAGCCCCCAGCATCGTCACCATCCGCGCCTTGATCGAGGCCGGCGCCAAGGTCCGGGCCACCGACCCGATCGCCATGGAGACGGCCCAGTGGGTCTTTGAGGGCCTCGACGGGATCGAGCTGGTCGACGATCAGTACCAGTGCCTTGAGGGCGCCGACGCGTTGATCATCTGCACCGAGTGGAACGAGTACCGCGTGCCGGACCTGGACCGCATCAAGGGCCTGCTTAAGAGCCCCGTGGTCGTCGATGGCCGCAACCTCTACAAGCCTTCCAAGATGGCCGGCGCGGGCTTTGTCTACTACACCATCGGCCGCCCGGCACCCGCCAAATAATTTGGCAACCCGGTCTGGACCCACTACCAACATAGAGTCAGGCCGTGGAGAGCGCGTCGTCGAACCAGTGACACAGGATGTGTCCGGAGTGACGCGCTTTGGCCGCTACACCTTGCGACGAGGTCAGAGACCATGGACGGTCACACGATGTCGAGACTCTTGCTGGGGCTGTGCGCCCTGGGAATAATGTGGTCAGTGGGCATGGGGCACGCCAGCGCCCAGGCCCCCGATATGGACGCTGCGGCGGCTGCCGCTGGCGCCAAAGACCAGCCTGACGGAGGCGGCGGCGTGGGTTACGCCGGGGCCGAGCTGGGGCTGGGTCAAGTCGATGAAGACTTTTACGCCACGCTGGGTCTGTCGCTGGCGTTCCGACTGCCGGTGCCCAAACTCTTTTGCGATGACATCAGCGACTGCGTCACCTCGCTCAACACGGGCCTGAGGCTGCCTTTGCGGCTGCGCCTCTACGACGCCGCGCCGGAAGACGCGGGCGTGATTCGCCGTGAGGACTGGGATGAACTGAGCGACTACGCCCGGATCGTGCGTTACGTGGAGTACGGCGTGCGCACGGACCCGCTTTACGCGCGTTTGGGCGAGTTTAATGGGGCGGTGATCGGCCACGGGACGATCATGAACCGCTATTTCAATGTGTTGACGGTGGATCAGTTTGAGCTTGGCTTCAATACGGTCCTGAACGCCAACATTGGCGGCGTGGAGGTGGTGCTCGACAACCTCTTTGAGCCCGAGGTCTTTGGTCTGCGCGTGTATGGGCGGCCCAACAAGTTCATTGAGCCTGGGGGGTTCTGGGATCGGTATTCGATTGGCTTGAGCCTTGTGACGGACGTGGACGCGCCGCTGGAGTTTGAGCGGATTTCGGCCGACATCGACGCCACCCAACCGCTTAAAGTGACCCGCGAAGGCCGTCTGGTGCCGACGCGCACGGCCAACTCGACGGTCATCGGCATCGACCAGGAGTTGGTGTTGATCCAGAACGAGACCATCGACTTCACCCCCTACCTTGACCTCAACACCCACCTGAACCACTCGCCGGGCCTCTATCTGGGCGCCCAGAGCAACTTCCGGCCGGATGATGTGTTGAACATCTACACCAAGATGGAGCTGCGCTGGTTGGGCGAAGAGCACATCCCGGTGTATTTCAGCGCGCTCTACGAGATTGAGCGCGAGTCGTATTTTGGTTGGGAGGGTCAGGGGGACCCGAAGCTGGTGGTCTTGCGGGGCCTGGATCGGGGTGCGATCGCGGGCGCTTACGGAGAGTTGACCTTTGATCTGGGCGGCTCGGTGGTCCTGACGGGGTCCTACGAGGATTACCAGGGACCGGACAACGCCAGCCTGCTGCTGCAGCTCCAGTTGCCCTCGATCGGGCCGCTGTCGCTGGGGATGATGTTCCTCAACGCAGGCTTTGATGGGCTGGACGAGGCCTTTGAGTTGGACAACGCCCTGCTCTCGCTTGAGGGGCGCTACAACGTGACGGGCAACCTCTATGTGTTGACCGAGGTGACGCGGCTGTGGCGTTTGCAGGACGACGGCAGCTATCAGACGGTCACCACGTGGCAGATCGGCGGCGGCGTGGCGCTGGGATTCTGAGCCTGACCAACCCCAAAAACACGATCATGAACACAATTTATTCTTGGCGTTCCATGGCCGGATCTACGCAGCCATCGGGGTGCGCGGGTGTACTCAACGAACTTGACAAGGTGGTGGGGTGGGGGTAACTCTTCAAGATGTCAGAGTGAGACGTGGCGTTAAAAAGGATACCATCATTGATCAACAGCGCGCCTGAAAAACCAGGCCGTGTCGCTGTGTTATCGTGAGTGTTCCGAGGAGATGTTGAGGCCGTGACGCCACGCTCCAATTGGATTGGTGCGACGGGATTTCAGGAGTCCGCGTAAATGTTCACAGTCACGGTCGCTGAGAAAGATGGCCAGACCGAAGTGCTCAACTTCGAAAAAACCGAAGTCAGCATAGGTCGAGTCAAAGGCAATGACATCGTTCTGCCCAAGGGCAACGTCTCCAAACGACACAGCCGTATTGTGGTCAAAGACGGAAAGTTCATTGTCGTCGACCTCAAGAGCACCAACGGGACGTATGTCAATGGTCGCAAGATCACCAGTCCCCAGGTGATCAAGTCCGCCGACCAGGTCTACATCGGCGATTTTGTGCTCAGTGTCACAGAGGCAGGGGCCGACGGTGGCTTGGATGTGGGAGGTCCGGTTTCGGCCGAAATCCCCTCCGCCAGCGGTTCGGGCATCCAGCCTCTGGCCGCTTCGGGCCAGAACTTGACCCCGGCGGGCAACGGGTACGCTCCGGTGCCGTCGTCGCCCTCGGCCGCTGGCCTTGGCGGCCCTTCGCCCAGCCCGATGGGTGGCCCCAGTCCTTTGGGTGGTCCGAGCCCGCTTGGCGGCCCCAGCCCCCTTGGTGGCCCCAGCCCCCTTGGCGGTCCTTCCCCCAGTCCTCTGGGCGGACCGAGCCCGCTTGGCGGACCGTCTCCGAATCCCCTTGGTGGTCCCAGCCCTCTTGGCGGCCCTTCGCCCAGTCCTTTGGGTGGGCCGAGCCCGCTTGGCGGTCCCAGCCCCCTTGGTGGGCCGAGCCCCAATCCGCTCGGTGGCCCTTCGCCGAGCCCCCTTGGCGGTCCTGGCGGTGCCCGAGGCACGCTCAGCACCCCGGCGCTGCGCTCTCCGGGCGGTGACCAGAAGCTGACCGACTCTGTGCGGCGCACCCCCACGGTTTCAGCCCCGAACATGACAGGCAGCGGCAGCGGCCCCGGCGTGGGACGGCATCAGCCCAACGGCAGCTTGCCCGGCCCCAACCTTTCGGGCCCCGGCGGCCCCCGCAGCACCAACCCGCTTGGCGGCCCGCCGTCCAGCTCGCTGGGTGGACCGCCCAAGCCCAACCCGCTGCCGGCGCCCTCGGCGCCCGCCAGCAACTTCAACGCGCCGCCCCGCGCGCCCGAGCGTCCCAGCCCTTCGCCCGGCCCCGGCTCGGCGGTGACCTCGGGCAGCTCGCTGAGCGGACCGCCTCCCGGCAGCGTCTCGACGGCGGCCCCTGGGTTGAAGCTCTACACCCCTGGCGCTGCGGCCATCCCGCCCAAGCCCCAGTTTGTCCATCAGCACGATGAAGCCTTCGCCTCCATTCAGGCGCAGGCCGCCGAGACCTTCTTTGGCAGCATCGACCCGGCCCAGTTGCCGATGTACTACCCGGCGCGCCCCGAGGACCGCTCCATCTTTGAGCAGACCATCAGCGACATCGCCGGTCAGTTCAACGGCGGCATGGACCTGCTGGAGCACCTGATGGCCGAAGCGATCGGCCTGGGACCGCTGGAGCAGCTCCTGGACGATCCCAGCGTCGAAGAGATCTTCGTCAACAGCTACGATCAGATCCTCTACCGGCAAAATGGCCGCATCGTCACCGCTGCGCGCCATTACAGCCTGCCCGAGTTCCTCTACCTGGCCGCACAGCGCCTGCTCTCGGCGCGCGTCGAGGGTGAACACGACGCCCTGGCCGACGAAGTGCGCTTCTCGGACGGCACCCGCGTTCACATCATGATGCCGCCGCTGGCCCCCCGTGGCCCGGTGCTGACCATCCGCAAGGCCCGCTCGGTGGCTCGCCGTTTGGAGGATCTGGTCCAACACGGCGCGCTGAGCGAAGCCATGGCCGACATGCTGCGCAACGCCGTCGAAGCTGGCCGCAGCATCGTCGTCGGCGGCACCTCTGAAGACGCACGCGCCCAGGTCCTCAACGCCCTCGGTGAGTTGCTGCCCGAAGGGACGCGGATCATGGTCGTTGAGCGCGTGGCTGGGATGAAGCTCTCCCAGCGCAGCGCCGTCTACCTTGAAGAGGGCAACGGCGGCGGTCAGAACCGCTACGACATGCGCTACCTCATGCGCGCCGCCATGCGCATGAGCCCCGAGCGGCTGCTGGTCAACTCGCTGGCTGGTCCCGAAGCCTACGACTGGGTTTCGGCGGCGGTGGCGGGGACCTTCGGCTCCATGGCTGCATGCCCCGGCTCGCACACCATGGACGTGCTTGGCAGACTCCAGACCCTTTGCCTGCTGGGCGCCCCCGAGACCTCCGCACGCGCCCTGCGCGAGCAGATCGCGCGCGCTGCCCACGTGGTCGTCATCGCGCATCAGCTCGGCGACGGCTCCATGCGGATCAACCAGATCTCTGAGGTCCAGGGCGTCGATCTTGATGCCCTGCGGGTTCAGGATGTCTTCTACTTCCGCCCAGAAGGCAACGGTGGGCAGTTTGTGGCCACTGGCTACGTGCCCATGTTCTATGAGACCCTGCGCAGTGCCGGCGTCAACGCCGACACCCGCATCTTCAATGGCTGATGGGCCAGGTCCAAGCCTGACCCCTGAAGCCACGATTGTGGCTCCGCGAGGCGCCACCAGACAAGAGAGCCAGCCGGCCAGGAATCTGCATGTTCACGCTGATCATCGAGGATAAGAACGGGGTCATCGCGGACGAATTCTCCTTCCATGAAGGGTCGTTCTCCATCGGGCGCGTCGAAGGCAACGACATCATCCTGCCTTCCAGCAATGTCTCCAGGCAGCACTCAAGGCTCTTTGTCCGCGGTAAGAAGTGCTACATAGAGGATCTGGGCTCCTCCAACGGCGTCATCGTCGATGGACAGCGCATCCAGGGCGAACGCGACCTGGGCTCCGCCGCGCAGATCCGCATCGGGGACTACTACCTCTACCTCGAATACAACAAAGACAGCGGCGACAACCAACAGGACGTCGTCTCCACGCACATCGTCAGCCAGGACGAGAACGCCTACAAGCTCGTGCGCGTCGGCGACTCCTTTGCCGGCGAGATCTTTGTCCTCTCCGAGCGGCGCAACACCATTGGGCGCACCGAAGACAACACCGTCTTCCTCAATGACCCCTCGGTGTCCCGGCGACACGCGCAGATCGACGTCGAAGGCGTGGTCTACTGCGTGGCCGACATGGGCTCGTCCAACGGCACCTGCGTCAACGGCAAGCGCATCTCCGGGCCCACCATCCTGCGAGAAAACGACCGGGTCAGTTTTGGCAACCTCGACTTTGTCTTTGTCCCCAACAACGAGCAGGTCGATGTCTCCGAGTACGCCTCAACCAAGAGCGGCGGCGGCATCAGCATGCCCGTCATCCTGGGTGTCCTGGCCTTCCTCTTCTTGATGGTCCTGGTTCTGGCCGCCCTGCTCTTTGCCGGCTACTACCTCTACAAGACCTCCAACACCACCGAGCCCCCCGCCGTCACAGAACCGGCAGTCGAGGACGTCTCGCCCCAACAAAAGGCCGAGCGCGCCATCCAAGACGGTCGTGCCAAGATGCAGACGCGCCGCTGGCCCGAGGCCATCAAGGCCTTTGACCAGGCGCTGGAGCTGGATCCGGAGAACGAAGAGGCCAAAAAGCTCAAGCGCAAGGCCGAAAAAGAGCTCAAGGCCAAAGAGAAGTACGAGGCCGGGCTTCAAAGCAAAGGCGACGCCAACTACGAGGTCGCCAAAGAGAAGTTTGAGTCCGTGGACAAGGAGACCGAGGCCTTTGACAAGGCCCAGAAGGAGATCAAAGAGATCAACTCCATCCTGGCGGCCGACTTCAAGACCAAAGGCCAGCAGGCGTTCATCCAGAACGACTATCTTGAGGCCCACCAACTCTTCACCAAGTCCCTTGATCTCAAGTGTGACGACGAGGTGATCGAGTACATCGGCAAGTGCGAGAAGAAGATCAAACGCTCTCCGCGCCTGCGCCGCAAGATGAAGGCCTACAAGATCCCAGCTGAGTGCAAATAGGCGCTCGCCAGCCTCCCAAGCACCAAAAACGGGGCCGTTCGCGCCCCGTTTTGTCGTTTTTGCCCAATCCAACACCGCGCTCGACCTTCCTCATAACGCCCCAACGATCTTCTGCCGCCGTTTGTGGTGCATGAAATGGTTGTGGGCGTTTGGGGCTCTGGGGGGCCGCCGGAGGGCATCTGGGCGTGGCAGGGGGCCAAAACCACGCCGCGACAGCGGTGTGTTTTGGCGTTGGGCCGGAGGCGGCCTGGCGACTGGATACAAAAAAGGCCGTCGCGGGGGTGCGACGGCCTGGCAGGGATCGGGGTTTTGGGGTCAGTCGATCACTTCATGATGCCGTTGGTGTCGGCCTTGCACTCTGCGGCGGTGCCGCCGAGATCTTTGCACTTGGCGCTGATGCGACCAAACATGCTGGCCCAGCCCTCTTTCTGGATGATCGGCACGTAGGCCTTGCGGTAGGTCTCCTGGAGGGAGACATCGTCGAAGGCGACGTCGTGGATGATGAAGGTGCCGTCTTTGGCCATCATCTTGTAGTTGATGGTGAAGGTCTCGTCGTTGTAGCTGATCTCGGTCTTGACGATCGAGTTGTCGCCGCGGGTGGCTTCACCGGTGATCTTGATGACGTACTTCTTGGTGGAGGCCTTCTCTTTGAAGCGGTTGGCGTAGTTGAGTTCGACGACCTTCTCAAGCAGGGCCACGAAGCGCTTCTGGCCGGTCTCGTTGAGCTTGTCCCACTCGGCGCCCAGGGAGCGCTTGGCGAGCTGGTCGTAGTCGATCAGTTCGCGGGCGATCTTGCGCAGGTTTTCGGTGCGCTTGGGGCTGACGGGTTGGTTGACGACCTCTTCAAGGGTCTTGCGCTTGACCTCGACAAAGTCCGTCGGCGGTCCTGCGAACGCGGGCAAGGCCATCAAAATCACCATCGCGGCGACGACGATCCGGGTCATAAGGCGAGGCGTGTTGTGATCCTGGTGGGTCATGGTCTGCAAGTCCTTTGGGTTTAGAGACGATTTCATCTGCAACATTTATCCACAGCGCCCATGGAATGCGGCGCCCCATTGTATCTCCGGCAATGAAGACGACCAAGGGGGCAAAAGATTCAACGTGTTGGACTTAAGTGGAATTTTTCACTCTTGCGGCTTTTCTGGGGCTTTTGCCAGGACGCTCAGGTCGGACAGGCCCACCATCTGGCCAAGCTTGGCCATGGCGACCTGGTAGTCGTACTGGGCCTGGAGGAGCTTGAGGCGCGCGTCGTAGAAGGCGCTCAGGGGTTTGATGAACTCTTTGAGTTCGGCGCCGCCGGACTCAAAGGCGATGGCGATCTGTTTGAGCCAGCGGTCGGCGGCTTTGAGGCCGCGCTGGTTGATCTCGATCTTGCGGCGGTGGTCGTTGGCTTCGACCCAGAGTTTTTCCATTTCGAGGTCAACGCCGCCGAGGGCGGCTTCGCGCAGGGATTCGGTTTCGGCCAGCCGTGCCTGGGCTTGTTTGTACTTCCAGACCTGCTGGGCGGGGTTGAGTTGCCAGCGCAGCCCCAGGGCGAAGCTGAAGCGGGTGAACTCGTAGGGGTCGCTGAGCGGATCGACGTCAAAGACCAGGGGCTCATCAAAGCCCAGGGCGTCGAGGGCGTCGGGGTTGCTGATGCTGCCGACGAGGTTGGGGGACTCTTCGGTAGAGAAGCCGATGCTGAAGTCGACGCCAAAGAAGATGTCGGGCATGAAGCGGGCGAAGGCCAGATCGACCTGGGCGCGGCGCGCGGCGACGGCGGCCTTGAGCAGGCGCAGGTCGGGGCGATGCTCGAAGGCGGCGCGCTGGTAGGTGGTCAACTCGGCCAGTTCGGCGCCGTCGGTCTTGTCGTCAAAGGGCGTGACGTCAAACTGATCGGGTTCAAGCTGGACGAGGTAGGCCAGGGCCCGCTTGGGCAGGCGGATCAGGCGGCTGTTGTCGATCATGCGCCGGCTCAGATCGGCCTCTTGGAGTTGAAGCTGGCGCAGGGCGATGACATCGACGTCTTCGTCACCAAACTCGCGGGCTTCGTTCTGGCGCTCAATCTCGTCGCGGATGGCTTCGAGGCTGTCGCCAACGAGCGCCTGGATGTGTTTGCCCAGTTGGACGCTGTAGTAGGCTTCGCGGACCTGTTTGTGGATTTTGAGGCGCTTTTTGTACGTCTCAAGCGCGGCCTGGTCCACGCCCAGGTCGGCCAGTTCCTTGGCGGTGTCGATTTTGCCGAAGGTGTAGATCGGCACGACCATGCGGATGCTGGTGTTGCTCAGCGGCCCGAACTCAAGGTTGAGGAACTGCTCGATGTTGCTGGAGGCTTCGTCAAAGTCGGCCCGGGCTGGGACGATGCTCAGCGCAGAGTTGACGTTGATGGTGGGGAAGATGGCCCAGTCGGCCTCATCGGTGCGCAGTTCGGCGAAGAGTTCGGCGTGTTTGCGGGCGACAAGCTCGGGGTTGACGTCGTTGGCGCGCTCAAGGAGCTCTTCGATGGTGTAGACCTTGCCGACGGGCGCAGGCAGGCGGATTTTGCCTGAGCCGAGCTTTGCAAAGCGCTTGCGGCGCGCTTTTTCGCTCTTGGCCTCTGAGTCATCCTTTTTGGGCTCGGCCTGGGGCTGGTCGGCGGGCGCGGGGGCGTCTTCAGCGGGTTGCTGAGCCAGCGTCGGAGCCCCGGAGAGCGCCACGGTCAGCGCCACGGCCACCAGGACCATCAAGCGCGTGGAGGGGGACTTCATCAAAACATGTCTCCGTTGAACAAACGCCAGCTTATCAGGGGCCCTGGGAGGGGGCCTTGGCGCCGTGGGGTTCGGTCCTCACTGCGGGCCAGTGTATCGGTATTCGATGCGGGGCGTGGACTGCTCGTTGATGCCCTGGATAAGGCCTTCGGTCAAGCTGCGGGCGCTGCCCTGCAGGAGCTTGGAGAGCAGTTCTTCGTCCTCGGTGGTCGGGTAGACGAGGTTGGGCGGCGTGCTGAGGTTGACCTCTTTGGCCAGGTACTCGGCGGCGTCCTGGAGGCTGCCCAGTTCGTCAATCAACCCATTTTCCTTGGCCTGCTCCCCTGTGTAGATTCGCCCATCGGCCAGCTCGCGGACCTTGTCGAGGTCCATGTCACGGGAACGGGCGATGTCCGAGATGAACTGCTCGTAGATGTTGAGCACGAGCTGCTGGAAGAAGGCGCGATCTTGTTCGGTGAACTCGCGAAAGGGGTTTCCGGTGTCTTTGTACTGGCCGCTGGTGATGGTGTGAACCTCGACCTGGGCCAACTCTTTGAGCTGCTCAAAGTTGGTCAACTGGGTGACCACGCCGATGGAGCCGGTGACCGAGCCCCGGTTGGCGAAGATCTTGTCGGCGGCGCAGGCGATGTAGTAGCCGCCGCTGGCGGCGGTGTTGCCCATGGAGACGACGACGCGCTTAGTGTCGCTGGCGCGCTCCACGGCGCGGTGGATCTCCTGGGAGGGGGCCACGGCGCCGCCGGGCGAGTCGATGCGGATGATGATGCCTTTGATGGCGTCGCTGCGCTCGAAGCGCTCGATCTGCTCGACGGTCTGGCGGCTGTCCATGATGGGGCCGATGACCTCAACGACACCGATGCCCTCTCCGTTGATGGCCAGCTCATCGCCGCCTGAGCTGCTGGCCACCAGCAGGACAAAGAGGAAAAAGATGGAGAAGAGGAATCCGAAGACCAGGACGATGGCCAACAGGCCTTTGTTCTTCATGCGTTCAAACCCGCAAGCTCAACATAAATCATCGTGCCGGACCCCGACGAATCCGACGCGCAGGCGCCCACTTAGGGTGTGTTTGCAAAATCTCCCATCGACATGCGGCCCGATGACACCGATCCCGTCGTCGTCGATGCTCAACGGGTCAAAGACCCGCCTGCGCTCACCTCCTCGGCCTCGATGCCATCGGGCTCGCCTGTCTCGGTCCCATTTTGCAAACACGCCCTAGGGCCAGGACGCTCAAAAATTGTCTGGCCATAAGTCTAACCCATCGTCAAGCAGGGTCAAAGGACGGCGATCAAACACAGTGTTCAGCGCGGGGATCGACGGTCTGCGAGCAGCGCTCTGGCCCGGCGACGATCACCTGGCGGTGGCGTCTTCATCGCCGACCAGCCAGCGCATGCGGCGCTCGTAGCGGTAGAGGTCCACGTCCGCGTAGGCCGAGTATTCGGGATAGGTGGCGGCAAGGAAGTTGACCAGCGGCATGCGCAGCAGCAGCGGCAGCAGCCGCGCGGTCAGGGTTGGGGCGCGCAGGGCGCCAAGGAGAACGCCCGGCAGCTCTGCGCCGCCGAGCACCACCGGCCTTTGCCCCAGAGTCGCCGCCACCATGCCTTTGGCCATCAGGCCGCTGCGCATGAGCTTGTCGATCTCTTTGTCGGTGAAGGTCTGCGACATGCGTCGGAAGGCGTCGCTGTTGACCAGCAGGCCCGCCCAGCGCTTGTGAAAACCCTGGGCGTAGGTCCACAGGACCTCCATGGCGCCGGGATCGTCGCCAAGATCGGCGGCCTCGATGATGACATCGGCCAGCATGCGCGCGGCCAGCAGTCCCATGCCGATGCCGCTGCCGTGGGCCGAGAAGACCTGGCAGGCCGAGTCACCCAGGAGCGCCACGCCCGGAGCGACCAGGCGCGTGTAGGGCCGTCGCAGCGGGATGGCGCGCGAGCCGCCAAAGACGCGCGAGCCGATCCAGGGGTGGCTGGCGACGAAGCGATCGAGGATTTTGCGCCCCGAGGGGTATTGGGGCTGGGCGATGGCGCCGGTCAGGATGGAGACTTCGGAGAGATCAGGGGCCACGCGGACGTTGAGGACCGAAAAACCACCGTGTTGGCCCGTCCAGGCCAGGGTTTGGCCTCGGGCGGCGTTGTGCGTCTCCAAAAAGTCCATGGCGCCGCCGGGATCTTTGACGTGGCGCACTTCCTGGGCTGCGACGCAGATGTGTTCGGGGTCGGGCTCGGGACAGGCGCCCTGGAGCGAGGGGATTTGTTGGCGCAGCACGGCGGCAAGCCCGGTGGCGTCAACGTAGACTCTGGCGCGCAGCCGCCAGCGCTGACCGTTGGGGCCTTTGGCCAGCAGCGCCGCCGGGCGGTTGCCCTTTCCGGCCTCGACGCCATCGACGTTCATCCCCCACATGACGGCGCCGCCTGCGTCGGCGCACTGCTGCGCCAGGCGTTGGCCCAGGAGCCTCATGTCGACTTCGAGGATGGGGTTGTCATCCACATCCACGCGTGCTTTGCCGACGGGCGAACAGATGGAGAAGCGGTGTCCACTGCCGAGCAGCTCGGGGGCCTGGGGGCGCTCAACGTCGGCTTCATCAAAAATCCAGGAGGCCACGCCGTTGACCCATTGGGCACCGGCCTGACCCTGGGGACGTCGGTCGAGCAGCGCCACGCGCAGCCCTGCCCTGGCCAGCCTCATGGCGGCGGCCGCTCCGGCAGGGCCTGCGCCCACCACCAGAACATCCCCGGACCACTTGCGTTCGGGGCTTCTGTGGTCAGTGTGGCTCAGAACAACCTCCCGGAGCCGTCTTTGGCGGGCAGCGCTTCGCTGAGGAAGGTGCGCACGCGGCTGGCAAACTCGTTGCGGCCCTTGTTGGTGCGGATGTCGAGCGAGGTGACGTCGATGGTCAGCGTGGGCAGATTGTATTTTTGCTCACAGACGTCGGGGAAGGTGGCGTAATAGTGGTCCAGGCCGCGCAGGAAGCGGGCGGTGATGCCGCTCTCTTCGGTGCGACCGCGCTCGGCGATCCGGCGCAGGAGGACGTTGATGTCCGAGCAGCCCAAAAAGACGATGGCGTCGGGCTGGGCGATCTGCGGCAGGAGCATCCGGCAGTAGTCGAAGTAGAGGTCCAGCTCACTGTCGGTCATGTGACCGAGGCCGTGGAGGTATTTGGCAAAGACCTCGGGGTCTTCGATGAGCGTGCGGTCCTGGATGTAGCCCTGCTCTTCAAGGTGGACCTGGCGGTGGTGCTCGGTGCGTTTGAGCAGAAACTCCATCTGGAGCGTGAAGGACCACCGGGACATGTCCTTGTAGTAGGGGCGCAGAAACCGGTTGTCCAAGACCGGCTCGCGCAGCTGACGGTAGCCGAGTTCTTCAGCCAGGATATTGCACGCGGTGGTCTTGCCCACGCCGATGTTTCCGGCCAGGGCCACGAACCTGGACATTTCATCTCCTGTCGCATCGCACCCACCGGCGAGCGCCGACCGTCGCCGTGTTTGTCACGGGGTGCGGGCGCTGCGTGGGTCCTTCATGGATTGTTTGGTTCTGTCTCTGGGGCCATCGCCCAGGCAACGGCATCAAAACAGCACGGACTTGTACCACAGGCATGCGGGCCTGAACCAGAGTCACGAGACCGGTCGGCGGCACTTGTGGGTTTGGGTGTGGGGTGCGCAGGGGGTTTGCGGCCGGTTTGGGCAGCGCCAGCGGGGGACGCTCAAGTGAGGGAGCGTCCCGAAAGGGGGCTGGCGCCGGGGCGCGCGTTCACTGGTTGACGCGGCTCTTGAGTTGGTTGACGCGGCTTTCGATCTTTTCGCGGTCAAAGGCGTCGCGGGGGGCCTTCTTGAGGTACATCTGGTAGTGCTCAACGGCCTTCGAGTACTCTTTCTTGCGCGAGTGCATGTGGCCCAGGGCGGCGTGCGCGTCGGGGTACTTGGGATCGACCTCGATGGCCTTGTTGTAGGACTCGGCGGCCTTGTCGAGTTCCCCCTGCATCTCGTAGACGACGCCCATGTTGCTGTAGCCTTCGGGGCGGTCAGGATAGCGGGTGATCATGTCGCTGAAGACCGCGGCGGCCTCGTCGTGGCGGCCCAGGGCGCTGTAGCAGTTGCCCAGGTTGTTGAGGGCGTCGGGCTGCTCGGGCTTAAGCTCCAGCGAGTGCTTGTAGGTCTTGATGGCCTCATCGTAGAGGGCGTGGCCGGCGTAGAGGTTGCCCAGGTTGTAGAAGATCTCGGGGGTCTCCGGGCCAATCTGGAGGGCTTCGGCGTAGTCTTCGAGGGCCAGGTTGAACTTGCGGCTGGCGGCGTAGGCCAGGGCGCGGTTCTCGTAGGCATCGCGGAAGTCAGGCTTGAGTTCAATGGCCTCGCTCAGCGGCGCGATGGCGTCCTCAAACTTGCCGTTGGCGATCTTGCGGGTGCCTTCGTTGAAAAGGTTGTTGGCCTTCTCGTCGATCTCTTCCTGGGTGGGGTTGGTGGCGGCGTTGTTGGGGTTGGTGTTGTCGCCGTCGCCTTTGTTGTTGCCGCTGTGTCCATTACAAGCGGTCGAGAGCAGCGCCAGCGTCAGCATCAGCGCCATCAGCAGGCCACCACCAAGGCGAGAATTGGAAAGGGTCTTTGTCATCATCATTATTGACAGGTCTTGTGGTTGTGTGAGGCGAGGCCGAGCAACATCGTGTCGCTCATGTAGGCCGTGCGCCTGGGGTTTTAGCGTCCAGGGTTTGGCGCTCAGAAGCTCCAAGGATACCCTTTGAGCCGTGCCGTGCAATCAGACAAGCCTTGGATCCGGTGTTTGTCTGCATCATGGCAGGTTTCATCCTCCCTGCCGACATCTGAGGTCAACGGGCGACATTTTGCCCTGTGGAGTGCAATCCGGCAATGGGTTGTTGCACATAAAAGCGCCATCGAGCAGCCCGCGGCCTCAAAAGTCAGGTGCTGGGCCTTTGCGGGCTATGGTTGTGGGTGTGTATCATATGTTCAACGCCCGGGGGAGATGCTCCCGAGCTGCTCCGTGCTTTTCGACGCACGGAGCACGCTTTGATTCAATCCTCTTTTTGGAGCCTTAAGGCCGTGCACGCAAACCCAAGAGCCGCCAAACGGTCCATTTCACGCGCGCGCAGCCGCGCAGGTCACCTCCGCCCCCTGCCCCTCTTGCTGGCGGCGCTGCTGGCGATGGCGTCAATGACATCGCTGGGCGGCTGCTACACCCCCAAGGAGATGAGCGCGCTGGCGGCCTCCCAACCCGACCCCCGGCAGGTTGAGGCCGAGCGGATCTGGGGGGCGATCTTGAAGATCGTCGAAGATGAAGGCTGGCCGGTCGACGTCAAACGGCGCGAAGACCTGATGCTGCGCACCCAGTGGTTGGACGTGGAAGAAGGGGTGCGCAAGCGGATCCGCTTCCTGGTCGTGGTGGCCCCCATGGGCGTCGGGATCAATGTCAAAATCAAGCACGAGCGCCACCTCGCCGCGGACTCGGCCCCCGAGAACCCCTGGGTCGAGATCAAGGACGACCAGACAGCCAAGGCTCAGAAAATCGAGGAGAACGCCCTGGTCAAGCGGATCCACACGCTGTGGCAGAGCCAGCGTTGAGGGTTTGTGCTTGACCATCGGCCCGCCATGCCGACCTTTCTGGGCCAGAAACGATTTGTGCCGCCGGCGTGCGTCCTTACAACCACACGCACCGCGGGCTTTGGGGAAACATCCATAGAGCACAGGACTCGCCAGCGGCTAGGAGAACACCTTGATGGTAACCACCAACCCCGACAAAGACCTTCCCCGACAACCCAGCGCCGAGGGCGATGAGTTGGACTCGGTGGTCCCCGAGGTCCTTGTGGACGACGACGAACTGGACGACGCCGAGCTGGTCCAGGTCGACGGCGAAGACAACAAGGATGAGGGCGACGACTACGACTTTGGGGACGTTGAGGAGATCGATCTGAGCATCCCGGCGTTGACCACCGAAGAGCTGGTCAGCGCCGACCCGCTGACCCAATACCTCTCGCGCCTTCGCCACATCGAGCCCCTGCCCACCGAGGAGCAGCAGGCGTTGGCGGTGCGCTACCGGGAAGGCGGCGACGTGCGCGCGGCCCAGAAGCTGGTGCTGACCAACCTGCGCCTTGTGGTCAAGATCGCGCGCGAATACCAGCGCCGCTGGGCCAACCTCCTGGACCTCATCCAGGAAGGCAACGTGGGTCTGGCCGAGGCCGTCAAGCGCTACGATCCCTACCGAGGGGTGAAGTTCACCTCCTACGCCCAGTACTGGATCCGCGCCCTGATCCTGAACTACCTGATGAACCACTTCCAGCCGGTCAAGATCGGCTCGACGCGGGCCGGGCGCAAGCTCTTCTACAACCTCAAGAAGGCCCGCGAACAGCTGCGCCGTCAGGGTTTTATGGCCACGCCCAACCTCATCGCCGACATGCTGGGCGTGGACGAGGCTGAGGTCGTGCGCGTCAGCGGCTACCTGGACGCCCCGCCGGTGTCCATCGACGCCAAGGCCCCCGGCTACGACAAGACCACCTACGGCGAGCTGCTGCCGGCCCAGGGCGAGAGCCCCGAGGAGAGCGCGGCGCAGGACCAGATCGACGTGCAGCTCTCGGACACGTTCGCGGCCTTTGGCGAGCAGCTTAAGAACGACCGCGAGCGCGCCATCTGGTACGAGCGCATGACGGCCCCCGATCCGGCCTCCCTGATCCAGCTCGGAGAGCGCTTTGGCGTCTCCAAAGAGCGCATCCGTCAGGTCGAGGTTCAGATCCGCAAGCGGTTTAAATCCTTCTTGCTTGAGCGCCACGGCGAGTCGATCCAGTTTGAGTTTGCCGCCGAGCTTTGAGTTCTTTTGGAACGGCGAGCCCCTGTTGAAGGGGGTTTAGCGGGTCTGTAGAGGGAGGCGGTTGCAGCGTGAACCTTACTCGTTGACTGCGCCGACAAGCCCCTCTATATTCCTCGACCGTCGGATGACACCAGACCGTGCGATGATGGTCTTTGATAAATACCCGGAGCTGCTTTTTGGGGGAGCAGGGGACGCACGGAACAAAGCTGGTGTCCGTCTTCACGAGGTAGATAAGGTTCGACTCCACACAACCCGAACATTCGCCCTTGAGGGGTGCTTTGCTGCGCAAGCGGTGGGTGTCGTCTGGGGTGTTTTGCGGTGAACGCGGCGCCATTGGTGGTCTTTGATGACCCAGGGGCGGCGTTTTGACCCTCTTCGGTGTACGACCCTCTTTGATCCCACGCATCTGTGCCTTGCGCTGGCCGCCTGCCCGAGAACTGGACGCCCGGTTTTCTTTCCAGCGCTGCAACCATCGGTGCATTTACCAAGACTGATGAAGCGCACGGTGTGCTGTGTTTGAGCGCGGTTGTTTGACCGGTCAGAGTCCGAATTGTTGATGGGTTTGGATAGAATCGAGGCAGAAAGATGGCAAAAATCGCATACACGCTCCCTGTGACCCACGTTGAACACTACACGGAGAGCTACTTTCGTTTTCGCATCAAGAGACCGCGGGGGTTCCGCTTTACCAGCGGTCAATTCATCATGCTGGGTCTGATGATCGACGACAAACCGGTCATGCGGGCCTACTCGATGGCCAGCCCCCACTGGGACGAGGAGCTGGAGTTCTACTCGATCATTGTCCAGGACGGGGAGTTGACCTCGCGCCTGCAGCACATCAAGGTCGGCGACGAGATCATCATGAGCGGCAAGCCGGTCGGCACGCTGACGCTGCGCAGCCTCAGCGGCGGCGGCAAGCGCCTCTTCATGCTCTCGACCGGGACGGGCGTGGCGCCCTTCACCTCGCTGATCCGCGATGAAGACACCTACGAGCGCTACGACGAGATCTACCTGACCCAGACCTGCCGCCAGATCAAAGACCTCCAGTACGCTCAGCAGCGCATTGAAGAGGCCAAGAACTGCCCGCTGGTCGGCGAAGACGCCCAGAAGAAGCTCCACTTCTACGGCAGCGTCACCCGCGAACCCTACGAGCGCGAGGGGCGGATCACGGACCTGATCGAGAGCGGCAAGCTCTTTGAAGACCTGGGCATCAGCGGGCTCAACCCCGAGACCGATCGCGTGATGATCTGCGGCTCCATGGACATGCTCAAAGACACGCGCGTGATCCTGGACGCCCAAGGCCTCTCCAAAGGCTCCGGACACAAGCCCGCCCACTACATGTGGGAGAAAGCCTTCACCGGCTGATACCAATCATTCCTCCAGCCCCGCACCGCGCTCTAAACCAAGAGCGCAACCCCTCCATCTTGCTCACAAACGCGCTCTGCACAGACAAGCAAAACCCAAACTCTGCCTGGGCTCTGCTTGCGCACACCTCTGTGCGCTCCCGCCACTTGCTCACCACACACGGCATGCCGTTTATTTGAGCGTAAACTTGATCAAACCACGCCCTTAACGTCATCCTCACCCCAGAAGTCATCCCCACAACACCACCCACTTCACCAGGCACACCGCCTCGCCGTGCTCACGGTCCCAAAAGGCACGGACAACCCGATTTGAGGCTCATACCAAGTTGCAGACGTCTGACCTACTTTCGTCTGCATCTTGGTATCAATCTTCAGTGGATCAGGCCTGGAAGCCGCTTAAAGGAGCACGTTTGATGTCCAAACCCCACCCCACACAGTCCCGCATTGCAGCGCCAGCGCTCATTGCGGCCCTATGGGTGCTCTCCCCTGCCCTCCTCCACGCCCAGGCACCGACGCCGTCGCCCAAGGCCGCCCCCGAAGACCCCGGCAAGAGCAGCAGCACGATCCATCTGGACATTGAGGCGGTCACCGACATCCCCATCTCGCTGGGCGTCAACCTGGCCCTGGAGCTGCCCGGCGGCTGGAGGGCTTCAAGCGGCGTGGGGGTGCTGCCCGCCGGCTACGTCTCTCTGATCAACGCCGTCGTGGAGAGCATCCCCGACACCTACGACGAAGCCACCGGCGATTTGATCGAAGAGACGCTCCAACAATCGCTGGTCTGGCGCACCCACGTGGGCTGGCAAAGCGCCTGGGGAATCTACTTTGACGCTGGTTACGGGCTGATCACGCTCGGCGGCGGCACCTCGACCGAGGCCGTATTGGCCGCCCTGACAGGCATCGACGCGCCCAGCACAGGGGGCTCGACCAGCGACTACGACATCGCCTCCACGCTGCACATGATTGACCTTGAGGTGGGCTGGAAGCGCGTTTACCAGGATCGCTGGACGGTACGGGCCGCGCTGGGCTTTACAGGGACCCTGGCGGCCTCATCCACAGTCAAGGCCACATTTGTCCCCGACCGACCCGCAGGACAGCGCCTGGTGGCTGAATTCGAGGACTTTGTGGAAGACTACCTCGTAGACACCTACACCAGCTACGTCTTCAGCCCAGTCGTCACAGTCGCGTTCGGATACCGCTTCTTCTAAAGACCTGCCCCCACCCCAGCCCCCAAAACCACCTAAAAAGCCTCTCTACCGGCATCCAGCCCCCAAACCTGACTTTTGGAGAGGTCTGCGATGCTTTTTGCTCCCAAAACGGCTCCCAACCCTGCCATCAGCCCTGGTTCACAAGGATTTCTGGGCAATCCACCGTCAACATCGGCTTCTTTCACCGTCTCTACATCTGCCCTCAACCGATGGCTGAAAGCAAAATAACGATAAACTGCTTTAATGAGCATTGCCCCACAGAACTGCAATCAGTACGATGAAGGGGTGTGATCAATCATGAAACAGAGCCCGCGCTGCGCTCATTGGAGCAGCCTTCAAACGACGCAACATGAAAAACCAAACCCTCATTATCTTGTTGGTGCTCAATTTCGTTGGCTGCGATGACGTCAATTACCACGAGCCTCAAAATCACTACAGCGAGCTACTCATAAAAACAAAACAGGGTCCCAGTGAATATAAATTCAGAGGTGGAAGAGGTGTTCAAATCGTATCTATATGTAGAGTCGACAACAACGAAAACGTCATTGATTGCATTGAGAACATCTCCGACCTTGAGTTAATGCGTTCAAGCACCAACGCATCAATGATCATAAGAAGTGAGAGGGTAAGCACCTGCAACTCTACCGTTCCCCAGGTGAGGTTAGGCAATAGAGGCTACATAAAATTCAACATGACATCAGACATTGTATCTGGAGACAGAGTGCGGATAGCGGTAATCGAAAGCCCAGAATGCGTGAAGGGATACGAATACGAGTTATACGGAATTGACCAAAAGACAGGCAATGAATCGCTCATATGCGAAGGAGCGTTCACCAAATCATGCGTTGTGCAATAATCCCTACCCCTAGCATCTAAAAGCAATATCTTCGCAAACAAATCAAAAGGTCAAAACCATGAAAACAACCTTAGCCATCGCCGCAACAATACTCATTCCGACATGCTACAACCAATCAACATACACTCAAAAGCCAAAAGTATTTCACGCATTAAAACTTGAGGTTGGCGACAACAATATCGCCAACGCTGGAATGAAAGGTCTGGAACTCGGCTCTATATGTCTGCTGATAGATGGACAGCCAACTTGCATAAAGAATGTGGTGGATGAAAAGGTTCTAACCTACCATTCACAGGCAGCAAGAGACATCTTTGGCAATGAAGACACCAGCCTTTTAATCGGAAGAGAACAAAAACTATCGTGTGGAGAGAGATACAAGGCCGTTGCGCTTGGAAGGCATGGCCACGTGCTGGTGACGTTTGGGACAGACATCATTTCGGGAGACGAAATAGACATCGATGTTGTTGAGCCAGCGGGCCAGGGCTGCTCGGACATCAAGATACCTTACGTTTTGTATGGCGTGGACGAAGAAGGCCACCAAACAACCCTATGCACGGGCGACTCAAATCAAAGATGCAAAGTGAGGTGAGCACATCCACATGCGTTCCCCCGATGCAGAGGCCGTTGCATGGGGGACGGGCATCAAGGGCATGAAAAAAGCCCCTCCAATCGCGATTGGAGGGGCTTTTTTCATGCCCTTGATGCCGTGGATGTCCCCACAAGCCGCCTCAACACCCTCAACGACGCCGCCGAGGCCAGACCGCCAGCGTGCCCAGCGCGCCCAGCAAGAGGAGCGTCAACGGCAGGCCCTGGTTGGAGCGGTGGGGCGTCCCGGCGGTGCAGCGCGCCGCGGTGGCCGCGTCGCGGAAGCCCTGCCCGGGGTTTTCGTTCTGGGCGTTTTGCTCTTCCCACTGCGAGTCGGGGTTGGCGCGGTCGTTGTTGTTTGAGCCCGCGTTGCCGGGGCCGACGCACTCGGCCGAGCCGCTCTGCATGGAGCAGGTGGCGCCCTGGTCGGCGCAGTCAAAGCGGTCAAAACGGCCGTTGTTGCAGGTGACGATGGCGGTGCCAGCGCAGGCGCCGCGCCCGTCGATGTCGCCGCAGGAGGGGTTTTCGGTGCAGAAATAGCCGGTGCGGTTGTTCACAAAGCCGCAGGCCTGCCCGCGAGATGAGCAATCGACCCGCGCCAGGCGGCCATTGTCGCAGTATTCGGCCACGTCGCCGTTGCAGCGCCCCAGATAATCGACGTCGCCGCAGTCGCAGATGAAGCCGACCTCATCGTTGATGAACTTGCACTCGGTGCCCAGGGCGGCGCAGTCGCGCTCGTAGACCTGATCGTCCTGGCACCACTGGGCGGTGTCGCCGCTGCACTGGCCCCGATAATCAAGCTCTTCGCAGTTGGGCGCCGGACCGCCATCATCGGGCGGCGTCACATCGCCGCCGTCGTCGGGGGGCGTGTTGTCATCGGGAGGCGTGTTGTCGTCAGGCGGCGTGTTGTCGTCGGGAGGCGTGCTGTTGTCGCTCAGCCCCGTGATCGGATCCATCCAGGAGGTGATGGTGTCGAGGCGAGTCATGTAGTCTCGGCCGACGCAGGAGCTGTCGCCGTTGGATTCGACGGCCAGGACCAGGGGTTTGCCTTGTCCGTCCTGGCTCAGCAGGGGTCCGCCGGAGTCGCCAAAGCAGATGCCACGGACGCCTTGCCCGTTGACGACGGCAAACTCGTTGTTGACCTGCTCAAGCAAGAGGGTGGCAAACCAGCGTCCATCGCGGGAAGCGTCGCGGGTTTCGCCGTAGCCGCCAGCTTCGACGGTGCGCCCGGTCCAAGAGTCGATGGCGCCTCGGTTGGCAGTGATGGGGGTCAATTCGGGGACGCGCGCGGTGGCGTCTTCGCCGAGGATGAGGATGGCGGCGTCGCGGCCGGGGTGTTCGTGGAGTTCAACGACGGGGAAGGTGGCGCGCGGCTGGGCCGGGCGAAGGCCGATGCCAAAACCCATCGAGGAGGCGCCTCGGCCTTCGGTGCAGTGGGAGGCGGTGATGACGACGCGGGGGGCGATGATGGTGCCAGTGCAGAAGTTGCCGCCGGGGAAGCCCGCGTCGTGGAGCCAGCCGATGGCCAGTTTTTGCCCCTCGGTCAGGGGAACGGCCTGAGGCTCTCGCGTGCCGTTGACGATCGCCCCGGATTCTTCGTCAAGGCCGCCTTTGGGTCCTTCGGGGGTCTGGGGCGCGCATGCTGTCGCGCCGACCAGCATCCCAGAGACCATCAAGAGACGACACAGACCGGGTTTGATCTTGACCATGGTGCTCCTCCAGAAGAGGGCGCCGCCGCAAACGGCGAGCCCATTGCCCCATCCCTGGGCCGATCGGTGGGGGGACCGGATTGGGGTCGCCCACCTTCATCGGCATTTATCACCACAAACTGTGCCAAAGATCGCCCAGGACACCCACCAGGGGGTTCGATCCGCTCCCTCACGACGATCAAAGCCACCCCCATCCTGACAGAACCAGGCGGCTGTGACAAGGTGTCACGATCCACCATGACGAAAAGTCACTGTTGTGGCCCCGGTGCCCCACGATCACGGACACGATCTGCCTTCCCAGCGGCCTTTTCAGCGTCCAGAGCAGCACAAGGCGCGTCCGCTGCGGGATCTGCGCCTTGTGGGTGGTGTTTCATGTGAAACAAAACGCTGTAAGGAAATCTATCACAAACCGTCCAGATCCATCCCTGGCGTCCAGTTGTCGATGACGATCAACTCAGTACGATCCCCCAGCATGCTGCCAAAGCCCGCAAAAAGCTCGCCGCCGAGGTACTGGGTGAAGGGCGGATCGGTGTCGAGCTGCTGGCGCAGCGGATGGTTCCACATCTTGCCTGTGCTCTCGTCGCTGGCCAGACGCGGATGCTCAAGGTTGATCGGGAAGCTATCGACCTTGCCGCCAAGGAACGACAACACGTGGATCGTGCCGTCCTCCTCCACGCCTTCCACCATCCCAACGTGGGTGTACCAGTCGTTGTTGCGACCGTCCCCGTTGCGATCAAAGGTGTTGTGGAAGAAGATCACGTCCCCCACCGCCGGGCGCGTGGCATGGTAAATCCGACCGCGCTTCTTGATGCCCTCATGCATCTGCGCGATCGCCTCCTCGCCCTGCCCCACCTTCAAGTCCACGCCGTTGACCTTGTAGATCGCCTGGACAAAGTTTGCCGCGTTGGTCGGGCCGTCGGCCTTGATCAGCGCGCCGCCCGAAGGCACCTCGCGCGGAGACTCGCTGACCGGCGCCGCTGCATCCGGACCCGGCCCTGCCGAGGGCGCCACCGCCACAGGGGCTGGCACCGGCGCCACCGCTGGAGAGGGCGACGGCGCAGAGTCTTCACGGCGGTCGGGGCCTGCGGCGCGCTCACCGACGCGCTCGCGCAGACGATCCCTGGCCTCCTGGCGCGCTTTGGCCTCGTCCTCACCCGTGCGCCAACCCACGATCTCTGAGGGACCGTCGTCGGTCTTGGCCGCCACCGCCTGCGGGCGCTTGTCCGCGCCGCGAGACTTCCACTCCACGCCCAACGGATCAAAGCGCGCGTCGCGCGGCTTGGTCGTCGTCGGGGCGGCGTTGAGCACCGTTGAATTGTAAACGTAGAAAGGCGGCTCTTTGGCCTTCAAGCCACTGCAACCGGCCAGCAACACGCCCGCCAGCACACCCGCGATACCACCCAAAACCTTCCTGGTCTTCATCACTGACAGCCTCCCTCGCACGACTCCAACACCACCTCGGCGCTGCGGTGATCCCCGCGCTCCAGGCTCACGGTCCCCAGGCCCCGAAAGACCCCCTGACCGCTGGCCGAAAGCCCAATGGCCTCTATGACGTAGTCACCGCTGCGGAGCCCTTCGATTACACCCACGCCCCAGACGCAGTCGAAGACCTGCTCGTCTATGGCAAAGGCGTCGGCGTCGTAAACGCCGACCGCAATCCGCTCCACACCCTTGACCGCGCACAGCCGCCCGTCGTCAAAGCGCCAACCCACCTCCAGCGACGCCGGACGGGCCGTCAGACGCTGCTCGGCCATGGTGGCCGTCAAGCCCGATCCCACACCCACCCGAACCGACTCGGAGGCAAAGGTCGTCTTGCCGTTTGCTTCGACACCCAGCAGCTGCACCACATACGCCCGAGGCACCAGATCCTCGATCAACGCACGGCGCGTCTGGCAGTCGTATACGATCTGCTCGCTGTAAGACTTGTCCGGTGTCTGGATCGACACCTCCACGCGAGAGACCTGCGATCCCTCGCACCCCATCGGGCTGATCCGCCATGACAACGACAGATCCCCCGGGGGCTCCTCCGCAGGCGGCGCGGCGCAGCCCACCATCGAGGCCCACGACAACGCGGCCCCCAACAACAAGCTCACCCTAAAACCACCTTGGAGTTTCCTCGACACAGCCCAGCTCCTCACATCCATGTGTAGGATAGTGTGTTCCCTTACACTACCATCAACGACATTAGACTACGTTGGAGTACCGTCAAGAAAACCCCCTCTTCGGGGGCAAAGTCAGCCATTGAGAGGCTGCGCGCGGCCCATGTGTGGGTCGCTGGCGGGGCTACCGAGGGGCGCCGATGCGCTGCACCAGGGTCACCATCCCCACTTCACGGGCGCCGTGGCTCAAGATCGCCTCGGTGTCGATCCGATCCGCGCCCAGGGCTCGCCAGATCATCTCCAAACCCAGCCGATCAAGCCCAAAAGGCGCTCCCGCAGCGCCGAGCGCCTGCACCATCGGCGCATCCAGCCCGCGCAGGCCAGGACCAAACCAGTCAAAGCCCACAAAGAGCCGCTGGTGGGGCAGCGCCATCAACCCCTGGGCCACGTGTTGGAGCCGATCCATCGACCAAAACGGCGCCAGCCCCGTCACCAGGACCCGCAGCGGCACCCCATCGTTGGGCGCCTGCTCATGAAGGACCGAGAGCCACCGGTCTGACCCGATCGGATCGTCCTGCACAAAGCGCGCGCAGGCCGGATCGGACAACCCAGCCGCCGCCAGGCGCTCCGCACGCGCGTCGAGCACATCGGGGCGATCCACCAACCAGAGCGATCCCTCCCCCAACAATCCCGGCGGCCAACGCAGCGGCGACGGATCCAGACCCGCCCCCAACCACATCACCCGCGCGTGCCCCGGCATGATCAAACGGCGCAGGACCCGATCAAACCACCGATCCCTGACCGTCCACCACGCCCGCAGCGTCGGCGACAAGGTCTCCAACGCCGCCGCCCCCGCCGGGGTGCTCAATGCCGACACAATCGGGTCGGTCGCTGGCTCCTGACGGCGCAGCGCCGCCTGAAGCCCAAGGTGATCAAGACTGCGATCCATAACGATCCCTGCAAACGCGTTCTGAGCGCCGCCAACCCAGGAAAAACCCTCTCCCGGCCGCCGCAGTGACCCTACCAGCCATCCGCGACCCATCGGCAACGCCTCCAAGGCCCCGCGCAACACCCATCATTTGCCCGGATCAAGCCGCTGTCCAGTTTGTTGCCCCATCCCAACCCCAAGACCCACAGCCCGCCAGACTGCGCCAAGCTCACCCCACCCAAGCATCACCCACAAGGCCAAAGACAAACCGAACCCAAAACCCCCTTCATTTGACGCCCCAATGCTGTCATACTTCGCAAGGCATAAACCCCACAGGGCGCGCGTTGGTTCATGGCGGCAGTGGCAGCGGACAAACCATCCCCTGACCCGCGCCCTTGGAAGCCCGTGTACCTCGAAAGGACTCAGGTGGTGGAAAAACCAAACAACATCAACGCCATCGGCGCCCTCTTGCTGGCCGGCGGCGTCATGACCGTCATGGTCTCGGTCGGCATGGCCATCGCCACCTTTGGACTGTGGCTTCCATGGATCTACGGCGTCATCGCTGGCACCTACTCCATCATCCGGGGCTCGACCCTGCTGGGCGACAACGCCGCAGGCACCGGCGTCCCCACCAGCGCCCCCGCCATGCTCATCCTCAACGTCCTCAACTGCGACATGATGTCGATGGTCATGGGCATCGTGGCGCTGGCACTGATGCAAGACCCCCAGGCCCGCGCCTACCTCACCGGTCAACAACAAGACGACAACGACCTGGCCCGCGGACATCAGGCCGGACGCGCCAAACGCCAAGCCGTCGCTGCGACCGCCGCTGCCCCCATCGCCGAAGTCGCCCCTCTGAGCCTGCCCTCTCCCGACTCCTGGGGCCCTCCCCCCGCCGCCAAGAGCGCCGCCGAGACCGCCAAAGAAGACGCCGCCCAGGACTCCTGGGCCGCCCCCTCGTGGGGCGGAGGTTGGGGCTCCGAACCCCTGGCCAACATGCCCGATCCGCCCGGCGCCACGCTCCCCGACGATCTCCTGGAGCCCCCGCCGCCGCTCAAAACCGACGGCATCCTCGACGACATGGCCGACTGGGAGCGGCGCTTCGCCGAAGCCGTCGAGACCGAAGAGGTCGGGGCCTCGGCCTGGAGCCACACCTCCAAGAAATGATCCTGCGACTGGTCACCCTCAACGTCCTGTGCGACGACACCCACAGCCAGCGCATCCAAACGCCCACACGCCACCGGGCCATCTGGAGCACTCTGGGCACCCTCACCCCCCACGTCATCGGCCTCCAGGAAGTCTCCCAGCAAGCCCTGGGTGATCTAATGACCCACCCCTGGGCGAAAGCCCACACCTGCTCTGACACCCCACACAGCAAAGACCTCCACCCCCACGGACAGGTCCTGCTCACCACACACCCCGTGACTTCCTCGTGGTCTTGCCGCTTTGGACCCCACAAACGCGCCGTCGCCTTTGATCTCCAACTCCCCCACCGGGTCGGAGCGCTGACCGTCTGCGTGCTCCACCTGACCAGCAGCCGCAAACAACCCCAATACGACCGGCGCGCCGCACAACTGTCCCAACTCCTTGGCAGACTGCCCGCGCGCGCCGTCATCATGGGCGACTTCAATTTTGACCACAGCCGCGAAGCCAACACCCTCCTGGACGCAGGCTTCACAGACCTCTGGCCCCACCTCCATCCGGGCGACCCCGGCTTTACCTTCGACCCCACACAAAACGGGCTGGCCGCGCTCATGAGCCAGACCACGCGCCCCAAACGCTACGACCGCGTCTTTGTCCGGGGCAAAGGGCTGCGCCCCCACAAAGCGCGCCTGATCCTCAACACACCCCTGCCCCACCCCGCAGGGCTGCTGGGTCCGCTCTTTGCCTCGGATCACTTTGGAATCTGTGCAGAAATCGAAGTCACCGCGCCCTGACAAGATCAAAACGCAAGGCGATCAGCGCCGACCGCGCCCCGGAGACGGCATCGCGGCACGCGCCAGCCTGAAACCGATGCTGTTGTTGCGGGCCATGCGCAGCACGCGCACCCGGCTGGCCAGACGACACCCCTTGGCGTCCTGATTCCAGGCCCCACCACGGGCCGTGCAGGTCTGGGCGTCGGGGTGAATGGGGTTGTCGGGGTCTGGCATGTCCGCCACCCACTCGCGCACCCCTCCGGCCATGTCGCGCACCCCGTAGGGCGACTCATCGGCGCGGAAAACCCCCACAGGCTCGGGCTGACTGTGCTCGGGGCGCGAAAAGAGCATCTTGCAGAAGGTCGGATCAAAGTGGTTGCCCCACGGATACACGCGCGCATCGGTGCCGCGCCCCGCTTTCTCCCACTCCATCTCGGTCGGCAGCCGGTACGCCACCCCATCGCGCTCGCTGCGCCAGCGGATGTAGGCCAGCGCATCGTCAAACGACACGCCGATCACCGGCAAATCCCACTCAATCCCGCGCCCGGCAGGGTAACGATCGCGCGCCTGGCCCTCGATCAGGATCTCGTCGGGCACATACATGTCCAAACCGGCATCCAAACGCGCCAACAAACCGTCGCTGCCCCTCGAAGAAGGCAAACGCAACCGAGCGGCCGCCGGATCGTGGCGCACCAGATCGTTGATAAACTCCAGATACTGCCGGAACGTCACCGGGAAGCGCGAAATGAGCACCGCCTCCACAAACGGCTCCGAGCGCTCAAAGGACCCAAACGCCTCATCGTCCCCGCCCATGATGAACTCACCGGGCGGAATGTGCACAAAGTCGTCCCCGATCTGCTCTCCGGTGAGCATATCGACGACAATATCGACCTCACCGCAGCGCTCGACCGTCACCGGCGCCGTCACCTTGCGACAACCCTGCAAACGCAGCGTCATCAAATAGGTCCCCATCGCCATCCGAGCGTCCCGAATGGGTGTGCGCCCCACATAATGCGCCTCTCCGGGCACCTGACGACGGTCACGCAGCTCCAACGGCTGCACAAAGACCTCCGCGCCCTCGGGAAAAGTCGCCACCGTCAGCGTCCCGTGGCCTTCAAGCAGCGGCGTGTAGGTCCCATCGTCGTACTGACGGATCAACGCCTCAAAATAGATCACGTCGAGGATGTCCTGACGCCTCTCAGCGGTCTTGAACCTCGACCAATAAAGCTGCGCCAGCCCTTGATGGGCCGAAGAATACTCAGGATCGTAAGCCAACGCCTGGGTGTAGGCCGTCACAGCCTCCCCAAAGGCGCGCGCCATGCGGTGACGAGCGGCCTGGACCTCATCCTGGAGCTTCCAAACCAGCCGTTTGCGCGCCACAGGCTCCCAATCTTCCACCGCAGCGGCCGCATCCCGCGCGCGGCGCTCCAAAGCCTGGATTTCACCCAGTGCGCGGAAGTAGGACTCGGTGTGACGGGCCGCCAATGTGCCGCGACGGGTCGCCTCACGTGGGCGCATCCCATCCAAATAGGTCTCGACGGCCAACAACACATCGCGCGCCGACGCAAACCGGTCTTCGCGCTGCGGCGAAAGGGCCTTCAGACACAATGCTTCCAGCTCGTCGGGGATTTCGCGGCCTGGGGCGCGGCGTTTGGGGGACACAAGCTCGCTGTTGACCACCTGGAGCATGACCTCAAAGGGGGTCTGGCCCACAAAGGGCGGCTCCAGCGTCAAAATCTCATAGAGGATCGCCCCCAACGCATAGACGTCGCTGAGTTCATCGACCAACTCAAGCTCGCCGCGCGCCTGTTCGGGCGGCATGTAGGCCGGCGTCCCGAGCGTTTGTCCCGGTCGATGGTCTTCGCCGCCCTGGAGGTAGAAATCCGTCACCACCTCCCGGCCCTCAACCTTGGCCAGGCCCCAGTCCATCACCAAAACCTCGCCAAAGTCCCCCAACATGACGTTGTCGGGCTTGAGATCGCGGTGCACGACCCCTCGGACGTGGGCAAAGTGGAGCGCCAGGCAGACCTGACGGAAGATGTTCAGGAGCCTGGGCAGCGTGTACTCCTCGATGATCAACTCGTCGCCCCGCGCCATGGCCTGCAAGACCTCGCGCAGCGAGTGGCGACGCACCTCTTTCATCGTGTAGTAGAGCTGCCCATCGCCCAACATGCCCATGTCGTAGACGGGGATGATGTTGGGGTGCTCAAGCTGGCCGGTGGTCTGGGCCTCGGCGATGAAGCGCTGGAGGTTTTGGTTGGTCAGTGGGGCGGCGTCGTCGGGCCGGGTGAGGATCTTCATCGCCACCGTCCGGCCCAAATCGCGGTCAAAGGCCCTCAACACGCGCCCGCCCCCGCCGCGCCCCAGCTCGCGCCCCAACATATAGCGCTCACGGGCCACGCGACCGCGCAGCGGCCGGATGGTCGAGTTGTGCGGCGAGTGTGATCCAGAGGAGTTGACCTGAGCGCTGACGCGGTGCAGACCCGGGTCGCTCTGGCTCAGCACCGAGCCGCGCAGATCGTTGGGGGCGGCGGCGTCCTGGGTGTCGTCGAGCGCCACCGGGGGCGAGTCGTCGGGCTGCATGGTGAGCAACACGTCGGCCAGGCTGATGTTGGACGGGCCGTTGTGGGGCAGGCCATGTTCGCCCACGTGGGCGATGAACTCGTGGGTGGATCGCGTCTCGATCCACTTCTCACGAGGACCAGATGGCGCGGGACCTGGGCGCGAGAGCGCGGCAGAGGCGCCGCTGCGCACCATGCGCTGGTTGGCCTGCCAATACGCCAACATGGCCGAGAGTTGTTCTTCGGAGACGTAACCGCCGTCGACCCAGAACAACTGCGGTGATTGGGGCGGTCCAGCCAGCATGCCCAACGCCAGCGAGACCTGACAGAGCACATCCACGTCGATCAGACCGAGCTCAAGCGCGATCTTTCCCAACTCGATGTGGTCCTGGGTCTCCAACTGCGGCGTCGATTCCGCGCTCTGCATGCGCCTGTCCCGTGTGCGTCGCGCCTTTGGGCAGTTCAGCCACCGCGCGACATCCCGTGTGCTCTGCATCAAGGTGTGATTTTACCCACAAACCTCACTGCGACGTCGGCGTCCAGCATAGGCAAACCAGACCCCCGTGCCAAGATTCTGGCTTAATAGATTCACCACGACTCAAAACTTTCACCTTGAGTCATAAAACCCAACCACGCCGGAGCCCCCCAACACTTTATAATATGAACAAATGAACGCACAATGCTTGATCTTGGGGCATTGGGCCTTAAACTGTGTCTGTGCGTGTTATGAGATGATGGCGCTAAAAACTATCTCATACCGTCACCCGGCCTCGCCGTGGCATCCAATGTCCAGGGCGAGGCCGGGGCGTTTCTTGAGGATCAAAAAGGCTCTTGGGGCCTTGGGATGGTGCATGGGCGCGCGGGCAGGGTGTACCACCGCCAAAGCGCGTCGAGGTCCTTTTGGGAGCGTTTCCAGGGCGATTTTGGCCCTGGGAGCATCATCGCGGCCTGCTCCAGAGCGCTGGTGGGCATGCGGCGCACCATGATCCAATGCTGGGGCTCGGTGGGAAGTCCGGTGTCGTGGGTGTGGCGCGCGGCCATGAGCAGCGCGCCGAGCTGTGAAGACGTCAGGGCGAGCCGCTGGGAGGCGTCGGCCAGGGAGCGCAGCGGCTTGTCGTCCGGGGTGAAGCGCTGACCGTCGGGGCCGACAATCTGATTGAAGGCGCGCTTTTGAAAGTCGGCGCCAAGCCCTTCAGGCCAGCGCCAGCGTCCGGACGCCGCCCCGTTGATTACGCGCACCACCGCAAACGCCCCCCAGGACCCGGCCTCAAGGACCCCAGACTCTTGCGCGGCCCGGTAACGCAGCCGAACCCGATCTTTGGAACGGTGGGGGACTGCTTCACATGAAACATCGTTGGGGTGATGGTGTGGATCGGGCGCGGGCAAGCGCTCCAAGGTCGCCGGTGGCATGAGCGCGGACGGGGCAAACACCGCCGTGATGGCCAGCCACAAGGGTATCAGCGCCCAAAGCGCGCGGCCAACGCGATGGCTCCAGGGCTCTGTGGCCCCAAGTGGATCAAACCCCATGGCATGTCACCGCCCGCTTGTGCGTTTTGGCCCATTCAAGGGGTCGAAGGACATCTTTGCGATGTGGTAAGACCGGAGCGTGCACAGACATGGTGTGCTCAGATGGCGGCAATGGACGCGACAAGCGCCGCTGCCGCACCAGAACAGACCCGCAGGAGGACCAATGGACACCGCCCAGAACAAGATGAACCTTGGACGCGCCTTCTGGGAGCGGCTGCGCGCTGGTGATCAGCGCCCTGCCCTGCACAAACCCATCGACCCACAAGGCAACGTGGGCATGCTCAACGCCAAACAACTTCAGGCCCGACTGATCGAGATCGCCATCGGCTTGCAAGCCAAAGGCCTTGGACCCAGGCAACGCCTCTTGCTGGCCTGCCCGCAGCGCTCCGAGGCCACGCTCACCGCCCTGGCCGCCTGGATGCTTGGCGCCGTCACCATCCACATCGAGCCCGACATGGCGCCCGAGCTGCTGGGCAACGCCCTGGAGCGCGCCAAACCCGCTTGGATCCTGGCCGACTCCTTTAAAACCATCGCCGCCCTGGAACTGGCCTCCGACACCGCCGTCCAAAACGCCACGCTGATCCTGACGCAAGGCGCTGGGGACGCCAGCGCGCGCACCCTCGACTTTGGCGCCATCGCCGAAGAAGGCCGCAAGCTGCGCGCCGTCAAAGTCAAAGAGCTGGGCAAGCTGATCTTCTCGGTGCCCCCAGAGGCGCACGCCATGATCGTCTACTGGAAGCAGGGCGACCAACTCCAGGCCGCCGCGCTCGACCACGCCGAAGTCCTGGCCGCCATGATCCCCGCGCCCGCAAGCTGGAACCTCAAGCCCGGCGCCGTGGCGCTGGTCGAAACCGGCCTCGGCGACCGCGCCGCCATGCTCGCCGTTTTGCGCCTGCTCTACCACGGCGCCGCCCTGGCCTTCGCCAACGGCCACAACAACATCACCATCGCCCAGGGCGCGCGGCCCAACCTCATCGTCATCAACGCACGCGCGCTCGACCTCCTGCTCGACAACGCCGACAAACACCTCAACGCCTCCCCCGATGTCCGCGCCAAGCTCAAACAAGGCCTCGGGTGGCTCGTGAGCCAACGCGGCGACAACAACAACCCGGACGATGCCCTGGGCGAGGTGGCCAACACCGTCGATGGGTGGCTGGAGCGCAAACTGGCCGATGAACTCGTCGCCGTCCTGGGCGGACGCCTGGAGCGCGTCTGGGTCGTGGCCGGGCGACTGAGCCCCGACGCCGAAGTCCTGCTGCGCACCGCGGAGGTCCCCGCCCATGTCGACTGAAAAACTCGCCCTCATCGCGCTGCTCGCCTTTGCCCTCATCACCACCACCGGGTGCCCCTCGGATGTCATGTCCACCGGACCTGCGCCCACAGCGTCCAAAGGCAACGCCAAAAAGGCCTCCCAAAAGGCCTCTGCCCTGCCCGCGCGCCTGATCGACGTCAAAATCTCGCCCGAAGAAGGGCTCGCCGATCACGCCCCCACCGTCCAGGACGCCCAGGGCTGGCTGCGCGAAGCGATGATCAAAACCGACGTCTTTCAAAAAGACGCCGCCCCCAGCCAAACAACAGCTACCGCGCGCGGCAGCTACCGCGCCGGACACCAGAAGGCCACCGACGGCACCGACCGCACCGTCGGCGCCGTCTTCTTTGAGGTCACCGTCACCCTTAAAAATGCCAAGGGGCGCGAGCTGGGCCAATACTCCACCGAGGCCTTTGTCGGCGACCACTTCAAGGCCGACAAAGACGCCCCCAAACCCGATCAGGCCCTCAAAACACTCGTCCAGGAAGTCGCCGCAGAGGTCGCCCAGAGCCTCGCCGTTCAAACCCAAATCGAACACTGCGACGACAAAACGCTCGTCGCCATGCTCGACCCCAAGGGCAACAAAGACACCATGGATCTGGTCGTCCGAGAGATCCGCACACGCAGACCCGCCGACGCCACCAAACCCCTCGTCGCCATGCTCAAACACCCCGAGCGCGACATCGTCAACATCGCCGCCAGCACCCTGGGCGACGTCGGCACGCGCGACGCCGTCCCCGCGCTCATCGACAGCGGCAGCCGCGTCGAACCCCTCGACCGGCTCCCCGTCCTCTACGCGCTGGGCAAGCTCGGCGGCCCGCAGGCCATCGTCTACCTGGAGACGCTCTCAAAAGAACCCCTCCCCCCCATGGTCATCCAGGCCGTCCAGCGCGCCCTCAAAGAAGCTCGCCAGGGCGCCCCATGAATCACTGCCGCCGCCGACTGCTGGTGTGGCGGATCTGAGCCTCGCCGCCCTCCTGGGCGCGCATGTAGTCAAACCCCAACCAACCCAGGCTCTCGGCGTAGGCCAGCTCTGCAAACGCCCTCAAGTCCTCCGGCAGCGTGTCAAACAACTCCCGCAACAACACACACGCCGTCTGGCTGCGGTGGTGGGCCAGGAGGATCAACACGCGCTCACAGGCGTCGACATCGTGAGGGTCCAGATCTTCGATCAACTCATCGAGCGCCTCGTCCGACCACGACATCAGGTCGTGCGGCAGGATGGCGTGCAGATCCAGATAACGGCGCGCCACGCTGGGGCTGACGCTGACCGCCTGCATGGCGCCGGTGGTGGCGCAGACGGTGGCAAAAACAGTGGGCTGATCGCCGCGACGGCGGCGCTTGATCTTGATGGCCATGGTGCTTCCCATAAGAACCTGCCCCGGCAGACGCACCCCCAGCGCAGATCGGGGCCTTGGCCCCCACGCTGGCGTCGTGCCTGCTTGAGCTTGCGTTGAAATATCCAGGGCTTTGACCGACAATCGCACCCGAACGAGGCCGCGCATCAAGGGCGGCACACGTCCCAGCACTCAGTGGGGCCAAGACCCATCACGAAGTTTCTTGAAGGAGCCGGAGTCACCATGGCCTGGAAGCGCCTTTGCGGCATCTTTGATCTGCCCGTTCGCGGAGGGCGCGTCTTTATGGATGTCGCCGACGATCTGGATCTGATCATCTTTCGCGTCGAAGGCGGCAACGTCATCGCCTACGACGCCGCTTGCCCACACGCCGGCGCGCTGCTGCGCCCCGAAAACGAAATGGGCGGCGTGTTGGTCTGCTACATCCACCACTGGCGCTTTAAAGTGGACACTGGGGAGTGCCTGGACGTCCCCCAATGCCCGCTCATCCGCTACCCGGCACAGATCAAGGGCTTCGACGTCATGGTCGACCCCGACAACCCTCTTACCTGAAGAGCGTCACCAGCGGATCCGCCCTCACCCACGCCCAGCCGTGGCCCTGACCGCCGCCCGGCTGCGGCACAATGTCCAACACAGCGGCCTCGATGTCTTCGATCCCATCGCCAAGACCGCTCAAACCGTCCTGACCAGGGCCCCACAAGAGCCTGCGGTTCCAGTCGATCGCCATGCGCGGCCCCACGACCGTGCTGAGCACCGTCTCAACCTGCTCCGCCCGCTCCAACCAGACCAAATCTTGCTCACCAGCCCTCCGGTGCCACACCTCGACCCGGGGTTCGGGCGCCAAAATGAACGCCAGGCGGTTGTTCACCCACGTCACCTGCCCCCGAAAGACCATCGTCGCCCCCAGATCTTGTGCGTCGGGGGCCAAATCATCCAAGATCACCTCGATCTGACCCAATTCGAGCGTCAATCCAGGGCCCATCTGCCCATCGTCGGCAAGATTGACCACCGGCAAGAGCCCTGGGTGCAGCGCCAACCCCTCTCCCATCGACGCCGTGGCCATGCTTTGGCTCAAAATCCCGGCGTCCCACTGCCGAACGGCCAGATCGGTCAACGCGTTGAGGCTCACCGAGGCCTGCAAGCCGCCTTCAGGCGCGGATTCGGGCTCCAAAACGGCGGTCATCAAAGGAATGGGCAGGGGTTCGGCGGCCCAGGGGGCAGAATCCACCTCAAAAGCCGTCACCAGGGCCCCCTCGCGCACGGTCGCGGCCCGGAGTTGGGCACCATAAGCGGCCTCGGGCGCGTCAAACCACCCCAATTCGCCGCCAGCGATGCCCACCGAGGCACCAAACGACGCCATCTGGTCCACACAGCGCTCCAAAATGACGTTGCCGATGTGCTCGCGGACCACATCCACCAGCACATCGCGCAGCTCTCCCTGCTCAAAACGCCGCACCCCGGCCTCTTCCCCCTCAAATCGAAGGCGATGCACCACAATGTCGGGCTCTTTGACCTCAAAGACGGCCTCTCCCTGGTGCAGATCCACCTCGATCCGGGCCGTCACCTCCAAACTGGCCTGCGCCACCCCGTCGATCGACGGCAAATGGGTCGCGCCAGACAGGTCGTGGCCCGAAATGGTGAGCAAGATGTCATCCAGGAGCGCCACAAAACCCAAATCGGCATCGTTGGCGTGCACAAAAACCCGTGGTGACCCCACATCCACGCTCACTTCATCAAGGTGCAGGCCCCTTGGCTGGTCCAAAACGTCGTCAAGGGGGACATCAAAGGGGCGACGGGCGAGCATGTCCCCCATCAGCGAGCCAAAATTCTCGTGGGCGACATCGTAAGCCGACGGATCGGCCTCAAAAGCCTCCCCATCCCCCCACACCGACTGCCCCACATGCAACACCACCAGGTGCGCATCGATGCTCGCCCAGCGCTGACCCCACACCACATCCCTGCGGACCACCAACTCCCTGCCCTGGTCGTGCAACACCGCCCGAACCTGAAGCTTGTTGAGGCCATGGCGAGGCTCGATGGCGCCCACAAAGCGCCCGTCGGGCAGAAACTCCGCCTCTCGATCGCCAATCCACACCGTCACGGCCCCCTCCACCCCTTGAAGGCGACCCTCCACGCGGATGGTCGGCCCATCGAGCTGCTCGCCGGGGGCCGGACGGCTAATCCACAAGCGCGCTTCCTCATGGGGGAAGGCAAAGTCAGGGGGGCGAAAGTCCTCGGCGGGTGCGGCCTGATCCAAAGCCTGCACATCTGCCGCAGGCTGTCCGCATCCAAAGAGCGTCAACACCGCCGCACACACCCACAACACATCCAAGGCCGTCGTCCATCTCATGGCGTCCCTCTTCCCCAAAGATAAAAAGTCACAGCAGGCCCCGGACAAATCTGGGCGTTGTGCCCGCGGCCTGGCTTCGGGGTTGGGGTTGTCGGGCGCTGGCGGCGCTGGTTGCCAAAAAAATGCATTTTTCTGCATTCAAGACTGCAACGCCGTACGGATGACCAGCACTGTGGGTGGGGCGAACGCCAATTGGACCAAACCAGCAAGCCTTTTGTCTCTAGTTTGGTATCGGTCCATCAGTAGAGCGCTATTGGCCGGTGTTGGTTGACGTTCAGGGCGGAGTTTATTAAATGGATCCGCTCTGGTGGCCGTGGTATGGCCACCGACACCATCCATAAAGAAAGACCGGGGCGACGGCTATCAGCGCGCTCGAAGCCTCGGACACACCAACGCGGCCAGTGGTCGCCGGTTGGCAATGCCAACGCAATAAAGAAGGAAGGGAGAACACCCATGGCATCTCAGACCATCGTCATGCCCGAACTTGGGGAATCCGTCCTGGAAGGGGTCGTTGTCCAGTGGCTGGTTGAAGTGGGCCAGCACGTCAGCATCGACACGCCATTGGCGGAGATCGAGACCGACAAAGCCACCGTGGAGTTTCCCTCCCCGATGGAAGGCTACGTGGCCGGCTTCCTGGTTGAGATTGATGATGTCGTTGAGGTCGGCGAGCCCTTGATGGAGCTCAGCACCGAAAAGCCCGATGGGGTCAGCGCCCCGGCGCCCAAAGCCGCCGCAGCGCCCGCCACCAACGGTCAGGCCGCCGCCGCCACGCCCGCGCCTCAGGCCGCCGCGCCCACGCCGGCGCCCGCTCCTGCAGCGCCTGCGTTTGCCGCCCCCGCCGCCCCTGTGGCAGCCCCGGCCGCTGGCAACACCAGCGCCTTCCGCGTCTCTCAGGCCATCGGCTTTGTCGCTTCGGCCGCCGCCCCCGTGGTGCCGCCCT